>JBMOJJ010000361.1:0-3540 GCA_049315845.1 Rhodoferax sp.
GGCGGGAACACTGACGTGCTTGTGCTCGATCATTGAGAATTTCTCTTTTTAGGATTTAGCGAACATCTTGCCCGGATTCATGATGCCTTGCGGATCCAGCGCCTGCTTGATGGCGCGCATGACAGCGATCGCAGCGGGACCATGCTCGGCCAGCAGAAAGTCCATCTTGCCCAGGCCAATGCCGTGCTCTCCGGTGCAGGTCCCGTCCATCTGCAACGCGCGACGCACCACCTGCGCATTGAGGATCTTGGCGGCCTCGACCTCGGCCGGATTGTCACCGTCGACGAGCATGGGCAAATGAAAGTTGCCATCGCCGACATGGCCGACGACCATGGTCGGAAATGGGGCTAGCGCTGCATCCTCGCGCGCGCCGGCGATGCACTCGGCCAAGCGCGAGATCGGCACGCAGACATCGGTGGCCCAGGCGCGGGTGCCGGGTCGCAATGCCATCGCCGCGTAAGCGGCCTTGTGGCGAGCCTCCCACAGTTTCTCGCGCTCGGCTGGGTCGCTCGCCCACTGGAAGTCAGCCGCTCCATGGTCGGCGCAGATTTCCCTCACTGCTGCGACCTGCTCGGCAACCGCGGCGTCAAAGCCGCCAAACTCCATGAACAGCGTCGGCTTGCAGGCAAAGTCTGTATGCGAATACTGATTGATGGCCTGCATTTGCAGTTCGTCGAGGAACTCGATGCGCGACATCGGGATGCTCATCTGCATGATGGTGATCACCGCCTGCACTGCGCCCGCCACGCTGGGAAACGGCACCACCGCGGCGGCGATCATTCCGGGTACGCCCTGCAGTCGCACGGTGAGTTCGGTGATGATGCCCAGGGTTCCTTCCGAGCCAACGAACAGGCGCGTCAGGTCGTATCCCGCTGCCGACTTGCGCGCCCGGGTGCCGGTGCGCAGCACCTCGCCCGAGGCGAGGACCACGACCAGCGCCAGCACGTTCTCGCGCATCGTGCCGTAGCGCACGGCGTTGGTGCCCGAGGCGCGGGTTGCGGCCATGCCGCCAAGGGTGGCATTGGCACCGGGATCGACGGGGAAGAACAAGCCCGACTGCCGCAGTTGACGGTTGAGCGCCTCGCGACTGATGCCGGCCTCGACAACCGCATCCATGTCCGCCTCGTGCAGCGCCAGAAGTTTGTCCATCTGCGACAGGTTGATGCACACCCCGCCGCAGACAGCGGCCACCTGGCCTTCCAGCGAAGTGCCGGCACCATAGGCGACGATGGGCACGCGCCGCTGCGCGCACAGGCGCACAACAACCACAACCTCCGCCGTGGACTTCGCATAGACGACGGCGTCCGGTGCCTGCCCCTGGTGATATGACTCGTCGCTGCCATGCTGCTCGCGCACCGCCAGCGAAGTCACCACGCGCTCGCCAAGCTGTTCGCGCAGGGCCGAGATGAAGGCTGCATCGACCTGCCCGAAATTCGATGTGGAGGCTGTTGTATCCATGTCTGGTCCTATGAAACCGCCATGGCGGAGAGGATTTCTGCACCGCGGCGCTTTGCCACGGCGACGTTCTGCGCCTTGACGTGTCCGTAGCCGCGCATGCGTCCGGGCAGTTGTGCAAACTCCAGCGCAAGCCCGTGGTTTTCAGGCGTCAGAAGCACAAGAATCTTCTCCATGGCGCGATCGTATTCACCGATCAGGCGGCGTTCCGCTCTGCTCTCTCTGGTGTAGCCGAAGGGATCGAAGATCGTCCCGCGCAATGGGCGCAATTTCGCCAGCAGTCGCAGCGGCAGGCCCATCCACGGGCCGTAGCTGCGCTTCTGCAGATGCCCGGTGTGCGGATCGCGACGCGCGAACAAGGGCGGTGCCAGGTGATAGCGAATACGGTAGCCCCCTTCGAACTGTGCCTCGATCTGGCGCGCGAATTCGCCGTCGGTGTACAGACGCGCCACCTCGTACTCATCCTTGATCGCCAGCAGGCGGAAGTAACTTTGGGCGACGCTGCGCGTCAGTGCGTCGCCGACAACTCCCGCGCGTGCCGCTGCAGCGCTGACCCGCTGCACGAGCTGCGCATGGCGCTGGGCGTAGGCGCTGTCCTGGTAGTCGGTCAGCAGGCGCGCGTGCAGCGCCGCCAGTTCCTCAAGGCTCATATCTTCGGGCAGCCTGGCGTCAACGTCCGTCTCTACGCTGATTGCCCGCGCGATCACTTGGGGGCGCGATGCCGCCATGCGTCCGATGGCGAAAGCTCGACCATTGGCCTGCACGGCGTTGCCATTGAGTTCGATGGCCCGCTCCAGCGCCGCCAGCGACAGGGGAATGCCGCCCAGTTGCCAAGCGTAGCCGAGCATCAGCATGTTCGCATAGATCGTGTCACCCATCAGGCGCAACGCGATCTGACTGGCGTTTAGCGTGCGCGTCTGGCCATCACCGGCGGCCAGCGTGATCGCGCGCAGCAACGGTGCCGGGTCGAAGACCGCATCGGGATCGAGGCGCTGGTTCAAGGTCGGCAACGCATCGCTGTTAAGCACGACCAGAGTGTGTCCATGAGCCACCTTTGCCAGCGCAGCCGACTCTGCCGTGACTACCAGGTCGGCGCCGATCACCAGTGTCGCGGACCCGTCGACGATGCGCGTGCTCACGAGCTCGTCGGGTCGCTCTGCCAGCCGCACATGGATTGAAACTGCCCCACCCTTGCGGGCGATGCCGGTGTTGTCGAGCACCGTGCAAGCACGAGCCTCAAGATGGGCTGCCATGCCGAGGATGGCACCGACTGTCACCACGCCTGTGCCACCGATGCCGTTGACGATGATGTTGCAGACCTCCTCTTTGCTCGGCACGACCGGATGAGGCAGATCGTCCATTTGCAGTTCAGGCGCCTCGGGCTTGCGCAGGCTGCCGCCTTCGACACTGACAAAGCTCGGGCAGAAGCCGAGCAGGCAGGACATGTCGGCGTTGCACGCTGACTGATCGACACGGCGTTTGCTGCCCAAGGGCGTGCGCACGGGCATCAGTGCCGCGCATTGCGAGCGTTCGACACAATCGCCGCAACCCTCGCAGACCCGCTCGTTGACAAAAGCCCGCCTAACGATCGCCGGCAGTTCGCCGCGCTTGCGCTGGCGGCGTTTCTCAATTGCACAAAGCTGATCGTAGATGAGCGCCGTGACACCAGGAATCGCGCTCAACTCGCGTTGCACGCTGTCCATGTCGTCGCGATGGCGGACGTCGACGCCTGCAGGCAGACCGCCGACATGACCCGCTGGCTCTTCGGCGACCACGATCACCCGTGAGACGCCTTCGCTGAGCAATTGCTGAGCGATCTGCGCCACGCTCAAGCCGCCTTCGGCCGGCTGGCCACCGGTCATGGCGACGATGCCGTTGTAGAGAATGCGAAAGGTGATCGAGCGCCTGGTGGCCACCGCAGCGCGCACGGCGAGCGAACCCGAATGGGTGTAGGTGCCATCACCGACGTTCTGGAATATGTGCGGCGTGGCCACGAAAGGAGCAGCGCCCAACCAGTTGCATCCCTCTCCGCCCATCTGCACCATGAACAAGGTCTGCGGGTCCGGCATGCCAAGGCGCAGTGAA
>JBMOJJ010000362.1:0-3538 GCA_049315845.1 Rhodoferax sp.
GGCCTCAAGCCCAGCGGCAAGGGCTTGACCGTCATCGGTGACGACGCCCAGAGCATCTACAGCTTTCGCGGCGCCACGGTGCGCAACATCCTGGACTTCCCGCACCAGTTCAGCCAGCCGGCGCACCTGATCACGCTGGAGCGCAACTACCGGTCGACCCAGCCTATCCTGGATGTCTCGAATGCGGTGATTGCGCAGGCCAGCGAGCGCCACAGCAAGAACCTTTGGACCGACAAGTCGGGCGGCACCCGTCCGCTGCTGGTGATGGTCGCGGATGAAGCCGGGCAGGCGCACTGGGTCGCCGACCGCATCCTGGAGGACCGCGAAGCAGGTCTTGCCCTGAAATCGCAGGCGGTTCTGTTTCGCACCTCGTCGCACAGCGCCGCGCTGGAGCTCGAGCTGACGCGCCGCCAGATTCCGTTCGTCAAGTTCGGGGGCCTGAAGTTTCTCGAAGCAGCCCATGTGAAGGACTTGCTGGCGATTCTGCGGTTTGCCCAGAATCCCCGGGGCCGGATGGCAGGGTTTCGGGTCGTGCAACTGATCCCCGGCATCGGGCCAGCCCATGCTTCGCGCCTGCTCGACGCGATGGACGCGGCGGCCGACCCGACCGCCGCGCTCGAGTCTTTCCAGATGCCGCCGAGCGCCGTCGCCCAGTGGCAGTCCTTTGTCCGGCTGTACCGCGCGCTGCGTCAACCGCAGCGGGACTGGCCGGCCGAGATGGATCTGGCCAAGCGCTGGTATGCGCCTCATCTGGAGCGGCTGCATGACAATGCGCCGATGCGGTCTGCCGATCTGGATAACCTGGAGCGCATCGCCTCGGGCTATGCCAGCCGGGAGCGGTTCCTGACCGAGCTGACACTGGATCCGCCGGATGCGACGAGCGACCAATCGGGCGCGCCGAACCGGGACGAGGACTATCTGATCCTGTCCACCATTCACTCGGCCAAGGGTCAGGAGTGGACTTCGGTGCACGTGCTCAATGTCGTGGACGGCTGCATTCCGTCCGACCTCGCCACCGGATCGCCGGATGAAATCGAGGAGGAGCGCCGTTTGCTCTACGTCGCGATGACGCGCGCCAAGGCGCATCTGCAGCTGCTGGTGCCGCATCGCTTCTATGTGACCCAGCAGTCTGCGATGGGTGACCGCCATCTCTACGCCTCGCGCAGCCGCTTCATTCCCGACGCGCTGGCGGCGCAGCAATTTGAAACGCGGGTCTGGCCTTCTGCAACGGCTGATGACGCGGCCGCGAATCCCGCGGGCACGGCCAGAATCCAGGTACGGGAGCGTTCCCGCTCGGCCTGGCGTTGAAGTCAAGGCCCGGGCAACCGACCAGCGCAGACTTGGTCCGGCGCGAGTTCAGCGGAAAGTCTCGAACGTGTTGCGCAGGCGGTCCAGGTACTGCCGCTTGATGGAGTCTTCGACAAAACTGGCCTCGAAGCTGTTTCGCGCCAGTTGCCAGGCATGCTGGGCTGTCAGGCCCAGGGCGGAGAAAGTCTGTGTGAAGTTCTGGTTGATGTAGCCGCCGAAGTACGCCGGGTCATCCGAATTGATCGTCGCGACAATGCCGGCGTCCAGCATTTGCCCCAGATTGTGCGTGGCCAGGGATGGAAAGACGCGCAGTTTCTGGTTCGACAGCGGGCATACGGTCAAGGCTATCTGTTCCCGCGCCAGCCGCGCCATCAGCGCCGGGTCTTTGACCGCCTGCACACCATGGTCGATGCGCTCCACCTTGAGCGAATCCAGCGCGCTCCAGATATAGGCGGGCGGCCCCTCTTCACCCGCGTGCGCCACCAGGTGCAGGCCCAGCGCGCGAGCGCGCGCAAAGACGCCGGCAAATTTCTCGGGCGGATGCCCCATTTCACTAGAAGCCAGGCCCACCCCCAGCAACTTGTCCAGGTGCGGCTGCGCCTGCTCAAGGCATTCAAACGCCTCTTTCTCGCTCAGGTGGCGCAGAAAGCACAGGATCAGCGAGGCACTGATGCCGAACTCTGCAGCGGCGTCGGCGCAGGCCCGGTGCAGTCCGCCGATCACGATGTCGGTGCTCAGACCATGACCGGTATGGGTCTGGATGTCAAAGAAGATTTCCGCATGCACCACGTTGTCGGCAGCGGCGCGCGCCAGGTAGGCGTGCGTCATGTCGTAGAAATCCTGCTCCGTGCGCAGCACCAGGGTGCCGGCGTGATAGATGTCGAGAAAGCTCTGCAGATCGTCGAATACGTAGGCTCGGCGCAGCGACTCAACATCCGGATAGTTCATCGCGAGACCATTTCGACGGGCCAGCGCAAACATCAGTTCCGGTTCGAGCGAGCCTTCAATGTGGATGTGCAGCTCGGCCTTGGGAATCAGGCGCAGCAAGTCAGGCAATCGCTCGGCTGCAACGGGCTTTACTTCCAACATCAACTCTCCTTGTGGACCTGCCAAAGTGGACGACGACTTCGGCGAAACGCCGAGCTTAACCTTTTTGCCGTCGCCCCGAACCTGCGCAAGGCGGCCGAACGCACCGCAACCTCTCTGCCAGCCTGCGCCACCGGAAGATTCCAGTCATAGCACTTGTCGTCTGAACCGGCGACACGGACCGGCGCTACCGGGTGATCCGCCACTACCGCGACCGCACCGGCCAGCCCGGTTCTCAATCACCTCCAGCCAAGCGGCAGCGAATGATCAATGCTTGAGAAAGATCATGTCCGGGTCAAACAAAAGCAGCTCTTTGAACGGCGTGCGGCACAGTATCGCGCCTGCTTTTGTCAAAATCCATGAGGTGCAGCCGGCTTCAGGAAACAATCGAGAATTTCATGACGCTTCAACATCCGATCGAACATGACCAGGCGTCACCCGCTGAAAGGGGCACTCGAGCCAAGACCCCCAACCGTGAACTGGCGCTGAAGCAGTACCGGCTGCGCTCCAGGTTCTACGACATCGAACTGGCCGCTTTCGAGCCAATACGCCGCAGCGCCATTGCCCGGCTCCAGCTCAAGCCGGGTGCAACTGTGCTGGACGTGGGCTGCGGCACGGGTCTGAGCTTTGAGCTGCTGAAGCAGGGAATCGGCCGTCGGGGGCACATCGTCGGAATTGAACAGTCGCCCGAAATGCTGGAGCAAGCCCGTCGCCGGGTTGCCCGTCAGGGATGGACCCATGTGACGCTGCTGAACGCGCCGGTCGAGGCCGCCGTCCTTCCGTCGAAGGCTGACGCAGCGCTGTTCCACTTTACCCATGACATCCTGCGCAACCGCGAAGCGATCGGCAACATCGTGCAACACCTGAAGCCTGGCGCCCACGTTGTGGCGGCCGGTCTGGCATGGGGAGCGCCATGGAACCTGGCCGCCAACGGCTTTGTGCTGATGGCCGCGCTGTACTCGGTGACCGCGCTGGAGGGGCTGGCCAGACCCTGGAGTCACCTCGCCGAGCAGGTCGGCGAGATGGAAGTGACACAAGGCGCTGGCGTCTACATCGCCAGCACCGTCGTTGCCCGCTAGTAGTTCGTTGCAGTAATATAGATACATATCACGCGATTCCGATGTCGAACTTATTCCATCGAAAC
>JBMOJJ010000363.1:0-3533 GCA_049315845.1 Rhodoferax sp.
ACCGCGGTCGGCGACGACGACCAGTCGATCTACGGCTGGCGCGGCGCGACGCTGGACAACCTGAAGAAACTGCCGATCGACTTTCCCGGCCTGAAGGTGATCAAGCTGGAGCAAAACTACCGCTCCACCGCCGCCATCCTGCGCGCTGCCAACAACGTGATCGGGCCCAATCCCAAGCTGTTCGAGAAGAACCTGTGGAGCGATCTGGGCGAAGGCGAGCCGGTGCGGGTGGTCGACGCCGACAGCGAGGAGCACGAGGCCGAGCGTACGGTGGCCCGCATCCAGAGCCTGCGCGCCGGCAACAGCGCAGCCAGCGGACCGCAGTTTCAGGAGTTCAAGAACTTTGCCGTGCTGTACCGGGCCAACCACCAGGCCAAGGTGTTCGAGAAGGCGCTTCGCAAGGCGGCGATTCCGTACAAGGTGTCCGGTGGCACCAGCTTCTTCGACCGCGCCGAGATCAAGGATTTGTGCGCCTGGTTTCGCCTCTGGATCAACAACGACGACGACCCGGCCTTCTTGCGCGCCGTCACGGTGCCCAAGCGCGGCATCGGTCACCAGACGCTGGCCCAACTCGGTGTCTTTGCAGGCAAGTACAAGGTCAGCCTGTTCGAGGCCCTGTTTTCTTCGTCTCTGGGCAGCGCGCTGAGCAGCAAGGCGCTTGCAAGCCTGCACGAGTTTGGTCGCTATGTGAACGACCTGGAGTTTCGCGCCCGCCATGCGCTGGGGGCGCAGGCGGCCGGCGAGTTCCTGCAGGAGTGGCTGAAGGAGATCAGCTACGAGAAGCATTTGTACGACGGCGAAGACAGCGACAAGCTGGCCGCTGCGCGCTGGACCAACGTGATTGATTTCTGCGACTGGATGTCGGCCCGCTGTGGCGGCCAGATCGAAGACATCGCGGGTGCCGATGACGCGAGCGAAGTCAAGTCGCTGCTGGAAGTGGCGCAGACCGTGTCACTGCTGTCGACCCTCAGCGAGCGCGAGACCGAGCAGAATGTGGTGTCACTGTCCACGCTGCACGCGGCCAAGGGTCTGGAGTGGCCGCACGTGATGCTGGTCGGCGTGACCGAGGGCATGCTGCCGTTCAAGCTGGGTGATGATGCCAATCCCACCGGTCGCGCGGATGGACCGATGAGCGAAGGCATTCTGGAGCGCCTGCAGGAAGAGCGACGCCTGATGTATGTCGGCATCACACGCGCCCAGCGCAGTCTGGCGGTCAGCTGGACGCGCAAGCGCAAGAAGGGGCGCGAGATGATCGCGGCCCAGCCGAGCCGCTTTATCGCGGAGATGGCGCTGGATAAAATCACCGCACGAGAAGATCCGCGTGAAAAACTCAAGGCCCTGCGCGCGGAGTTTGCCAAGAGGGCCCAAGACAATGCCGCAGCGCTGGCGACTGGAGACCGGAAATGAACACGCGAATCGAAACCACCCCGAGTTCGATCTACCTGGCGGAAACGCACGAGACGGAAAACCTCTCGCGCGAACTGTGCGACTACAACATGTACAGCGAGGACGCCGCGCTGGGCGAGGCAGTCCTGCGCGAAGGCGCGCAGTGGGCGCAGAGCGAACTCGGCGTATTCGGGCAGATGACCGGTTCGGCCGACTACCTCGAGCTCGGTCGTCTGGCGAACAAGTTCACGCCCGAGCTCGACAGCCACGACCGCTTCGGCAACCGCGTTGATCTGGTCAGTTTTCATCCGGCCTACCACCAGCTGATGAAGACCGCCATCGAGCATGGCCTGCACTCGTCGCCCTGGACCGAGCCGCGAGCCGGCGCCCATGTGGCGCGCGCTGCCAGGACCTATTTGCACAACCAGGTCGAGGCCGGTCACGGCTGCCCGATCACGATGACCTTCGCGGCCGTGCCTACATTGCGATTGCAGCCGGATCTGGCGCGTGTCTGGGAGCCCAAGGTCACGGCCAGCGTCTACGACCCGCGCAATGTCCCGGTGGCGAAAAAGCAGGGCGTCACGATCGGCATGGCGATGACTGAAAAGCAGGGTGGCTCCGACGTGCGCACCAACAGTACGCGCGCCTTTCCCGTCGGCAGCGGCGGGCCCGGTCAGGCTTACGAGCTGGTCGGTCACAAGTATTTTGTTTCGGCGCCGATGTGCGACGCGTTTCTGGTGCTGGCACAGACCCCGGTCGGGCTTTCCTGCTTTCTGCTGCCGCGCTGGCGGCCCGATGGAGCGAAGAACGCGATGCAGGTGCTGCGCCTGAAGAAGAAGATGGGCAACGCGTCCAACGCCTCGAGCGAGACCGAGTTGCGCGGTGCGCTGGCCTGGATGGTCGGCGAAGAGGGGCGCGGCGTGCGCAATATCATTGAGATGGTCAGCATGACGCGTTTCGACTGCATGATAGGTTCCAGCGCCGGCATGCGGATGGCGGCGTCGCAGGCGCTGCACCATTGCTCGATCCGCTCGGCCTTCGGCAAGGTGCTGAACCGCCAGCCGCTGATGCAGAACGTGCTGGCCGATCTGGCGCTGGAAAGCGAGGCCGCGCTGACCCTGACCATGCGCATGGCGCGCGCAATGGACCATCGCAGCGACGAGCAGGAAGATCTGCTGGTGCGCCTAGTCACGGCGGTCGGAAAGTACTGGATCTGCAAGCGCACGCCGAATCATGCGTATGAGGCGATGGAGTGCATCGGCGGCAGCGGCGTGATGGAAGACAGCATGATGCCGCGCCTGTACCGCGAAGCCCCGGTGAACACGATCTGGGAAGGCAGCGGCAACGTGCAATGCCTGGATGTGCTGCGCGCGGTCGCCAAGACGCCGGCGGTGGTCGATGCCTTCGTGGCCGAGGTCGGCCAGACACGGGGCGCGCATGCGGCGCTGGACGCCTTGCTTGCCGGCCTGGCAAAGGACCTGAAGGATGTGCGCGATATCGAGTACCGCGCCCGCGATCTGGTCGACCGGATGGCGCTGGCCCTGCAGGCGTCCCTGTTGATTCGCCACGCACCGTCCATCGTCAGCGATGCATTCTGCCAGTCGCGCCTGGAGCAGCTTGGCCATCACAACTACGGCACGCTGCCGCGCGGCGTGGACTGCGCCGCCATCCTGGCACGCGCCACGCCCAAGATCACCCATGCTTGAATTTGAACTGCTGCAGACCGATACCGCCAGCCAGGCCCGCCGTGGCCGCCTGACCCTCAACCATGGCGTGGTGCAGACGCCGATCTTCATGCCGGTGGGTACCTACGGCACGGTCAAGGGCGTCACGCCGCAAAGCCTTGACGACATGGGTGCCCAGATCATTCTGGGCAACACCTTTCATCTGTGGATGCGCCCCGGGCTGGATGTGATGGCACAGTTCGGTGGTCTGCACCAATTTGAGAAATGGCGCAAGCCGATCCTGACCGACTCCGGTGGCTTTCAGGTCTGGAGCCTGGGCGAGATGCGCAAGATCGCCGAAGAAGGCGTCCGGTTTTCCTCGCCGGTCAACGGCGACAAGCTGTTCCTGACGCCCGAGATCTCGATGCAGATCCAGACCGTGCTGAACAGCGACATCGTGATGCAGTTTGACGAATGCACGCC
>JBMOJJ010000364.1:0-3528 GCA_049315845.1 Rhodoferax sp.
TGGATGGCAATATCGAATTTCTGGGACGCATTGACCATCAGGTCAAGATGCGTGGCTTTCGCATCGAATTGGGTGAGATAGAAACCGTACTCAAGCAGGTTCCCGAAGTGCGCGATGCCATCGTGCTGCTGCGCGAGGATCATCCGGGGCAGCAGCGTCTGGTTGCCTACACAACGCCATTGTCCGGCGCGGTCACCACCGCTGGAGCCCTGCGCGATTTTCTGCTGCTGAAGCTGCCTGTCTACATGGTGCCTGCGGCCTATGTGTTGCTGGACGATTTGCCGCTGACGCCGAACGGAAAGATCGACCGCAAAGCTCTGCCGCCACCAAAGGATGACGGCGGTGTTCCGGGCAATTCCTTGGTAGCGCCGCGCGACGCTCGCGAAGAGATGATTGCGCAGGTCTGGTGCGAGTTGCTGCACCGCCAGCAGGTAAGCGTGCACGACAACTTCTTCGATCTGGGAGGCCACTCGTTGCTGGCGACCCAGGTTGTTGCGCGGCTGAGCCGGCTCTTGCAGGTGGAGTTGCCGCTGCGTACCCTGTTCGAAGCGCCCAGCGTGTCAGCTCTGGCAGCAGCGCTTCACAAGATGCTTGATTCAGGCCCGGCAAAGGCGATCACGGCCATATTGCCACAGCAGCGCAGCGAGGGTTTCCCCTTGTCATTCTCGCAGGAGAGCCTGTGGATCACCGATCAGATCTATCCGGATCGTGCAGCCTACAGTGAACCGCTGGCGTTGCGAATGAGTGGCGAAATCGACGTCGCAGCGTTGCAAAGCGCATTTGCCGTTCTGATCGAACGCCACGAGCCGCTGCGCACGCGATTCATCGTGGTTGAAGGCGAGGCCCGGCAGATGATAGATGCGGCCGGCCCGGTGTTCCTGCAGCAGCACGATCTTGCCTCGCTGGCGCCTCGGATGGCCGAAAGTTGCGCCCGTGACCTTCTGCAGCAGGAAGCGCGACGACCGTTTGATCTGGCGCGCGGACCCTTGTTGCGCGTTGTCCTGATTCGGACGGCCGAGCAGGTTCACCTGCTCATGATCAACCTGCATCACATCATCACTGACGGCTGGTCGACCCACGTGCTGCTGCGCGAACTGCAGACACTGTATGGTGCCGCTGCGTTGCCGCCGTTGCCGGTGCGGTACTCGGATTTTGTGCTGCGCCAACGCCAACGACTCAAGGGCAAGCAACTCGATTCCCTGCTCGACTATTGGCGCGCGAAGCTCGCGGGTCTCGAGCAGTTGTCGCTGCCGGCCGATCTTCCCGCGGTGGAACATCCGAGTGAGCAAGGTGGATTGGAGTTGCGAATTGTCCCCGCAGAGCTGGTCGGACCGCTGCGGGCATTCGCCAGTCGGCATGACGCGACACTCTTCACGCTGCTGCTGTCGGCGTTTCAGCTGCTCCTGATGCGCCTGACCGGGCAGGAAGACGTCGCCATCGGCGCACCGATCGCAGGACGCGCCGAGTCCGAGCTCGAGGGCTTGATCGGTATGTTCGTTAACGTGGTGGTGCTGCGCACCGACCTGTCCGGAGATCCCACTTTCGAGCAGCTGTTGGTCCGCGCACGGCAGACCACGCTGGACGCAATGGCTCACCAGGAAATGCCGTTTGATCGGCTCGTGGCGACGCTCAATCCGTCGCGCAGCTTGAATCAGAATCCGCTGTTCGATGTGATGATCAATTACGTCAGTGGCGCACGGCCGTCTCTGGAGCTACCGGGCGTGCTCGCGCAGCAGGAGGAACTGCAATCGCCATCAGCAAAATTCGCGCTGGCCCTGTACATCAGCGCCAGCGCAGACGCTGTCGATCTCCGGCTTGTCTACAAGACCGATCTCTTCTCGCTCCAGCGGATGGATTGCCTGCTGGACCAGTTTACCGGGCTGCTCTCCCAGATCGCAGCGTCACCTGAGCAGCATATCCGCGCCTACTCTTTGTTGACACCTTCAGACCGCAGTTGGCTGCCCGATCCTGTTGCGCTGATCGAGACGCCGGTTCAGCAGTCCGTGGTCGCGCAGGTCTTGGCGTGGGCGATGCGTTCGCCCGGGCAGATCGCCGTGAGCTGCGGTCACGGGCATTGGACCTATGCCGAGCTGGCCGCACGCTCGACACGGCTGGCCAGGATGTTTCAGTCGCGCGGTTTGGGCGAGGGTGATGTGGTGGCGATCCAGGGTCCACGCGGATCTGCCATGGTCGGCGCGATGCTGGCCGTGCTGATGAGCGGTGCTGCGTTCCTCGTCCTTGATCCGGCTTCGCCGCCAAAGCGCCGGCGCTCGATGTTGAACGAGTCCAGGGCTGGCCTGATCTGCCTGATCGCGCCGGCCGTTGATGACGGACTGGATCCCGGCGCTCAGGAAGCGGTCGTGCTGCGACTCGCGTCGGATCTGTTGGAACAGTCGGGCGCCGCCGGCGACCCGGATTGCAGCACAGCGCTGCCGCTGCTGCGCGGCGATGAACCGGCCTACGTGTTCTTCACCTCTGGCAGCAGTGGAAGGCCGAAGGGAATCCTCGGCTGCCACAAGTCCTTGAGTCACTTCCTTGGCTGGCAGCGCGAGACGTTCGCGATCCACCCGGGTGATCGGGTGTCGCAATTGATCTGCCTCACGTTTGATCCCTTATTGCGAGACGTTTTCCTGCCGTTGACGAGCGGGGCCACTCTGTGCGTGCCGGCAGACGATGACTTGATCGACCCGATCGCCTGGCTCAAGCGCGAGCGCGTGACAGTGGTGCATACCTCGCCTACAGTCTTGCAGTCATGGCTGCGCGAGGAGGGGCGCAGCATCGAGCTTGCGCAGTTGCGCTGGCTCTTCATCTCCGGCGAACCGCTGGCGGATTCGCTGGTGACGCGCTGGCGTTCGCAGGTGTCGGGGCCGGCCAGACTGGTCAACCTGTACGGCCCGACCGAGACCACGATGGCGCGCTGCTTCTACCCGATCCCAGAGGTCGTCAGGCCCGGCATGCAGGCGATCGGTACAGCGATTGCGAACAGTCAACTGCTGCTGCTGAACAGCGGTGGGGCGATCTGCGGTGTGGGCGAGATTGGCGAGATCGTGATTCGAACGCCGTTTTGTTCGCTCGGCTACCTCAACCTGCCCGAAGAGAGCAAGCGCAGCTTTCGTCCGAATCCTTTCCGGGGCGATTCGCACGATATTGTGTATTTCACGGGCGATCGCGGCCGCTATCGTCTGGACGGCATACTGGAATATTTTGGTCGCGTCGATGATCAGGTCAAGATTCGTGGTGTCCGGGTGGAACTGGGCGAGGTCACGGCGAACCTGCTGCGGCATCAGTCGGTTCGCGAAGCCATCGTGCTCGCGCGCGTCGATCGCAGCGGGCAGCGACAGCTCGTCGCCTATGTTGTTTGCGGCCGTGAATGTGACGCCAGCGCACGCGTCCTCGCAGGCTATCTCAGGCAATGGCTGCCGGACACGTTCATACCGGCCTCATTCGTGTTCTTGCAGGCCCTGCCGCAACTGCCCAACGGCAAGATCGACCGCAAGGGTTTGCCAGCGCCGAGGGATGAGGATAGTG
>JBMOJJ010000365.1:0-3527 GCA_049315845.1 Rhodoferax sp.
AGGAAGTCCCTGTAAAAGGAGGAGCCCATAGGGCGGGGGACAGCCGCGGAGCCACCCACCGTGCCGCCCGTGCCCACACTGCCCACAACCGCGCCCGCAGTCCGAACTGCCCACTGAAGCCGCCCTCGGCCCTCTCAGACAGCCACGGTCAAAACAGTGTCATGAACTACCGAACTCTCGCTAAATCAGTTCAGCAATCAGCTCAATCTCCACGCACGCGCCCAGCGGAATCTGCGCCACGCCAAACGCGCTGCGGGCGTGCGCGCCGGCGGCGCCAAAAACCTGGCCGAACAACTCGCTGGCGCCGTTTGTCACAAGGTGCTGCTCGGTGAAGTCGCCGGTGGAATTGACCAGCGACATCACCTTCACAATCCGCTTGATGCGGTTCAGGTCGCCCACCGCCGCGTGCAGCGTACCCATCAGGTCGATCGCGATCGCGCGCGCCGCCGCCTGGCCCTCGGCCGTGCCCATGTTCTTGCCGAGCTGACCGACCCACGGCTTGCCGTCCTTCTTGGCAATGTGCCCGCTCAAAAAGACCAGGTTGCCGGTCTGCACAAACGGCACGTAGGCCGCTGCCGGCGCCGCCACCGGCGGCAATGTGATCTGGAGTTCGCTCAGCTTGTCGTAAATGCTCATCATGATTCCTTTCGGGTTTGAGGTTGAGGTTGAGTTTGAGTTTGAGTTTGAGTTTGAGTTTGAGTTTGAGTTTGAGACTGGCTCTGGCCTTGCGTCTGGGTCTGCTGCTGCATTGCCGGTCGGGCGCCCTGGCGCTGCACCGTGTCCTGCGCCAGCGCCTCCACGGTGACGCCCACCCGCAGCGTGTGGCTGGCGCCGCCATGGATCACGCCGCGGATCGGCGACACGTCGGAAAAATCGCGCCCGCAGGCCAGCGTCACGTAGTCGGCCCCGGGCGAGTGCCAGCCGCAGCGGTTGTTGGTCGGGTCAAAATCGCACCAGCGCTGGCCGGCCGGCAGGTCCGGCGCGTACACCGCCACCCAGGCGTGCGAGGCGTCGCTGCCGATCAGCTTGACGGTGCCAGGCGCCGGCTCGGTCAGCAGGTAGCCGCTGACATAGCGCGCCGCCACGCCCATGCTGCGCAGGCAGGCCAGCATGATGTGCGCAAAGTCCTGGCACACGCCTTTGCGCTGCGCCAGCGCCACCGCCGCGGGCGTGTTGATCTGGGTGCTCTGGCTGTCGTAGCTGAAGTCCTTGTGAATGCGCTGCATCAGGTCGCGCGCAACCTCCAGCAGCGCGCTGCCCGGCGAGAAGCTCGGCCGCGCGTAGGCCACAAATTCGCTCTGGCGCGGCACAAAGGGCGAGGCAAACACAAATTCGGCCGCGCTGTCAAAGTAGCCGTCCGAGCGGTAGCGCAGCCGCTCGCGCGTCTGCTCCCAGCCGATGCTGCTGGGCGGCAGCGCGCGGCCGGTCGTCGTCACCACACTGCGCGCCACCACGTCGAGCACCGTGTGAGGCGTCTGCAGCGAAAAAAAACAGCGCGGATTGCCAAACACGTCCAGCGTCTGCGTCATCTGCGCCGGCGTCGGGCTGATCGTCAGCAAGTGGCTCAGCAACTGCTGGTACGGCGTGCTGACGGGCTGCAGATAGGCCAGGTGCTGCGCCGTCTCCACCGCCGGCTGGTAGTCATAGCGGGTCTGGTGCGTGATCTGCAGCCTCATCGGTTGCCCACGCTCTGGTTCGGCGTGCTCGAGTGCGTGAAATAGGTTGTACTGATCTCGCCCGACACATTGAACGAGGCCGCCGTGCACTGCATCAGCAGCTCGTTGAGGTTGAAGAAATAGCCGGCGTCGTCTGTCGCCGGCCCCGCCGCGTCGCCGCTCGGCTGCGCCTCGCACAACCGCGCCAGGCTCCACGCCGCCGGGTCCGGCACGCGCATCGACATCGCGCCCATTTCGTCGGGCGCGCTGCCGCCGAGCTTGGCCAGTCGCCCGCGCAGCGTCTGCGCCACCCAGGCCAGTGAGCGCGGGTTGTCGCGGTCCAGCACCAGCAGGTCGATCAGCGCCGCCAGGTCGCGGCTCTGCTGGTACTGCGCACGAAAAGTGATCGTGCTGTCGAACAGCGCCACCATCGCCTCGAAGCCGCCCGCCGTGTGCACCGAGCCGGTCTGAAAACCGCTCAGCAGCGAGGCTGCCAGAAAGCCCAGCCGCTCGATGTGGCGCCCGATGCTCAGCAGTCGCCAGCCGTCGTCGCGCGTCATGTGGTCGGTCTGGGCGCCGGTGATCGCGGCCATCTGCTCGCTGCTGTTCTTCAAAATCTGCAGAGCCGCCAGCGACGAGTAGTCGGCCTGACTGGCCAGTCCGGCGCAGCGCAGGAACAACTCCTCCTCGGCCCGCACGATCACGCTCCAGTGCTCCTGCGAGAGCCGCTCGCGCACGCTCGAGGCCGCCATCTTCAGCGCTCGCAGGTGGTAGCCCACGCTGGTGGCGCCCTCGGTGCTGGCCAGGCTCGAGATCAGCGAGCGCTCGAACACGCGCCTGGCCTGCGCCGGCGTCGGCACACCCGGCAGCACCAGCGTGTTGAGCACCGCCATCTTGCCCAGCCAGGTCAGTAGCGGCGCCGACGACTGGTCCTCGCCGTTCAGGCACTCCAGCGTCAGGCGCGCCAGCCGGATCGCGTTCTCGGTGCGCTCGCTGTAGCGCCCGAGCCAGAAGAGATTTTCCGCCGCGCGGCTCGTCACCAGCCGCTTGCGCAGCGCCAGCACCGCCGGCGTCAGCGCCGGGCGCAGCAGTGTGGTGCTGTCGATCTCGCCACCGGTCAGCGCCCAGACATCGGCGCTGCTGCCGCCGCGCTGCATTGATGCGCTGTTCGGGTCGGCGCCGGTGATGCGCGCCAGCCCGCCGGGCAGCACGCGCCAGTGCTGCTCGCCGTCCGACACCACAAACACCCGCAGCATGAACGAGCGCGCCAGCATCCGCGCGTCGGCCGCCTCGGGAGCCGGCTGCAGCGTCGGCATCTGCGACAGCGGCACATAAGCCTGCACCGTGTGGTCCTCGGGCTGGCGCACGATGCGCCCGGCCCACTCGTCGAGCTCGCGCGCCGACAGCGCCCCTCCCAGCACCGGCTCAAAGCTCGCGTGCACCGGCGAGGCTGGGTAGCTCGGCTTGATCGCGCCGTCGCGCAGCCGCGCCAGCGCCTCCTCCATCGCCGAGCGCTCGCCGCACCACCAGGTTGACAGCGCCGGCAGCTTCAGCTCCTCGCCCAGCAGATGGCGCGACAGCGCCGGCAGAAAAGCCAGCAGCGCCGGCGACTCCAGGAACGCCGAGCCCGGCGCGTTGGCCACCAGCACATTGCCGGCCCGGATCGCCTGCAGCAGGCCCGGCACGCCCAGCGTCGAGTCGGCGCGCAGCTCCAGCGGATCAAGGTACTCGTCGTCCACGCGCTTGATCAGCCCGTGCACCGGCACCAGCCCCTTGAGCGTCTTCAGAAACAGGTGCTGGTCACGCACGATCAGGTCGCAGCCCTCGACCAGCGTCAGCCCCAGGTAGCGCGCCAGGTAGGCGTGCTCAAAA
>JBMOJJ010000366.1:0-3527 GCA_049315845.1 Rhodoferax sp.
TCACCATCAACATGATCACGCTGATGGCGCTGAGCCTGTGCGTGGGCCTGCTGATCGACGATGCGATCGTGGTGCGCGAAAACATCGTGCGCCATGTGCAGATGGGCAAGAAGCCCTACCAGGCCTCGCTTGACGGCACGCAGGAGATCGGCCTGGCGGTGCTCGCCACCACGCTGTCGATCGTGGCGGTGTTCATGCCGATCGGCTTCATGGGCGGCATCATCGGCAAGTTCTTCCACGAGTTCGGCATCACGATCGTGTCGGCGGTGCTGATCTCGATGTTCGTCAGCTTCACGCTCGACCCGATGCTCTCCAGCGTCTGGCATGACCCCAGCATCGCCGCGCACGGTCGCAGCGCGGCGCCGCGCACGCTGTACGACAAGACGATAGGCCGCGTCACCGGCTGGTTCGACCATGGCACCGACACCCTGATCGATGTCTACCAGCAGATCCTGCGCTGGGCGCTGGTGCACAAGCTCAAGACTTTGTTCATGGCACTGGTCATTTTTATCACCAGCATCTTCATGGTGCCGCTGCTGGGCACCGAGTTCGTGCCGTCGGCCGATTTCTCCGAGACAAACCTCAATTTCTACACGCCGATGGGCTCGTCGATCGAGGTCACCGAGGCCCGCGTCAAGCAGGTCGAGGCGATCCTGCGCGGCTTGCCCGAGGTCCGCTACACGCTGGCGACCATCAACACCGGCAGCGCCGCAGGCAAGAGCTACGCCAGCTTCTATATCCGGCTGATCGATCAGAAAGACCGCCAGCGCAACGTGGACGATCTGTCGGCGGTGCTGCGCGAGCGTCTGAAGCAGTTGCCCGGCATCACCGTCACCCATGTCGGCCTGATGGATCCGGTCGGCGGGCAAAAGCAGATCGAGTTTTCGCTGCAGGGCCAGGACCTGGCCGAACTCGAACGCCTGACCCGCCTGGTTCTGGACCGGGTGCGGCCGATCGCCGGGCTGGTCGACCTGGACTCCAGCGTCAAGCCGAACAAGCCGACGCTCAACGTCGATGTTCATCGCGACGCCGCGTCCGACCTCGGTCTGGGCGTCGGCCAGATCGGCAGCGCGCTGCGCACGCTGGTGGCGGGCCAGACGGTGAGCAACTGGCGCGCGCCTGACGACCAGACCTACGATGTCAATGTGCGGCTGTCACCGCAGGCGCGCAACAGCCCGGACGACCTGCAGCACCTGCCGTTCACGGTCGGCAGCAACGCCGACGGCAGCACCCGCATCGTGCGCCTGAACCAGGTTGCAACGGTGAAGGATTCGACCGGTCCGAACCAGATCAACCGGCGCGATCTGACGCGCGAAGTCGCGATCAACGCCAACGTCTACCAGCGCTCGGCCGGCGAGGTCTCCAACGACATCAAGGCGGCGCTGGAAAGCATCAGCTTCCCGCCCGGCTACCGCTACAAGTTCGGCGGCTCGACCAAGAACATGGCCGAGTCGTTCGACTACGCGATCTCGGCGCTGATCATGGCGATCGTCTTCATCTACATGATCCTGGCCAGCCAGTTCAAGAGCTTCCTGCAGCCGCTGGCGCTGATGATGGCGCTGCCGCTGACGTTGATCGGCGTCGTTCTGGCGCTGCTGATGTTCGGCTCGACCCTGTCCATGTTCTCGGTGATTGGCATCGTGATGCTGATGGGGCTGGTGACCAAGAACGCGATCCTGCTGGTCGACTTCGCAATCCGCGCGCGCGAGGACGGCATGGAGCGCAGCGCGGCGCTGTTGATGGCGGCCAAGGTGCGTCTGCGCCCGATTCTGATGACCACGCTGGCGATGATCTTCGGCATGCTGCCGCTGGCCTTTGCGCTCAGCGAGGGCTCCGAGCAGCGCGCGCCGATGGGCCAGGCCGTGATTGGCGGCGTCATCACTTCTTCCCTTCTGACACTGGTGGTGGTGCCGGTGGTCTACTGCTACATGGATGATCTGGCGCAATGGCTGCGCCGACGCTGGGGCGGCGCCGATCGCGCCAGCGGGTAAAATTTTCAATATCTGTCAATCTACGCCGTGGAGTATCACTATGAACTATGAACAAGCCCGCTTCAACATGATCGAGCAGCAGATTCGTCCATGGAATGTGCTGGACGACCAGGTGCTGCACCTGCTGTCGGTGATCAAGCGCGAAGACTTTGTGCCGCTGGCGCACAAGGCGCTGGCCTTTGTCGACATGGAAATTCCGCTCGGCCATGGGCAATTCATGCTGGCGCCGCGGCTGGAGGCCCGGCTGCTGCAGGACGCGGCGGTCCAGAAGCACATGAAAGTGCTGGAGATCGGCGCCGGCTCGGGCTACCTGACCGCGCTGCTGGCACATCAGGCGCAACGCGTGATCGCGCTGGAAATCAATCCCGAACTGGCCGCGATGGCGCGCGCCAACCTGCAAAAGTCCGGCATCCACAATGCCGAGGTGCGCCAGTTCGACGGCTCGGTCGGCGCGGCCGCGGAAGGCCCGTTCGATGTGATCATCCTGGGCGGCTGCGTCACCGAGGTGCCGCCAAACCTGCTCTCACAACTGAAGATCGGCGGGCGCCTGCTCGGTATCGTCGGCCTGGAACCAGTGACGCGCGCAACCATCATCACAAGGGTTGGCGACGCCGAGTTCGAGACCCGCCAGCCATGGGACAGTTCGGCGCCGGCCTTGCTGAATTTTCCGGTTCCCTCAACGTTCCGGTTCTGATCCTCACCTGAAGGTCCTCATGAAAACGTTTCGTCTGCTGCCCCTGTTCGTTGCTGTGAGCGCGGCATTGAGCCTGCCCGTGCGAGCGCAAAGCCTGGTCGATCTGTACGAATCGGCGCGCGGCTTCGATGCAGCCTATCAATCGGCCAAATCGCAGTTCGACGCAACCATCGCGAAGGCAGAACAGGCGCGCGCGCTGATCCTGCCGACCGCCAATCTGGGCATCTCTGCGTCGCGCGTGGGTGAGCAGCACCAGCCCACCGCCTTCCCCGCCTACGACCGCGCCTACAGCAACGACAGCGCCAACATCACCGCCTCGCAGCCGCTCTATCGTCCGGCCAACTGGGCCGGCTACCAGCAGGGCCTGCGCCAGCTCGATCTGGCACAGGTGCAGCTGTCGATCGCCGACCAGGACCTGATCGTCCGCGTCAGCCAGGCCTACTTCGATGTGCTGGCTTCGCAGGACAGCCTGACCTTCACCAAAGCCCAGAAGGCGGCCGTGGCCGAGCAGCTCGCGTCGGCCAAACGCAACTTTGAAGTCGGCACATCGACCATCACCGACACGCGCGAGGCGCAGGCCAAGTACGACCTTGTGATCGCGCAGGAAATCGCCGCCGAAAACGATCTGCGGGTGAAGAAGCTCGCGCTCGATCAGCTGGTCGGAAAAAGCAATTCGCAACCCAAGTCACTGGCCCAGCCGCAGGCGCTGCCGGCGCTGCTGCCCGATGACGTCAACATCTGGGTCAAGCAGGGGAAGGACAGCAGCCCCGGCATCAAGCAGGCACAGATCGCGCTCGACGTCGCGCTGCTCGAGACCAAGAAGGCGCAGGCCGGCCACAAGC
>JBMOJJ010000367.1:0-3524 GCA_049315845.1 Rhodoferax sp.
CCGGTGCGACCCGCACTGTCGGTGAGGATGAGCAGGTTGCGCGTAAAGAAGGGCCCATGCGCGCCGGACAGGTTGAGCAGCATGCTGTCATGCCCGGCGACCGGTATGACCTGCAGCGCCTTGACGATCGGGGTGGCTGATTCGTTCATGTGTGGCCCAAGGGCACCGTTCTAGTCTGCAGTGATCTTGCGCGATTCGATCAGCTTCTTCCAGCGCGCAAATTCGGCGGCCTGGTAGGCAGTGAACTGCTCCGGCGTGTTGGCAACAATTTCAAACCCGAGGTCCAGCAGCTTGGCCTTGACCTGCGGGTCGTTCAGTCCCGCCACAATGGCTGCGTGCAGTTTGCCCTTGATGTCTGCCGGCAGGCCGCGCGGTGCGGCGATCGCCTGCCACGAATAGACATTGGCTTCCTTCACCCCGATCTCCTCCAGCGTCGGCACATTCGGCAGCAGCGGCGAGCGCTTGGCACTGGTGATGGACAGGGCCCGCAATTTGCCGGCCAGGATTTGCGGCATGGCGGTGTTGACGTTCATGAAGGACGACTCAACCTGGGCCCCCAGCAAATCGGTCATGACCGGGCCACCGCCCTTGTAGGGCACGTGCAGGCCGCTGGTGCCGGTCTGCAGCCAGAACAGTTCGGCCGTCAGATGGTCGCTGCTGCCGTTGCCCGACGAGGCAAAACTCATCTTGCCCGGATTCGCTTTCAGGTACGCGATGACGTCAGCCATGGACTGGTGAGGCGACTTGGCCGGCACCACCAGCACATTGGGTGCCTGCACCGCGACCGTGATGTAGTCAAAGTCTTTCAGCGCGTCATAGGGCACCTTGGCCAGCAGATGCGGCGCAATCACATAAGGCCCCAGCGACGAGACCAGAATGGTATGACCGTCCGGAGCCGCTTTGGCAACCATGCCGGCGCCAATGGTGCCGGTCGCGCCCCCCTTGTTGTCAACGATGAAAGTGCCACCCAGTTTTTCCTGCAACTTGGGCGCCAGGGTCCGGGCAATCAGGTCGGTCGAGCCGCCGGGCGGAAAGGGCACGAGCAGCGTGACCGGCTTGTCGGGCCAGGCCATGGCCGACGACAGGGCCAGCGAGGCGGCGAGCGTGCAAAGCAGTTTTTTCATCCTGGATCTCCTTGAGGTGGGTGAGTCATCGGTAATCGCAATGGCTTGAATGGTAGCGGTACCATTTCTGAACGTCAATTGATTTTGCATAGGGTTTACCCGTGTCAGGTGGTATCGCGCTCGATGATCGTGAAGCCAACGTCAACGATGGGGGGGCTGACGGCTCGCCCCTCGGCACGCTCGATCAGGAAACGCGCTCCCTGACGCCCGATGTCCGCGCCGTTGATGCGCACGGTGCTCAGCGACGGCACCATGTCGGCCAGAAACGGCACATCGCCGAATCCGACGATGGCGATACGCCCGGGAATCGATATCCCCTGCGCCCGCGCCTCTGTCATGGCGCCCAGGGCCAGCAGGTCGGAACTGCAGAAGACAGCATCCGTATCGGGCGCTTCTCTGAGCACGCGGGCCATCGCCTCGCGCCCGCCCTTGAGAGAACGCGCGTCGCCGACGTTGATCACCAGCGCATCGGTGTGGCCGCTCTGGGTCACCGCCTCAACAAACGCCGTGGCGCGCCGGCCGGCGCGCTCGTCTTCGGCCCGGATCAAGGCGAAGCGGCGGCGTCCCTTGTTCATCAGAAAAGTGGCAACGGCGCGGCCTATGTCCAGATGAGAAAAGCCGATCAGCATGTCGATCGGCGTTGGCGTCAGGTCCCAGGTTTCCAGCACCGGTATGCCCGAGGCCAGCAAGCGGGTTCGAGCCCGGCCCGGCGGCAGAATGCCGGTCAGAAAAATGCCGTCGGGGCGGCGCCCGATAACGGCTTCGAGCAGCAGTTCTTCATGGGCGGCAGAGTAGTCCGACTGGCCCAGCATCAGCTGGTAGCCGGCGTCGAACAGGGTGTGGTTCAGGGACTCGATGGTCTCCATGAAAACCGACATCACGGTGCTCGGCACGATGGCGGCAATCAGCCGGCTGCGCGAGGAGGCCAGACCACCGGCCATGCGGTTGGGTACATAGCCGGTGCGCTGCACCGCATCGAGCACCTTCTGGCGCACCTCGTCGGACACCTGCGCTGGCGTGTTGAGCACGCGCGAGGCTGTGATCGGCGCGACGCCCGCGAGCTTGGCGACATCACGCAAGGTGATGGCGCCGCTGCTGCGCCGTGCGCGCTTGGGATTGACTTCTGTGTTCATGGTTGCCTGGTATGGTAGCGCTACCAACCAGTTTACAATGTTTCGAGAGATGCCCGCATAGCGTCTTGCATGATAGGAGATATTGATGCCGCTCACGATCCTGATGCACAACCGTGACAACGTTGCCATTGTGGCCAACAAGGGCGGATTGCCAGCGGGAACCATCCTGAGCGCCGGTCAAATTCTGCGTGAACCCGTACCACAAGGCCACAAGGTGGCGCTGTTGGACCTGCACAAAGACGATGCGGTGCTGCGCTATGGTGTGCCCATCGGCTTTGCGATGCAGGACATTGCCGCCGGCAGCTGGGTGCACGAACGATTGCTGCGCATGCCTGAGGCGCGCACGCTCGACGATCTGCCCTTAGCCACGATCAAGCCCGATGCTGCGGCGCCGCTGGAGGGCTTCACTTTTGAGGGCTATCGGAACCTCGATGGAACGGTCGGCACGCGCAACATCCTGGCGATCACCCAGACCGTTCAATGTGTGGCTGGGGTCACAGCGTTTGCGGTGCAGCGCATCAAGAGCGAGTTGCTGCCGCAGTTTCCCAACGTCGATGACGTGGTGGCGCTGGAGCACAGCTATGGCTGCGGTGTGGCGATTGATGCGCCCGATGCCATCGTGCCGATTCGCACGCTGCGCAACATCAGCCTGAATCCGAACTTCGGTGGCGAGGTGATGGTGGTCAGCCTGGGTTGCGAAAAACTGCAACCCGAGCGACTGCTTCCCCCGGGCTCCATTCCTGTCGTCGCCCAAGGTCAGGACAAACCGGGTGCCGACGCACTGGACGTGGTGTGCCTGCAAGACGATGCGCACCTGGGCTTCATGTCCATGGTGGATTCCATCCTGCGCCAGGCCAGGGCGCACCTGCAACGCCTGGACGCGCGCCGGCGCGAGACCGTGCCGGCCAGCGAATTGGTGGTGGGCGTGCAGTGCGGTGGCAGCGACGCCTTTTCGGGTGTCACCGCAAATCCGGCCGTCGGCTTTTGCACCGACCTGCTGGTGCGCGCAGGTGCCAGCGTGATGTTCTCCGAAACCACCGAAGTGCGCGACGGCATTGCGCTGCTCACCGCGCGCGCTGCCACGCCCGAAGTCGCGCAGGCGCTGATCCGCGAGATGACCTGGTTTGATGCCTACCTGCAGCGCGGCAGCGTGGACCGCAGTGCCAACACCACGCCCGGCAACAAGAAGGGTGGGCTGTCCAACATCGTGGAAAAGGCCATGGGCTCCATCGTCAAGTCCGGCTCGGCCCCCATCGCGGGCGTGCTG
>JBMOJJ010000368.1:0-3505 GCA_049315845.1 Rhodoferax sp.
CGATTGTGGAGACCGGTGAGCCATCGTTCTCAAACTGCTCGGCGACATAGGCGACCTGGATGCCGGCGCGCTTGCAGATGTATTCGTAATAGGCATTACGTTTTCGAAAACATAATGCCTATTACGTGGTGGCGAAATTTATGTTGCGGCGGCAGATTCGACGGCTGTAGGGTCTGCTCTTTTGGCATCAGCACCGCACATAAATTTCAGACTGTTGTCATGCTTACAAGCCGCGCATGAACTCCATCAGTGACGGTAGCGCTGAACGCTTTGTGACCCTAGTTGTCAAGTCCGAGAGATCAATACTGGCAAGCGCCTTCGCTTTCATCTCCAAATCCACTTCAGCATAGATATTGGTTGTATCCAACGACACGTGACCCAGCCATGCCCGAATTGTGTTGATATCCACGCCAGATCGCAGCAAATGAACGGCCGTGGTGTGTCGAATCGTGTGCGGACTCACTCGTTTGGTACGCATGGCCTCGACTTTTTGCCGGGCCATAGCTGCATAGATCGTCACCAGTCGGTGAACGCCGAACCGTGTAATTGGTTCGCCGGTTCGACCAAGAAACACGCGCTCGCTGTCTGCTCGGCCATCGATCTGAGCACGCAGGACTTCGACGGTCATGGGCCAAAGAGGGCAAACCCGCCACTTGTTGCCCTTACCCAGAATCCGAACAGACGGTGACGTCCCAATCTGCAAATTACGAATGCACAGGCCAGCGACTTCATCAGCCCGTGCACCACTGTTGTACATGAACAGCAGCATGGCATGATCGCGGTTACCCAGCTTTGTGCTCTGAACCGGGGCATCCAGCAAAGCATTCATCTCCGGCTTGTCGAGGTAGTCAATCACTCGTTTCACCGTTTTTTTGAACGGTATAGATCGAACCTCAGTGCACCATGCCAGATGCTCTGGTGCATGCGCCCCAACGAAGTAAGCCAGGCAGCGAATGGCGGCAAGGCGTTGATTGCGGGTGATCAAGCCACAGTGGCGTTCATGTTCCACGTATTCTAGAAACGCGCGTACAACACTTGGAGAGATGTCGCCCACTTTCATTTGGTCAACCGCCAGTGAGGATCTTTTGCTGACAAATGGCAAGAGAATCGTCAGGGTATCCCTGTAGCTCACTTGGGTGTTGCGCGAGAGATTTCTGTCGGCCACCAGATGCTCCAGCAAGAAACGCCGAACCCAAGGGCCAAGTAGGTCACGTTCACGCATGATCACCCCCTTGAACCGCATAAGTGGCAAAGCGCTTGCTGGCTTCTTGCAGCAGTTCGGGAGTCATGCTCAGATAGCGCTGGGTCGATTTGATCTCAGAATGACCAAGATAGGTCGCCAACTGTGGCAACAGTTTTTGGACATCCCTGCCATCTCGATACCACGCGACAACCCGATGAACGGCCGCAGTGTGGCGCAAATCGTGCATCCGAGGCGGTCGGCTTGCACCCGGTGGACAACCAATGCCGGCCGAGGTGCGCACTCGCTGAAACTGCGTGATCACATCCTGATACCAGAGGTGGTGACCAGTGCGTGAGCAAAGCAATGCGGCGTCCTGGCCTTCAAGCATAGGCAACGTGCACCTGTGTTCCATGTAATCTTTAATGGTGTCTGCTAGCCGAGGACCTATTGGCACGATGCGAGTTTTGTAGAACTTGGTGTCGCGAATGGATAACAGTCGCTCATTCAAATCCACATCGCGCAGTTGCAAGCCAATGGCTTCACTCACCCGCAATCCAGTACCGTACATGATCAGCAGTAACGTTCGGTAGGTCTGGACCCGAATTGGGCTATTGTTGACCTTGAGCGTTGCCGTCGCATCGAGCAAATGCTGCAACTCGTCAGTCGAATAAACGTAGGGCGGGTGCGGTGGTGGCAGCTTGGGGGATCGCTCTGGAAGGGGTGATGCTGAGGCATAGCCACGAGCGATCGCAAAACGATACAGACCAGACAGCAAACAGTATTTATTGCGCCAAGTCGTGCTCAACTCCCCTGTTCCTTTCAGGAAATCGGCCACAGCACCGGGCTTCACCTGTTCCAATTCGGTATCCCCTGTTTGTCGGACAAAGCTGTTCAACACACGCGTGGCACTGCTAAAACGCACGCCCTGTGCACGACGCGCAGCCAAATAGGCATCAATGACTTGCGAAGTCTTCATTAAAGTTCTCCCAAGTCGAAGTCGCCGACTTCACGCAACGCCGTCAAATTGACCTTGGTGTAGGTCATGGTGGAGCGTGAACTGCTGTGACCCAGATGATCGCCAATCTCCTTGAGCGTAAGCCCCTGTGACAACATACGGCTAGCACAGGCATGGCGCAGCGCGTGCGGTCCCAGCTTTGCCCCTTGGAGGCCAACGGCTCGCAGGCGGTCACTGACCAACCAGTAAAAACTGGGTGCAATCATCGGTACATGCGGAGCATGCAGGCGCAGGAATATTTCTGGGTAAGGTGCCACTGGACGCACGGTATCGATGTAGCACGCAAGTGCTTGGGCGACTGATTCGACAAGAGGAAAGGTTTGCGGCTTGCTGCGCTTGAGTCGGGTAATGTTTAGTTCTCGCGCATTCCAGTGAATCTGGTCCAGACGTAGGGTAGCTACTTCACCGCGCCGCAGCCCATAGACGGCCATCAATAGCAATATGGCACGGTCGCGAATGTCGCCGTCAGAATCGGAGTTAATCGCAGCGATCACTCGGCGAACATCCTCCCAACTGAGGGCTGGCGGAACCTTCTCCAAGGCATACATCCGGGGGCCAAAGATGGCATCGGCAAGTGTGGGACTGCATCTGCCCCGGCTGGCTAGATGACGTAAAAAGGTGCGCAGCATTGCGGTCGTGTAACTGATGGAAACCCGTGACCAACGTCCTTTGCCATAGGTCAAGAAGTAGGCATCGATGTCATTGGGGTGCAATGTTGTGAGGTCACGCTCTTTGCTGCCAAACCACCGAAGAAAAGTCGTTGCTGCGGCTTTCCACTGAATGACGGTAGAGGTTGCCAAGCCGCGCTCGTCGCGCATCCATGCAACGAATTGTGCGAGGTCGGCAGCAAATGCAACGGGTTCAGATGATTGATGCCACCACCCCAAAAACTTGAGCCAGCATCTACCGTGCTTGGTTGCTTGAACGGCATACCTTTGGGATGGAACTGGATCGGCCTGAATTAGCGCCTGTAGCCGGGCTAAATCAACACCAGCGTGATCCACTGGCTGGATGCGCTCAGCGAGCCAGAGCAGAAGTTCTGCTCGCTGGAATTGAGTGTGAATCACAGCTCCGTGATCGGCACAATGCTTCAGGTAGCGCACGCGCTCTTGTGACAGTGCGCCAGAGCGATGCCGATCAATAGCCAGGGGCGATGAATACAGAGTCTCAAACATGACAGGTCTCCAGAGTGAAAAGACTTGTCAGCACAATCTCAAAATTATGTTGTGTCAATCACTGGCGTTGCCTTCATGACACAGGCATCAAAGGCTTTAAGAGAACATAAATTTCGCCACCACGTAATAGGC
>JBMOJJ010000369.1:0-3484 GCA_049315845.1 Rhodoferax sp.
AGTCTTCGCATCGAGCAGCCAAAGCGCGTTGGCACCCAAAAGCAGCAACAGATTGCCCTGCGGCGACCATTGCGCCGAGGAGACGGAAATCTGCTCAGGGTTGGCGCCGGGGTCGAGCAGCACTCGCTTGGCAGCCGTTGCGGCGTCGTAAGCCCACAATACGTCGCGCCCGTCAACGGGGTCAACATAGGCCAGGGTAGCGCCCTGGGGACTCCAGCCGAAAGCCGACTGTCCAGGTCCCATCAGGGCATTGGCTTGAACCAGCATCCGCGCCGACACCTTCGGTGTGACCGGCGGAGTGGGTGTCGGGGTCTGGTCCTGCCCACCACAGCCGACAAGCGCGCTGAAGACCAGGGACAAAACGGACAGAAAGTACAACTGAATATTTCGGTTCATGATCGTCGCCTCAACTGGAGTTTCTTCTAGCCGGTCACGGTGACATGAATGGTTCCCTGACCGCCGGCACCGCAAGTCCAGACATTGACACCCGGATAGCTGATAGCGAGCTCGAAGGATTGGTTCCCGGTCACAGTCGAGCTGCTCGGCGTGGCCGTAAACACGAAGCTTGCCGATTCACCCGGCCCCACTGGTGTTGTGTTCAGCATCGGGATCTGGTTGTCTTCAAACCAGCTGCCGTCTGTCGACGTATACAGCGCGGAAGCCATGCCGTCCAGGGTTCTGAGCAACAGCAGGTCCGGGTACCATGTGATCTTGCCTGTGTTCTTGAACACGAAGGACAGTTGTGCGGATTCCCCGCGTTTGATCGTGCAGTCCGGGCTTTTCGACACCAATACCGCAGCCAGATTGCCCGGCGTCTGGACGTAGTCGATGTCAATACTAATTCCGACGTTGCCTTGCGAGCCGAACGATTGCGGCGGCATCAGTCCCGCAGCCTTGATGGCCACCAGCTGAAACGGAAATGCGCCGCGGCCGCCGCTGGCCTCGATGTTGGCCGTGGCGCCAAAGGCGAAGATCGCGTCCTGGCCCGGCATGACCGCCGCGGTGTTCGTCATCCGGATGAGGTGGTTCGTTTCCCAGTTCCCTTTCGGCGTGTAGTAGGTCGCGAACCAGTACGGATACGGAATCCCCAGAAAGACCACGTCCGGGAACCACGGCATGGTCCCGGTGTTGGTGAACGTCGCGGTGAGTGTTGCGGTATCGAACTGCGCGATCGTGGTTTTACCGCTGTGGGATTTCAGCACGCTGGCGTAGCGCAGCACATCGGTCTGGATGTAGATGGTGGCATTGCCATAGAAATCGCCGAAATGCTGAGCCGGGAAACCTTGGTAGACGGTGTCCGCGACCAGTTCGAACGACTGGAACGACGAGGCGTAATAGTCATCCGGCGTGATATTGAACTTGAAGATCGCCTCCTGACCGGGCTGGACTGGCGTGGTGTTCTGCATCTTGATGCGAAACTGCGACTGCCAGGTGCCGTCGTTGGTGTAAAGATGGGTGGTCCGGTCGTAGGGTCTCGCCGTTCCCAGATGGACGACAGCCGGGTCCCAAGCCACCTGCCCGGTGTTGATGAAGTGGAACTCCACCGGGTAAGTCTTGTAGTGGTCGGCCGTGAAATTGGCGGTCTGGCTCTTCAGAACGGCGTGGTAAGGCCCTTGCGGCGAGGGCGCGGCCCGGCTGGTGTTGAGTTCGTAGATCAGGTCGAGATAGCCACCCTGCGTGCCGTCGGACTTGCTGTAATTGAAATTGCTGTAGTCGTCAATGATGAGAATATTGGCCCGGTGCGCGGCCTGATTGCGCTGGCTCTTGCTGTTGAGCCAGTTCGTCAGATCGGTGCCACCGAAGTTGAACTGGAAGAAGTTCATGGGCGCCACATGGTCGAATCCAAGCCGCTTGAGGATTTTGCCGATGATGAAGTTATCGCGCATCAAATTGAACAGGTGCGCCTCAATCGAGAGCGCAACGTTGATGAAACCTTCGGTGGCTAGCGACTGCATCACGACAAACTGGCCGCCCTTGCGGTTCAGGTCCGTAACATCATCCAGTTGGCCGCCCAGGAAGTTGTAAAGAACCTGACTGTCGTGGGTATTGGGCCATGGCGAGTGGATCTGGGGGGCGGTCAGCGAAGAGGAGCTGTGCCAGAGTTCTGGGTGCTTGGTGACGGTCGCGTCGTCGTCGTAGAAGACCAGAATGCGCTGCTTGGTGGCCCAGATGCTCTGCAGGTTCAGGTTGGACCCGCGCGGGATGATGAGACTGTTGCCAGAGGCGTCGGTCAGGGTCTGCTTCAGCACGGCCACGAAAGTTTCGTGGTTCATCTGATAGGTGTGCTGGATGTCCAGAATGAGGACCTCGGAGCCCGATCCTGCCTGGGCATAAAACGCCTTGACAGCCGCAAGCAACTCGGCGAAGTCAGCACCTCTGAGCGAATGCACGCAATAGAAGCTTGTCGCATCCCATTGCTGAACGCGCAGGTCGAAGTACCGCACGCCGTACTGCAGTTGCGAGGCGAAGTTGTTCTGCTGGACCTTGGCCCACCAAGAGGTTACAACGGCCGCTTCGGCCATGATCTTGTCGAAGACTCCAAAGCTATCGAGGATGGGCCCGTACCAAGTGTTGTTTTTTCTATCGGCGACCCAGGCGTTGATCGAGTCAATCCCCTTGCCGTCATTGGCAATCGGGGAACTGGAAGTAATGCCGTAGGTGCCGGAATCGTGGGTGCCGGGGATGACAATGTCGGTCAGCCGCCGGTTACCGATGATGCCCTGCATGAAGGACATCCAGTTGGAACCGGTCATTGCCGCCGGCGGCCCGTCCGGGGCAATGTCTGCTCCGCCCCCGCCAGAACAGGCGGTCGTCAGGACTGCGGACTCGACCAAAAAAGCACGTCTGGATATGGCACATGCACGTGTGTCGGACGATTTGAACAAATTCATCATGACTTCTCCTTAGTACTGGGTGACGGTCAAAAAGCGATGCTTCACTCTAGGCCTCTGCCGAGGCAATGCATTGATATTTGACAGAGAAACGGAGGTTTCTATGAAAAGATTCTTCCTTTTGTGATATTGGCTTTGGATGACCGGGCGAACGAACTGACTTTTGCCGGCGTATGCCTGTGGTGACCGACTCCGACGCTGTATTCCGGCCCCACCTAGGGAAAATCCCTTCTCGTGCGTCAAGTGATCGCTGCTGAGTCTTGCTTCAAATCTACGACCGCCTAAGGTGAGGGCGTTCATCCCATTGCTATCGAAAAGAATCTTCACCGTCGGGTCGTGGCCAACTGGAGGTGCTTGGTTTCACGATGTGGTCACCAGAAAGCTGACCGTCGCTGCGTAACAGCGAATGCCCGGTTTGGAGGACTCAGATCGCAAGCGACTACTACCGGTTTGTGTCTTCTGGAGCCAGTCAGACCAAGCTCTTGGGAGGCAGCTTGCCTCAGCCCAGGACGATTCCATGCCCCGGAACTGCCTGCTGCAAAGCTGACGATCAGGCGCGAGCCCGAAGGAGTTAAGATTTTCGAGGGTCGCGC
>JBMOJJ010000370.1:0-3481 GCA_049315845.1 Rhodoferax sp.
TATTCGAGTTTGTAGGCCAGACCCGAGCATCCGGTGGTCTTGACGCCCAATCGGACGCCCACACCCTTGCCCCTCTTGCTCAGGTAGCGGGTGACGTGGCGGGCGGCAGCTTCGGTCAGGGTAACAGCCATGGTATTTCAGGGTGATGGGGACCGAGCGTGTCGGTCCCACAATGTTTTACAGGTGTTTTTGCTTGTAGTCGTTGACTGCCGCCTTGATCGCATCCTCGGCCAGGATCGAGCAGTGTATCTTGACCGGCGGCAAAGCCAGTTCCTCGGCTATCTCGCTGTTCTTCAGCGCCGCCGCCTGCTCCAGCGTCTTGCCCTTGACCCACTCGGTCACCAGCGACGAGGACGCAATCGCCGAGCCGCAGCCATAGGTCTTGAAGCGCGCATCCTCAATCACACCGGTTTGCGGATTGACCTTGATCTGCAGCTTCATCACGTCGCCGCAGGCCGGGGCGCCCACCATGCCGGTGCCGACCGAATCGTCGCCCTTTTCGAACGAGCCCACATTGCGCGGATGCTCGTAGTGATCCACAACTTTTTCAGAATATGCCATTTGGTTCTCCAATCATCAAGGACTAATGCGCCGCCCACTGGATGGTGCTGATGTCAATGCCTTCCTTGTACATGTCCCACAAGGGGCTCAGATCGCGCAGCCGGGCCACGTTGAGCTTGATCGTCTCAACCGCGTAATCGATCTCCGCTTCGGTCGTGAATCGCCCGATCGTCATGCGCAGGCTGCTGTGCGCCAGCTCATCGCTGCGGCCCAGCGCGCGCAGCACATAGCTGGGCTCCAGGCTGGCCGAGGTGCAGGCCGATCCGCTGGACACGGCCAAACCCTTGATGCCCATGATCAGCGACTCGCCTTCCACATAGTTGAAGCTCATGTTCAGGTTGTGCGGCACCCTCTTTTCAAGGTGGCCATTGATGAACACCTGCTCGACATCTTTCAGGCCGTCGAGCATGCGGTCGTGCAGCGCCTGGATCCGGGCATTCTCGAGCGCCATCTCGTCCCGGGCGATCCGGTAGGCCTCGCCCATGCCCACGATCTGATGCGTTGGCAGCGTGCCCGAGCGCATCCCGCGCTCGTGGCCGCCACCGTGCATCTGCGCCGCGATCCGCACACGCGGCTTGCGCCGGACGTACAAGGCGCCTACGCCTTTGGGGCCATAGGTCTTGTGCGCGGTCAGGCTCATCAGATCGACCGGCAACTGGCTCAGATCGATGTCTACACGGCCGGTGGCCTGCGCCGCGTCGACGTGCAAGACGACGCCTTTTTCGCGGCAGAGCTTGCCGATGGCCGCGATATCCTGGATCACGCCGATCTCATTGTTGACCAGCATCACGCTGGCCAGGATGGTGTCAGGCCGGATGGCCGCCTTGAACACGTCAAGATCGAGCAAGCCGTCTTCCCGCACGTCCAGATAAGTCACGGCAAAGCCCTGTCGCTCCAGTTCGCGGCAGGTGTCGAGCACCGCCTTGTGCTCGGTCTTGACCGTGATGATGTGCTTGCCACGGGTCTTGTAGAAACCGGCCGCGCCCTTCAGCGCCAGGTTGTCCGACTCGGTGGCGCCAGAGGTCCAGACGATCTCGCGCGGGTCGGCTCCGATCAGGGCGGCGACCTGCTCGCGCGCCTTCTCAACCGCCGCCTCGGCCTCCCAGCCCCAGGCGTGGCTGCGCGAGGCCGGGTTGCCAAAGTGCTGGCGCAACCAGGGAATCATCGCGTCCACCACCCGCTCGTCGCAGGGATTGGTGGCGCTGTAGTCCATGTAGATCGGAAAATGAGGTGTGGTGTCCATGAAGGCTTTGCTGCTGGCTTGAGAATCGATTGTTGACGGGCTGGTCTCAGGTTTCGGAAACCGCGCTGCCCAGCGCAAAAACAGAATTGGGCACATTGACGCGGCTCGCCTTGACACCGGGCATGGTGAAGATGGCGCGCTTGAGGGTCGGCTTGTCTTCCACGCGCAGGCCCTTGGCAAGTTGGTCGTCAATCAGCTTCTGCAGCGTCACCGAGCTCAGAAACTCAACCATGCGCACATTCAATGCGGCCCACAGGTCATGCGTCATGCAGCGGTCGCCCTCGCCCAGGCAGTTTTCCTTGCCACCGCAGTGGGTCGCGTCAATCGGCTCATCGACCGACGTGATGATTTCGGCAATCGTGATGTCGGCCGGATTTCGCGCCAGCGTGTAGCCGCCGCCGGGGCCACGGGTCGATTCGACCAGAAAATTACGGCGCAATTTGCCAAAAAGCTGCTCCAGATAGGACAGCGATATCTGCTGGCGCTGGCTGATGGCTGCCAAAGTCACCGGCCCGCCGCTTTGGCGCAGGCCAAGATCTATCATCGCGGTAACCGCAAAACGGCCTTTGGTGGTGAGTCGCATCACATGCTCCTTCATGGGTTTGGTTGACTATTTAGGTCAAGTATACCCATAAACCCCGTACTTTGCTCAGGTAAGCACGTTATCGCTCCCGGCGGCGCCGAACGCCTGCTGCTTCAGAATGGCCAGTTGGTCCCTGACCCGCGCCGCCTTCTCGAACTCCAGATTGCGCGCGTGCTCGAGCATCAGCTTTTCCAGACGCTTGATCTCGCGCGAAATGTCCTTCTCGCTCATCTCTTCGATCTGCGCGCGCTGCATCGCGTCGCGCTCCAGTCTTTCAGCCTCCCTGCCGGCCTTTTCGCTGTAGACGCCGTCAATCAGGTCCCGCACCTGTTTGACGATGGAGCGCGGCGTGATGCCATGCGCCAGGTTGTGCGCAACCTGCTTGACCCGGCGCCGCTCGGTCTCGCCGATCGCCCTGTGCATCGAGTCGGTCATCTTGTCCGCGTACAGGATCGCCCGGCCCTCCAGATTGCGCGCGGCGCGGCCAATGGTCTGAATCAGCGAGCGCTCGGAGCGCAAGAAGCCCTCCTTGTCGGCATCCAGGATCGCCACCAGCGACACCTCGGGAATATCCAGCCCTTCGCGCAGCAGATTGATGCCGACCAACACGTCAAACACGCCCAGTCGCAGGTCGCGCAGAATCTCGACCCGCTCCACCGTGTCCACATCGCTGTGCAGGTAGCGCACCTTGACGCCGTTGTCACTCAGATAATCGGTCAACTGCTCGGCCATGCGCTTGGTCAGCGTGGTGATCAGCACCCGTTCGTGCTTTTCCACGCGGATCCGGATTTCCTGCAGCACATCGTCGACCTGGCTGCTGGCCGGACGAACTTCGACCTCCGGGTCGACCAGGCCGGTCGGGCGCACAAGCTGCTCCACCACCTGGCCCGCATGGTCTTTTTCCCACTGGCCCGGGGTCGCTGACACAAAGACCGCCTGGCGCATCCGGGCCTCGAACTCCTCGAACTTCAGCGGCCGGTTGTCCAGCGCACTGGGCAGGCGAAAGCCGTATTCGACCAGCGTCGTCTTGCGCGAGCGGTCGCCGTTGTACATGCCGCCGAACTGGCCGATCAGCACATGGCTTTCGTCCAGGA
>JBMOJJ010000371.1:0-3478 GCA_049315845.1 Rhodoferax sp.
CGCACCCAGTCGACCTGGAAGCCGAGCTGACGCAAGCCGGCGCGCAGCCCATCGCCCAGCATCGGATCGTCTTCAGCCAGCAGTATGCGCATCGGGAAACTCCAGGTTCACAGGGTGGTCAGCCTGATTGTGCATGGTTTGGTGACGCGACCGGCCGCCAGGCCTGGTTGGTGTAGGCCGCCAGTTGCTCGGCCGGCGTGACGGCGTGGGCCAACCGGCCCCGTGCGGCGCTGCCGACGATCAGGACGCGGCATAAGGAATTCAAAATGTGCATGGCACCCCCATGGGCCGCAATGGTAGGAAGCGCAAATTAAGCATTTCTTAACAGGCACGGGGGCCGGCGCAAGAACATGTGCTGTCGTTGACGGGCATCAACCCTCAGTTGCTTATGGACTTTGCTCTGCGCGCCGGCAGCGCTATCCTCGGCGTGGCGGTGTTCGGGTTCATACTATCGGCATCCGTATTTATTGAATGAGGAACAGGCAATGAAGAAACAGTTATTCACATTGATCGGCGCTTTGCTGCTCGCGGCCTTGGCCCCGAGCGCGTCTGCCCAGACGCCGTCGGACCCGAAGGCCCAGTACAACGCCGACAGCAAGGCGGCGCAGGCGCGCTATGAGGCGGACAAGAAGAACTGCAATGACGAAGCTTCGTCCGAGGTGCGGACCCAGTGCCGGCGCGACGCCAAGGCCGAGTACGACAAGGCGCTGGCCAGCGCCAAGGCCCAGCTGGCCGCTGCGACGCCCGCCGCGTCAGCGCCGGCGCAGCAAGCCAAGCCGGCTTGCGCCGACTGCGGCAAGGTGACCGCCGTCACGATGGCCGAAAAGAAAGGCGAAAGCAGTCCGCTCGGCTTGATTGGTGGGGCGGTCCTGGGTGGCGTGCTGGGTCATCAGGTCGGTGGCGGCACCGGAAAGACACTGGCCACGGTGGCCGGAGCCGCCGGTGGTGCCTACGCGGGCAAGAAGGTTGAAGAGAAGGCGAAGAGCCACAACGTATGGACCGTCAGCGTGCGCTATGGCGACGGTCGCACACAGAGTTTTGAATTCACTCAGGACCCCGCCATGCGGGTCGGCGACGCGGTGAAGAACTCGGGCAACAGCGTCGTTCGCTACTGACCAGCGGACCCAAACCCGGCTTGGCGTCAGGCCAGGCCGCGCACCACTTCCATCGCCTGCTCGACCCGTTCGACGGCGTGAATGGTCAGGCCCTCGATTGATTTTTTCGGCGCATTGGCCTTCGGTACCACGGCCACGCTGAAGCCGAGTTTGGCGGCCTCCTTCAGGCGTTCCTGTCCGCGTGGCGCCGGTCGCACCTCGCCGGCCAGCCCGACTTCGCCAAACGCAAAAAAGCCTTTCGGCAGCGGTTTGCCGCGCAGGCTTGAGGTGATAGCCAGCAGCACCGCCAGGTCGGCCGCCGGTTCGCTGATGCGCACGCCGCCGACGGCATTGACAAACACGTCCTGGTCCATGCAGGCGACGCCAGCGTGGCGGTGCAGCACCGCCAGCAGCATGGCAAGGCGGTCGCGATCCAGGCCGACGCTCAGCCGTCTGGGCGAGGGGCCGGCGCTGTCCACCAGTGCCTGGATTTCGACCAGCATCGGGCGCGTTCCCTCCAGCGTGACCATCACGCAGCTGCCCGGCACCGGCTCCGGGTGCTGGCTCAGGAAAATGGCGCTGGGGTTGGACACACCCTTGAGGCCCTTCTCGGTCATCGCAAAGACGCCAATCTCGTTGACCGCGCCAAAGCGGTTCTTGATCGCCCGCACCAGCCGGAAACTGCTGTGCGTGTCGCCCTCGAAGTAGAGCACCGTGTCGACCATATGCTCCAGCACCCTGGGCCCGGCCAGCGCGCCTTCCTTGGTGACGTGGCCGACCAGCACGATGCAGGTCGCCCGGCCATGCGCGTCGGCGCCGGCGCGTCCGCTGGCTTTGGCGTAGCGTGTCAGGTGCGCGGCGCACTCGCGCACCTGCGCCACCGAGCCGGGCGCCGAGGTCAGCTGATCCGAGTAGACGGTTTGAATCGAGTCGATCACCGCGACGTCGGGCCGCGTCGCTTCGAGTGTGGCCAGAATTCGCTCGAGCTGGATTTCCGCCAGCACCTTGACCTGGGAATTGTTCAGGCCCAGCCGGCGCGAGCGCAGCGCCACCTGCGCGCCACTTTCTTCGCCCGTGACATAGAGGGTGCTCTGACCGCTGCGCTGCAGTGAATCGAGCGCCTGCAACAACAGGGTCGACTTGCCGATGCCCGGGTCGCCGCCGATCAGCACGACGCCGCCCTCGACGATGCCGCCGCCCAGCACCCGGTCAAGTTCCTCGTGGCCGGTCGGCGTGCGCGCCATGTCGACCGCGTCGATATCGCCCAGTGTGGCGACCTCGGCGGTTCGGGCCAGCGAGGCGAACCTGTTCTTTGCCGGGGCCGCGCTCTCGGGGACCGACTCGATCAGCGTGTTCCAGGCGCTGCAGCTCGGGCATTTGCCCAGCCATTTCGGGCTGCTGCCGCCGCAGTCGGAGCAGACGTAAACCGATTTTTCTTTCGCCATGCTGCCGATAATACTGTATGAAACTACAGATTGTGGCAAGAACTCTGTTCAATCGTTGCTCAGGCCGCTGACGACATGGCCCGATGGCACATGTCGGGAGGCTGACGCCACGTGACCGGTCTGGTCGTCGAAGAAGAAATCCGGTTCGAACTCGCGCAGGAATTCGCCCTTGGGCAGGCCGCCCAGGAACATCGCCTCATCGACCTCGATGTTCCAGTCCATCAGCGTGCGGATCGCGCGCTCATGCGCCGGCGCGCTGCGCGCGGTCACCAGCGCGGTGCGAATGCGCATGCGCGGCGTGCCTTCCCTTTGCAGCCGCTGCAGCGCGGCCAGCAGCGGCTTGAACGGGCCGGCCAGCAGCGGCTGCTGCGCCTTGTCCGATTCGTGTTTCTGGAATGCGCTCAGACCCTCGGCCTGGTAGATGCGCTCGGCCTCGTCGCTGAACAGAACGGCGTCGCCGTCAAACGCAATGCGCACCTCGTGCGGATAGGCGTCGCCCGCATGGGCCGACTGCGGATAGACCTGCGCCGCCGGCACGCCGGCGTCCAGCGCGGCGCGCACATCGCTCAGGTGGGTGCTCAGAAACAGGTTGGCGTGCAGCGGTTTGAGGTAGCGCCAGGGCGATTGCCCGCGCGTGAAGCTGCCGCGCTGGATCGGCAGGCCGTAATGCTGGGCCGAACGGAACACGCGCATGCCCGAGACCGGGTCGTTGCGCGACAGGATCACGACCTCGACCCTCTGCGCCTGCAGATCGGCTGCGTCCGGATTGAAGGCCAGCAGTTTCCTGACCAGTGAAAACGCGACGCCGGGCTTGGCCGGCTCGTCCAGGCGCTGCAACTGCAGCGCCATGTAGGCGCGGTCGTCGTTCTGCTCGAAGACCCGGTTTTCTTCCTCGAAGTCAAACAGCGCGCGGCTCGAGATCGCCACCACCAGTTTGCC
>JBMOJJ010000055.1:0-15567 GCA_049315845.1 Rhodoferax sp.
GAATCACGCGCTGAAAGCCCAGCGTCGGCTGCGTGTCGACATCGTCCAGACCGGCGACCTGAGGCGTGTTGTCCTTGATGAAGTTCGCCAGCGATTTGCGCAAGTCATCGATGCTGGCCGAACACGCGCGCAGCACCTCAGCCGCGCTGGGATTGTCCAGCAGTGCAAGCAGCAGGTGCTCCACCGTGATGAACTCGTGGCGCTGCTGGCGCGCCTCGACAAACGCCATGTGCAGGCTGACTTCCAGTTCTTGGGCAATCATGTGACTTCCTTTATAGCCTCGCTTCGATGTTCAACTGTAAACCGATTTCAATACCAATTCAGCGCGCATGTCTTAATTCACCGGCTCACTGACGCATTTGAGCGGATGCCCCGCCTTGGCAGCGGCATCCAGAACCTGATCCACCTTGGTGGCCGCCACATCCCTCGAGTAGACCCCGCAGACGCCCTTGCCGTCCAGATGGATTTTGAGCATGATCTGCGTTGCCGCCTCCAGATCCTTGCCGAAAAACTCCTGGATCACCACCACGACAAATTCCATCGGCGTGTAATCGTCGTTCAGCATCACCACCTGATACATCTGGGGTGGCTTGACTTTTTGAGTTCGCCGTTCCAGGACAACCGCCCCGCCGTCATCCGGGACCACGGGTCGGGCTGGCTTGACCGGGGGATTTTCAGGAGTTTTGCTTGCCATGCTTTCATTCTATCGAGCGTACCAAAGCATCGCTTTGCTGTCTGGAACTGGTGCCATTCTTCAAGGATTCAAGCACCGGAAAGAAAAAACCGCGCAAGCCGGAAGACCTGAGCGGTTTGCGAACAGCCGAGGTGCGGCGCCGCCTTCGGCAGCCTGACGCCGCTACATATTGTCGATCAGGACCTGACCAAAGCCCGAGCAGCTGACCTGGGTTGCGCCTTCCATCAGACGGGCGAAGTCATAGGTTACCTTCTTGCTGGCAATGGATTTTTTCATCGAACTGATGATCAGGTCGGCGGCTTCGGTCCAGCCCATGTGACGCAGCATCATTTCGGCAGAGAGGATCTCGGAACCCGGGTTCACATAGTCCTTGCCTGCGTACTTGGGCGCCGTGCCGTGCGTGGCTTCAAAACAGGCCACCGAGTCGGACAGGTTGGCGCCGGGAGCGATGCCAATGCCGCCGACCTGGGCCGCCAGCGCGTCCGACACGTAATCCCCATTGAGGTTCAGGGTGGCGATCACGCTGTACTCAGAGGGCCGCAGCAGGATCTGCTGCAGGAACGCGTCGGCAATGCTGTCCTTGACGATGATTTCCCTGCCTGTTTTCGGGTTCTTGAACTTGCACCACGGGCCGCCGTCGATCAACTCGGCGCCGAACTCCCTTTGTGCCAGAGCATAGGCCCAGTCACGGAAGCCGCCCTCGGTGTATTTCATGATGTTGCCCTTGTGGACAATGGTCAGGCTGGGCCTGTCATTGTCGACCGTGTACTGAAGCGCCTTGCGCACCAACCGTTCGGTGCCTTCGCGCGAAACCGGCTTGATGCCGATGCCCGACGTGTTGGGGAAACGGATCTTGGTCACGCCCATTTCCTTCTGCAGGAAATTGATCAGTTTCTTCGCCTTCTCGGATTCGGCTTCGAACTCAATACCGGCGTAAATGTCTTCCGAGTTTTCTCGGAAAATCACCATGTTTGTCTTGTGCGGCTCTTTGACCGGGCTGGGGACCCCATCAAAGTACTGGATCGGGCGCAGACAGACGTAGAGGTCGAGTTCCTGGCGCAGCGCCACATTCAGCGAGCGGATGCCGCCGCCGACCGGTGTCGTCAGCGGACCCTTGACCGAGACCACATACTCCCTCAAGGCCTGCAGGGTTTCTTCCGGCAGCCAGACGTCGGGGCCATACACCCTGGTTGACTTCTCCCCGGCATAGACCTCCATCCAGTGAATCTTCTTCTTGCCGCCATAGGCCTTGGCAACGGCTGCATCCACCACTTTGAGCATCACCGGTGTGATATCAAGACCGGTGCCATCACCCTCGATGAACGGAATGATCGGCTGATCAGGCACATTCAGCGACATATCAGCATTGACGGTGATCTTTTGGCCTTTTGAGGGCACCTGGATGTGTTGGTACATGTGATTTCTCCGTTGAAGGGTCGAATTCGGGAATTCCTGATGCCCAGACCCGACATAGGCCGCCGTTGCTGACGGGTTTGTGAGCATTTTCAATTTTAGTCGCAAAGAATTACTGGATTTTGTCAACCAGTGTGGAGCCAGCCCCGTTAGGAACAGACCTTCCAGATCTTGGAAGGATCTGGTTGAAATAACGATCTCTCAAGGAAATTGGAAATGAACAAACTTCTCGCTGCTTTGGTTGCCGGACTCTTTGCTGTCGGCGCATTTGCCCAGGCCGCCGCTCCTGCCGCTGCACCCGCCAAGCCCGTCGCCCCGGTTGCAGCTCCCGCAGCCGCAGCGCCTGCTGCTGCCGCGCCCGTGGCTCCCGCTGTCAAGGCAGACGACAAGGCCGCCAAGAAGGCTGCCGCTGACGAGAAGGCTGCAAAGAAGGCTGCGAAGAAAGCCGCCAATGCCGAGAAGAAGGCTGCTGCAAAGAAGCCCGCTGCTTCCGCTGCCAAGTAACAGCCGATCTGGAGGCGGCGCCTCCAGACCTGGTAATAATGCCCGCTCTGCGGGCATTATTTTGTGTGGATCACTTCAATTGAGGGGCTGCTCGCTGCAGAATCGCGTCATGAAACAAACAGCAGTCGGACTTATCAGCTGGGTTCTCGCCATCGGCAACGTGGCCCACGCCCAAAATCTGCCGCAGACCGATCTACCCCGCATCAAGATCTCGGCTGGCATGCACCTGATTGACACCCAGGTCGCGATGAACTCCGCGCAGCGCGCGACGGGCCTGATGTTTCGCCAGCACATGCCTCAATCGGAGGGTATGTTATTCATATTTGAACAAGCCGGCGAGCAGTGCTTCTGGATGAAGAACACACTGCTGCCCTTGACCGCCGCCTTTGTCGCGGACGACGGCACGATCGTCAATCTGGCCGACATGAAACCTCAGACCACCGACTCTCACTGTTCGGCCAAGCCGGTTCGCTACGTGCTCGAAATGAACCAGGGCTGGTTCGACAAGAAAGGCATCAAGGCCGGATTCAAACTTGCCGGAAAACCTTTTCAGGCCAGGTAACAGCCCCGCATCGCACTTCAGCCGAAGTTGGCTTCGGCAAAACTCCAGTTCACCAGCTTGTCAAGAAAGGTCTCGACATACTTGGGCCGCATGTTGCGGAAGTCGATGTAATAGGCATGCTCCCAGACATCAACCGTCAGCAGCGCTTTGTCGGCGGTGGTCAGTGGCGTACCGGCTGCGCCCATGTTGACAATATCAACCGAGCCGTCAGCCTTCTTCACGAGCCAGGTCCAGCCCGAGCCGAAATTGCCGACTGCCGACTTGACGAAAGCCTCCTTGAACGCCGTATAGGAACCCCACTTGGCGTTGATCGCTGCCGCCAGCGCGCCTGTCGGTTCGCCGCCGCCATTGGGTTTCATGCCGTTCCAGAAGAAGGTATGGTTCCAGATCTGCGCTGAATTGTTGTAGATGCCGCCGCTGGACTTCTTGATGATGTCTTCCAGCCCCATATTCTCAAAATCGGTTCCCTTCTGCAGGTTGTTGAGATTCACCACATACGCGTTGTGATGCTTACCATGGTGATATTCCAGCGTCTCCCTGGAATAGTGGGGGGCCAGCGCATCGATTGCGTAAGGCAGGGCGGGCAGCGTGTGTTCCATAAGATCCTCGTCGATTGGTTGTTTGAGATGCGCGATTGTAGAAACTTTGCTCAATCTGGGTCTGTGACGGTCAAATCAAGCCTGCCGTCAGCAAGGGTGGCCTGCAGCAGTTGCCCGCAATGGGTCTGACGCACGCTCGAAACAGTCCTTCCGTCACTGCTGGTGAGCCAGGCATACCCTCTCTGCAACACCAGGCTTGGGTCCAGCAATCCAAGCCGCAGCCCAGCCTGCCGCAGGTCCTGTTGTCTTTGCTTCAGGAAATCCAGGCTGAGAAACTGCAGCCGCTGAGCGCTGGAGGCCAGTTGCAGGCGCCGTTGCGCCACCTGAGCGGACGGTCGCCCCATTCGGGAGACGGTCAAATCAAGCTGCTGGCTGTGCCGGTCGATCTGCCGGTAGGCTGCAATCTGCAAACGACGCCGCATGTCCGCCACGGTCGCGAGCCAGGCATCGCGCGGCTGCGCCACCAGTTCAGCCGCCGCAGTGGGCGTTGGGGCTCGCAGGTCGGCAACGAAGTCTGCAATCGTAAAGTCGGTTTCGTGCCCGACACCACAGATCACCGGCACAGGGCTTTGCGCAATCGCGTAGGCCAATTGCTCGTCGTTGAAAGCCCATAGATCCTCGGCAGAACCACCGCCCCGCACCAGCAGGATGACATCGATGACCACATCCGTCTTCAATGCCATGGTCCGGTCCGGTCCCGCGGAATCAGGCGGCACCGCGCGGCCGTCTTGCGTGAGCCGATACAGCGCGGCCAGCGCCTGACGCAGTTCCGCAGGCGCGCCGATGCCCTGGACCGAGGCAGGCGCGAAGACCACGGGAATGTGCGCGACGCGCCGCTGCAAGGTGGTCATCACATCGTGCAGCGCCGCGGCGCCGGGCGAAGTCACCACGCCGATGCCGCGCGGCATGGCGGGTGGTGAGCGCTTCTTCAGGGCGTCAAACAGCCCCTGTGCCTCGAGTTTGGCCTTGAGCTTCAGAAACTGCTCGAACAGGACCCCCTGCCCGGCCTGGCTCATGCTTTCCACAATCAGTTGCAGGTCACCGCGCGATTCGTACACACCCAGGCGCCCGCGCAGTTCAACCAGTTGTCCATCGCGCGGCGAAAAATCCAGCAATCCGGCCACGCGGCGAAACATCGCACAGCGTATCTGGGCGCTCTCGTCCTTCAGGGAAAAATAGCAATGCCCGCTGGAGGCGCGGGAAAATCCCGATACTTCCCCACGCACCGCGACCGGGTTGAAACGCGCATCCAGCGCGTCAGCGACAGCGCGGCACAAGGCCCCGACCTGCCAGATCACCGGCCCCGACCCAGACAAGCTGCGCTGACCCGTCGATGCCTCGGGAACAGGCCCCTGAATGCCTGATTCTGTGTTGCAATTCGTTGAATTCATTTGATTTTTTGCTGCCTCATTTGTCACCAATCCGTCACAAGTCAAGATTGGCGCGCCTTGACGATACTTCAGGGGTGACTTCTTCACAAAGTTATCCACAGATTTTGTGCGCGGCTTCCAGCCGGCGGATGCACTTGTCGCAGCCCCGGCAAGTCTCAAAACTTCGCAATGGTCGGGGCACGTGGGACATAATCGCGAAGCCTTTTATCTGCGCGGAGAGTACATTTGTTTTCCATCATACAAGCCGCCGGCTGGCCCATCTGGCCGCTGATTGCCTGCTCGATCCTGGCCTTGGCCCTGGTGATCGAACGGTTTGTCAGCCTCAAGACCGCCAGAATCGCGCCGCCAAATCTGCTTGAGGAGGTATTGAGCGTCTCGCGCACAGCAGTTCCATCTCCCGATGTGGTGAACCAGTTGGCCAAGAACTCGGCGCTGGGAGAAGTGCTGGCCAGCGGCTTGCGCGCGCTCAACGCCAACCCTCGCTGCAGCGAGGCTGACCTGCGCTCCACGATGGAGGGCGCGGGCCGCATGGTCGCGCACCGGCTGGAGCGCTATTTGAGCGCATTGGCCACGATCGCTTCGGCAGCGCCGCTGATGGGCCTGTTTGGCACCGTGGTCGGCATGATAGAGATCTTTGGTTCACAGACCCCTGCTGGAGGGGCCACCGCAGGCAATCCGGCGCAGCTTGCTCACGGCATTTCGGTCGCCTTGTACAACACCGCGTTTGGCCTGATCGTGGCCATTCCATCGCTGATCTTCTGGCGCTATTTTCGGGCCCGTCTTGATGCCTATCTGCTGACCCTCGAACTGGCATCGGAGCGCCTGGTGCGCCACCTCAACACCTTGCGGAAATAGGCTGGCCATGAACTTCCGACCCCGCGTCCGCGAGGAGCCCGAGATCAACCTGATCCCCTTCATCGATGTGCTGCTGGTGGTTCTGATCTTCCTGATGTTGTCCACCACCTACAACAAGTACACCGAACTCCAGCTCAACCTGCCGGTCGCCGACGTCCAGGCGCAACGCGACCATGCCAAGGAGGTTCTGGTCATCGTCAGCAGCGAAGGCGCTTATTCGGTCAACAAGGTGCCGGTCCCGGAACGCAGCGTCGGCGCGCTTGCGAGCGCCCTTACAGCGGCAGCCAAAGCGGGAAGGGAGTCGGTGCTGATCATCAGCGCCGATGCCAGCGCCAGACACCAATCGGTGGTGACGGTGATGGAGGCCGCGCGTCGCTCCGGTCTGACGCAAATCACCTTTTCCACCCAGTCTTCCCAGCCCTTGCCGCACTGAACCATGAACACTGCAACGCCAACGGCCGCGTTGCAGCGCCTTCTGGCGCAGGCCTGGACACGGCGGGGCCTGCTCGCTTGTGTGCTTTGGCCGCTGGGGCAGTTGTATGGCGCTCTGGCGGCGCTGCGACGCGGCCTGTTCAGGCTTGGTGTTCTGCGCACCGGCCAGGTGCCGGTTCCGGTGATCGTGGTCGGCAACGTCGTGGCCGGCGGTTCGGGCAAGACGCCGGTCGTCATCGCGCTGGTTCAGCACCTGCAGCAACGCGGCCTTCGGGCGGGAGTGATCTCGCGCGGCTATGGTCGGCACAACACGGATTGCCGCGAAGTGCACGCCGACAGCCCGATTTCCGATGTCGGCGACGAGCCGGCGCTGATCAAACGCAGCACGGCGGCCAGCGTCTTTGTCGCCACCCGCCGCCTGGACGCGGCCCGGGCCTTGCTGGAGCGACATCCCGACACCCAGGTGATCGTCTGCGACGATGGACTGCAGCATCTGGCTTTGCGGCGCGACCTGGAAATCTGTGTGTTTGACGACCGCGGTGTCGGAAACGGCTTTCTGCTGCCGGCCGGACCGCTGCGCGAACGCTGGCCGCGCAGCGCGGACCTGGTGCTGCACACCGGAGCACTCCCCTCCTTTGGCGGCTTCACGGCAAAGCGCGCGCTGGACCTGAGCGCAAGGTGCTCCGACGGCAGCCGCATCCCACTGGCCGATCTGACCCGCCCGGATTGCAGGCCGCTGATGGCGGTGGCCGCGATTGCCAAGCCGGAAGAATTCTTTGCCATGTTGCGTGCAGCAGGTCTGCAGTTGTCCCGCACGGCGAGGCTGCCGGACCACAGCGATTTCTCCGACTGGTCAAGTCGGGACTCCCGCAACTTCACCGTGCTTTGCACTGAAAAGGATGCGGTCAAACTCTGGCAGATCGAACCTGGCGCGCTGGCCGTACCGCTGCTGTGCACGCCCGAACCCGCCTTCATCGCACGGTTCGACGCATTGCTGGACGGTTTGCTGCGGTCGCGCTCAAAGTCAACGCTATCATCTCGCCATGGACACAAGACTTCTTGAACTGCTGGTTTGCCCCGTCACCAAGGGGCCGCTTGAATATGACCGGGAAAAGCAGGAACTGACCTCGCGCAGCGCACGCCTGGCCTACCCAGTGCGCGACGGCATACCGATCCTTCTCGAGAGCGAGGCCCGAACCCTGACGGACGAGGAACTCGGGCTTTGAACTTCACCGTTCTGATTCCGGCACGGCTGGCCTCGACCCGACTTCCCAATAAGGCGCTGGCCGACATCGGCGGCGTGCCGATGGTGGTCAGGGTGGCGCAGCGGGTCTTGTCAGGCAGGCCGACAGCGGCAGGACTGCGCGTGGTGGTCGCGACCGACAGCGGCGCCATCATGAGCGCCTGTCAAACCCACCAGATCGAGACCGTTCTGACCCGCGCCGACCATGCCTCAGGCAGCGACCGCCTGGCAGAGGCCTGCGAGTTGTTGAATCTCGGCGACGATCAGATCGTGATCAACGTGCAGGGCGATGAGCCGCTGATTGAGCCCGCGCTGGTGACAGCGGTGGCGCGACTGCTCGCCGGGCAGCCGTCAGCCAGCATGAGCACGGCAGCCCACGCGATTGGCACGCAAGCGGAATTCGACAACCCGAATGTCGTCAAGGTGCTGCTTGACGCCAGCGGCATGGCGCTGTACTTCAGTCGCGCGCCGATCCCGTTCTGGCGCGATCATCCGGGCGCGCTGCCCAGTCCGGCACCACTGCGGCACATCGGCATCTACGGCTACCGGGTCGGCTTCCTGCGCCAGTTTCCGGCCTTGCCCCAGGCTCCGATCGAGGTAATGGAAGCGCTGGAACAGTTGCGCGTCCTTTGGCACGGCTATCGGATCGCGGTTCATGTCAGCGAGCATGCGCCAGGCCCGGGCGTGGACACCGCCGAGGACCTGGAACGGGTGCGCGCCCTGATGGGCTATTGACCGAATCCGGATGTAAGCCCTACGGCCGTTGGAGCATGCTATTCTTCAAGCCAACACGCATCGCGGTCCGCGCTGGAGCCCGTTCGATGATGCGGCCTGATTTTCATTTATCCGAAAGACAATCATGAAACTGATCCTGTTGGGCGCTCCCGGCGCTGGCAAAGGCACGCAAGCCACCTTTATCTGCCAGAAGTACGGCATTCCGCAAATATCGACCGGCGACATGCTGCGCGCGGCCGTCAAGGCCGGAACGCCGCTGGGTATTGAAGCCAAGAAGATCATGGACTCGGGCGGCCTGGTCAACGACAACCTGATCATCAATCTGGTGAAGGAACGCATCGCGCAGGCTGACTGCGCAAACGGCTTCCTGTTCGACGGTTTCCCGCGCACCATCCCGCAGGCGGACGCGATGAAGGCGGCCGGCGTCAAGCTCGATTACGTGCTGGAGATCGACGTGCCGTTTGACGCCATCATCGAGCGCATGAGCGGACGGCGCTCGCACGCGCCGTCCGGGCGCACCTACCACGTCAAATTCAATCCGCCCAAAGTCGCCGGTGTCGACGACATCACTGGTGAAACGCTGATCCAGCGCGACGACGACAAGGAAGAAACCGTCAAGAAGCGGCTGGAGGTGTACAGCGCCCAGACGCGGCCGCTGGTCGACTATTACTCGAGTTGGGCCAAGGCCGATCCATTGGCGGCGCCCAAGTACCGCGCGATCGACGGCACCGGCAGTGTCGAAGAAATCAAGGCGAGAGCCTTCGCCGCGCTAGCCGGCTGATCGGTGCTTGACGCCGGACTGCTCCAGAAAAGGGGGCAGCGGCGCTTCAATACCGGGCGCTGCCCGGCGTGCGCGGAAACGGGATCACGTCGCGCACATTGGACAAGCCGGTCACGTAGGCCACGGTGCGCTCGAATCCGAGCCCGAATCCGGCGTGGGGAACGGTGCCGTAGCGGCGCAAGTCCCGGTACCAGCCATAGGCGTTCTTGTCGAGGCCGGTGGACTCCAGCCGCGCATCGAGCACATCGAGCCGCTCCTCGCGCTGGCTGCCGCCGATGATCTCGCCGATCCCGGGCACCAGCACATCCATCGCCGCCACAGTCCTGGCGTCATCGCTCAAGCGCATGTAGAACGCCTTGATTTCCTTCGGGTAGTTCATCAGCACCACCGGGCCACCCACGTGCTTCTCGGCAAGGTAGCGCTCATGCTCGCTCTGCAGGTCGATGCCCCATTTCACCGGGTACTCGAACTTGTGACTGGAGGACTCCAGGATCCTGATCGCCTCGGTGTAGTCCATGCGGACGAACTCGCGCTCGACGATGCCCTGCAGCTTGGCGATCACGCCCTTCTCGATCCTGTCCTCGAAGAACGCCATGTCGTCGGGCCGCTCGGCCAGCACCGCCTTCAAGATGTACTTGAGCAGCGCCTCAGCCAGATCGGCATTGGCCGTGAGGTCTGCAAACGCGATTTCGGGCTCCACCATCCAGAACTCGGCCAGGTGACGGCTGGTGTTGGAGTTCTCCGCGCGAAAAGTCGGGCCGAACGTGTAGACCTTGGACAGGGCCATGCAATAGGTCTCGACGTTCAGTTGCCCCGATACGGTCAGGAAGGCCTCACGGCCGAAAAAGTCCTGTGAAAAGTCCACCTTTCCATCGGCTGTGCGCGGCGGATTCAGCGCGTCCAGAGTGGATACCCGGAACAGTTCACCGGCACCTTCCGCATCGGAGGCGGTGATGATCGGCGTGTTGACCCAGAGAAACTCGTTTTCGCTGAAGAAACGGTGTATTGCCATGGCCAGGCTGTGCCGCACCCTTGAGCTGGCGCCAATGACGTTGGTGCGCGGGCGCAGATGCGCGACCTCGCGCAAGAACTCCATCGAATGCGGCTTGGGCTGGATCGGATAGGTGTCGGGATCATCAACCCAGCCGACAACCCTTATTTGCGTCGCGTGCAGTTCAAAGGGCTGACCGGCAGTGGGCGAGGGAACAATCATCCCGATCGCCTCGACCGCGCAACCGGCGGTGAGCTTCTGGACTTCGCTGGCGTAATTGGCAAGCGCCGCCGGCGCCACAACCTGCACCGGATGAAAGCATGAACCGTCGGACAGGTGGACAAAGGACAAGCCCGCCTTGGAATCGCGCCGGGTGCGAACCCAGCCGCGGACGACGACAGCAGTATCAGCGGGTGCGCGTCCAGAAAGGATGGCGTGGCAGGAAAACGAAATCATCTGGATGCCCGTCAAGTGAAGGTGCCGCATTTTATCGCTTGCATAATTTCCAAAACTGGTTAAAAATACAGTTACTGGATATCAACACAGTGTGTACAGACCAACAGCAAGCCCCCGCCAAACCCTAAGGAGTCGCCATGCTTGAAAGCCCCAAACTCACAGCCCGCCAGCAGCAGATTCTGGACCTTATCCAGAGTGCCATCGCGCGCACCGGCGCGCCACCCACGCGCGCCGAGATCGCCACCGAATTGGGTTTCAAGTCTGCCAATGCAGCCGAGGAGCACTTGCAGGCGCTGGCGCGCAAGGGCGTGATCGAACTGGTCAGCGGCACCTCGCGCGGGATCCGCCTCAAGAGCGACGCGCTGCGCTCGATCAACGAATCCCGCAACAAGCAGTACTCGTTCCAATTGCCCAGTCTGGCCCAGTTGGCGCTGCCGCTGGTCGGCCGGGTTGCGGCAGGCTCGCCGATTCTCGCGCAGGAGCACATTGACCAGACCTACTACCTGGAAAGCAGCCTGTTCCAGCGCAAACCCGACTATCTGCTCAAGGTGCGCGGCATGTCGATGCGCGACGCCGGCATCATGGACGGAGACCTGCTGGCAGTGCAAGCCACCAAGGACGCCAAGAACGGCCAGATCGTGGTGGCTCGCCTGGGTGATGAAGTGACCGTCAAGCGCTTCCGGCGCAACAAGAACGTGATCGAACTGCACCCCGAAAACCCGGACTACCAGACGATCGTGATCGAGCCCGGCGAGCCCTTTGAGATCGAAGGATTGGCCGTCGGCCTGATCCGCAACACGATGCTGATGTAGGCCCGAACCCTGTGACCGATTGAAAGATTTCCAATGAGCACTGCACTATTTGCCCTGTCCGACATCCATGCGCCGCTGCAGCGCTTGTGGGCCTGGTTCAGACCGAAGACGGCGGTCCGACCGGCGCATGCACGCAAGGACCTGCCGCTGCGAGAAGCGAGCCGGCTATCGGCTCAGAAGCCGCTTCGCATCGTGCGCATCCTGGAACTCGACCAGGCGCCGACCCAGGTCGGACGCATGATCATCTCCGGGCGCATGGCCGACGTCTGCGCAGAGCTTGACCGGCTCGCCGCACTGCACTGATTCTGCATTGCGGTCATCGTCTGCGGCCGGCAGACGAAATGCCAAGGCACAATAAGGTCTTATGAACATTGTGATTCTTGACGATTACCAGGACGCGATCCGAAAGCTCGAATGCGCGGCCAAACTGGAGCCCTACCAGGCCAAGGTCTACACCAACACGGTCAAGGGGCTGGGGCAACTGTCATTTCGGCTCAAGGACGCGGATGTCATCGTACTGAACCGGGAGCGCACTCACCTGACCCGGCAACTGATCGAGAAACTGCCCAGGCTCAAGCTGATCGTGCAGACCGGTCGCGTCGGCTCGCATATTGATGTGAACGCCTGCACCGAGCGCGGCATTGCGGTGGCCGAAGGGACTGGCTCGCCGGTCGCCCCGGCCGAACTCACGTGGGCCCTGATCATGGCGGCCATGCGCCGCCTGCCGCAGTACATTGGCAACCTCAAGCATGGCGCATGGCAGCAGTCGGGCCTGAAGGCCGGCTCGATGCCGCCGAACTTCGGCTTGGGCGTTGTCCTCAAAGGCAAGACACTGGGCATCTGGGGATATGGAAAGATCGGCCAGATCGTGGCAACCTACGGCAAGGCCTTTGGCATGAAGATACTGATCTGGGGCCAGGCAGCATCGCGGGAAAAGGCAGTTTTCGACGGTTTTTCAGCCGCTTCCAGTCGCGACGAGTTTTTTTCGCAATGCGATGTGCTCAGCCTGCATCTTCGCCTGGTCGATGAGACCCGTGGCATCGTGCGGCTCGATGATCTGGCTCGCATGAGGCCTACCGCTCTGCTGGTCAACACATCACGCGCCGAACTGATTGAGCCGGAGGCCCTGATCAGCGCTCTCAACCGGGGCCATCCCGGCATGGCAGCGGTCGATGTGTTTGAGGCCGAACCGATTCTGCAGGGACATGCGTTGCTGCGAATCGAAAACTGTGTTTGCACGCCGCACATCGGCTATGTCGAGCAGGAAAGTTACGAAATGTACTTCGGCGCCGCCTTTGACAACGTCATCAATTTCATCAAGGGCACACCGACCAACATCGTCAATCCGGGCGCGCTGCAGGTTCGGCGCTGAACCCGATGGCGGCTATTTCTTTGCCTCACGCGCGGCCATCATCAGTTCGGTGTTGGCCTTGCGGTCGGCATTGACGGTCCTGACGGTTGCACGTTCATTCATCATCCGGATGTAGTCTTTCAGCGGCAACGCAGCGAGCAGATCCTCGCCGTAGATCAATTTGCTGGTGCTAGAGACCAATGGCAAATGGACGATCGCAGCGCAATCGGCCAGCGTGAATTGCTCTCCCGCAATGAAAGGAGCGAACCGGGTCAGGCGGGAAAATCCGGCCACCCCCTTGAGCAGCAGCTTATGCGTTCTCTCTTGGGTGCCGGCACTGACCTTGCCACCAAAGAACGCCTGCGGATAGAGTTGCCGCGCCACCAGTTCGAGATGCAGTTCAATGTAGATGATCAACTCGCGCACCTTGGCCGCGGCATACGGGTCTTCGGGCAACAGCCTGTTCTGCGGAAAGACAGCCTCGATGTATTCGGCGCACGCCATCGACTCTGAAATCGGACCCTGAGCGGTCTGCAGAAAAGGCACTTTCCCCATCGGAGAGCGCTCGACCAGCGTGCCGTCGGCAGTTCCGGTCCAGACCAGTTCCTCCTCGAAGGAGACTCCCTTTTCCAGCAGTTGGAGTTTGATCTTGTTGTAGTAGTTGCTGGCGGCGAAACCACAGAGTTTGAGTGTCATGGCATTTCCAGTGGGTAGGTTGAAGCTGCATGCGGGCAAGGCATCAGGACGACGACGCGCAATCATTCTGTCACAGCCGCGGCTCAGCACTTCAAGCCGATGGATCGCGTCATAATTGCCTGCATGAAACCCATATTTTCCAACCTCGGCGTGGTCGGTGCCGGCGCGATGGGCCGCGGCATTGCCCAGATTGCAGTTCAGGCTGGCAGCAACGTCCTGCTGTTCGACATGCAGGCGGATACTGCACGAGGCGCCCAGGCCGCGGTGTTTTCCCAATGGGACAAGCTGTTTGACAAGGGCCGGCTGGATGCCGCGCAGATTGCCCTGTACAAGACGCGGCTGCGCTGCGCCGACTCGCTGTCCGAGTTGTCGGACGCTGACCTGATCGTGGAGGCGGTGCTTGAACGACTGGATGTCAAGGCCAAGCTGTTCGCCGATCTGGAGAACATCGTTCGCCCCGCCACCGTGCTGGCCACCAACACCTCGTCGCTGTCGGTGACCGCGATTGCGGCGCGACTCGAGAGACCGGACCGCTTTGCCGGCTATCACTTCTTCAACCCGGTGCCCTTGATGAAGGTGGTCGAGGTCATCGCGGGGCTCAAGACCGGCGCCAGCGTCTGCTCGGACCTGTCGGCCTATGCGGTGCAGATGGGGCACACGCCGGTGCGGGCGCAGGACAGCCCGGGCTTTATCGTCAATCATGCCGGCCGCGGCTACGGCACCGAGGCGCTGCGCATCGTCGGCGAGGGCATCGCCGATTTCGCCACCATCGACCGCATATTGAGAGACCAGATCGGCTTCAAGCTCGGGCCCTTTGAACTGATGGACCTGACTGCGCTCGACGTCTCCCATCCGGTCATGGAATCCATCTACCACCAGTACTTTGAAGAGCCGCGCTACCGGCCCAGCGTCATCACGGCCCAGCGACTGGCCGGCGGCGTCGTCGGCAAGAAAGTTGGCGAAGGCTTCTATCGCTATGAGCGCGGCATCGCCCAGATCGACCCTGAGCCGGCAGCGCCGCAGGTGCAAGACATGCCACCGGTCTGGGTTTCGCCACGTGCCGCGCGCCGCGCCGAATTGCTGCTGCTGCTGAAGCGCCTAGGCGCCCGGATCGAGACCGCTGCCACGCCCTCGGAGCAAGCCTTGATCCTGATTGCGCCGCTGGGTTTCGACGTCACCACGGTGGCCGTGGTCGAGCGACTCGATCCGGCGCGCACGATCGGCATCGACATGCTGATGGACGATGCCACCAGCAAGCGGCGCGTGCTGGCGACCAACCCCGCCACGCGCGCCGACATGCGGCGCGCGGCCCACGCGCTGATGGCGCGCGACGGCAAGGCTGTCAGCGTGATCCGGGACAGCGGCGGCTTTGTCAGCCAGCGCGTGGTGGCGACCATCGTCAACATCGCCTCCGACATCTGCCAGCAGAAGATCTGTTCCCCGGCCGATCTTGAAACCGCCGTGACACTGGGCCTGGGCTATCCCTTGGGCCCGCTGGCCATGGGCAATCTCTACGGCCCCACCAATGTGCTGGAAGTCCTGTTCAACATGCAAACGGTGTATGGCGATCCGCGCTATCGCCCCAGCCCCTGGCTGCGCCGGCGCGGCGCCATCGGACTGAGCCTGCTGCACGAGGAGGAATAAGCGATGCACATTGCCCTGCTCGAAGACGACACCGACCAGCGCGACCTGCTCGAATTGTGGCTTGGCAGTGGCCAGCACACGAGCCGAAGCTTCGGCACGGCGAAGGAGTTCATTGAAGGCCTGAAAAAGGAGCGCTTCGACTTGCTGCTGATCGACTGGATGCTGCCCGACGGCACCGGGGGCGATGTGCTGCAGTGGATCCGACAGAACCTCGGCTGGGAGATTCCGGTGATCGTGGTGACCAGTCGCGACGACGAGGCCACCGTGGTCTCGGCACTCAAAATGGGAGCCGACGACTATGTGGTGAAGCCGCCCAAGCCGATGGAACTGCTGGCGCGGCTTGAAAACGTCGCGCGCCGGGTCAAGCCCGGCGGACTTCCAGTGTTGCGCCTGGGGTCGTTTGAAGTC
>JBMOJJ010000372.1:0-3475 GCA_049315845.1 Rhodoferax sp.
TTTATTCCGCATTCAGGCTACCTGGTCGGATCGGCTTAGGGTGTTGTATCCAATATCAGCACAGTGCGCGTACAAGTCGCGCATTCGACCCCTGGCATCCAGAAAAGCTGGTTGTCCGCCACCGGCCAAGCCTAAGCGCCACAATTGCATGCAAGTTCTCTGCAAAGAGTCTATTGTCGCCCAGCAGGCGCTCTGTCAAGAACACGTATGGACTTGGCAGATTTCCTGGGATTCATCGCATGACGGTCCATCAATTGGTGGTGTTCTGCCAGCGCTGATGAAAGCCTGCCCAGTTTTGCTCCATGTCGGTAAAACGCACACCCTCTTCAGGCGCTGCGCTCGAAAATGGCGACGAGACCCTGGCGGCCTGGCGTGAACTGTTTGCCAACGCAACCGAGCAGCGACCCCTGACACGCGTTCTTGGCACCCACATGCACCCGGACCATATTGGCATGGCCGGCTGGTTGACGCGCAAGTTCAAGTGCCAGCTGTGGATGACTCAGCTGGAATACCTGAACTGTCGTGTGCTAACGGCTGACACCGGTCGCGCTGCGCCTGAGGATGGCGTCATGTTCTACCGCCGCGCCGGCTGGAGCGACGAGGCGATAGAGAAGTACCAGACCCGATTCGGCAACTTTGGCAAGGGGGTCCATGCCATGCCCGACAGCTACCGCCGCATCAGGGATGGTGAAGAAGTCCGGATGGGCGCCAACAACTGGCGTGTCATTGTCGGCACCGGCCACTCGCCCGAGCATGCCTGCCTGTCTTGTGAGGATCTGAAGTTGCTGATCTCGGGCGACCAGGTCTTGCCACGCATTTCTTCCAATGTGTCGGTGCACCCGACCGAGCCGGGCGCCGACCCGATGCAGGACTGGCTGCAGTCACTGGCCAAAATGAAACGGGAAGTACCCGTTGATGTGCTGGTCCTGCCTTCGCAAAATCCTAGTTCCAAGGAACTATTCACCCGCTTTCTCCAGGCCGGCGCGAAGGAAAGAGAAGCCGTCGCGGTGGGGGCAATGCGTTGCTGGCGCTTGCAGGCGACAATCAGCGCTTTTAACCATCCAGGGCCCCTTTCAATGAGATCAATGAAATCAGGAATTCTTTTCGTCGGCGCAGCCTCCTTGCTGGCCCTTGCCGCCTGCAACCCTGATCAAAGTGCAAAGCCCGCAGCGTCGTCCGAAAAGGACACGACCGTGGCGACTGTGAACGGTACCGTGATCGGAAAAAACCGTGTCGATATGCTGGTCAAACAGGGTGCCGGTTCCGGCAAGCCCGACAGCGCAGAAACCCGAAATGCCATCATCGACCAGTTGGCGATGCAAATGGTGATTGCGGAGGAGGCGATCAAAAAGGGCCTGGACAAGGCGACCGAGGTGACCGAGCGGCTGGAAATGGTCAGGCAATCCGTTCTGGCCAATGCCTATGTGCAGGATTTCATCAAGAATAACCCGGTCAGCGACGAAGCCCTGAAAGCCGAATACGAGCGCATCAAGGCCACCGTCACCGGCAGCCAGTACAAGGCGCGCCACATCCTGGTGGAGAAGGAAGCCGAAGCCAGGGACATCATTGCCAAACTCAAGAAGGATGCGGCATTGTTCGCCAAGCTGGCGATGGAAAAGTCGAAGGACACCGGCTCCAAGGCCAGTGGCGGCGATCTGGGCTGGTTTGATTTGAGCCGGATGGTGCCGGAATTCGGCGCCGCCGTCAGCAAGCTCGAAAAGGGCAAGTTCACCCAGGAGCCTGTGAAATCCCAGTTCGGCTACCACGTCATCCTGCTGGAGGATTCCAAGCCGATCGAGGCGCCGCCTTTTGAGCAGGTCAAACCCAATCTGGCCCAGCAGCTGCAGCAGCAGAACCTGAAGAAGCAACTTGACGATCTCAAGGGCAAGGCCAAGATCGAGATCGTGGGAGCACCTGCAGCGCCGGCGTCGTCAGCCGCCTCGGCTGCCTCGGCTGCCAAATAGGGCAGGGATAGCTTGCGCCGCGGGGCAGATCAGAGTAGGCCGTGCTCGGCGGCGATCACTGCGGCGTGAACTCTTGAACTCACATTGAGTTTGCGCAGCACGTGCTGAACGTGGATCTTGACCGTGGTTTCGGCAATCCTGTGCGTGCGCGCGATCTCCTTGTTGCTCTCGCCGCGCACGATGCCCCGCAGAATATCGCGCTCGCGCGGTGACAGGCCCGCGATCGCCGACGGGAGCGCTGCCGGTGGCGCTGCAGGCCCTGGCGCGCCACCGGCAGCGCCGCGGTAAGCCGCCACCAGTTTACGGGTCATCTCGGGCGCGACGACGCTGTCGCCCTGCATCGCGCGCTGGATCGCAGCAGTCAGCGCATCGCCTTCAATGGTCTTCAGAAGATAGCCGGCAGCTCCGCCCCGCAGCGCCGCAGCGAGGTCATTCTCGTCTTCACTGACGGTCAGCATCAGGATCCGGGCCGCCGGAGCGGCTTCGCGCAAGGCGGGCAGCGCGTCGACGCCGTTGACGCCGGGCAGGTGGTTGTCGAGCAGGATCAGATCGGGCTGCAACTCCTGGGCCTTGCGCTGCGCCTGTCCGGCGTCCGCCGCGTCGCCGATCACGCTCAAGCGCGGATCGCGGGCGGGTCGGAAGTCTGCATGGCGGTGCTCAGCTTGCACCCGGCATCGGGTGGGCGCGAAAGTGCAGCAGCAGTTCGCGCACGTCGCCATAGCCCTCGCGTACGCCGGCGTCGATCTCTTCCAGCACCTTTCCGATTTCAAGCGAATTGAGCCGCAGGTTCTCCATCGCGCTGGCCAGGTGGCTGTTGAGCGCTTCGAGCAGCGAGCGTTCGGACGCCGACAGGTTGACCCTGGCAGGGTAGAAAAGATCGACCTCGCCCATCAGATGGTCGTGCTGGACCACCGGGATGTTGACCACCGTCTCAAAGCCGGCCTGGGCGCAATATGGCAGCGAGGACTTGCCGATGTCGCGGATCGGAATCACCCGCAGTCCGGTGCCGATGGCCTCCGCGCCGCAGTGGCAGTCGCCGCGGTCGATGCACAGTTCGCCATTCACCATGGCGCTGGGCAGGCCGTGCGCGGCCAGCATCAGGTAGCGCTGATTCTCCTGGTCGGACCAGCGTAGCGGCTTTCGAGACCAGGGCCGTGACCTCGTACAGGCTCTCCAGGCGCTCGTGCTTTTCCTCCAGTTGAGCGGTCTTTTCGGCCACCTTGCGCTCCAGATGGCGGTACATCGATTGCAGGTGTTCCGCCATGCCGTTGAAGCCGTCGGCCAGCGTGCCGAATTCGTCGCTGGTGACGCTTTCTACCCGGGCGCCGAAGTCGCCTGACTGAATCTTTTCGATCGCCTGCTTGAGCTGCCCGACCGGCTCCAGTACAAACAAATAGCCGGTGTAGAGCAGAACCGCGCCGCCCAGAATCGCCATCGCCAGCATGCTCACCTGCAGCAGGTGCAGCATCGCCGTCACGAAGGCGTCGATGTGCGTGGCAAAGGCCACCGTC
>JBMOJJ010000373.1:0-3474 GCA_049315845.1 Rhodoferax sp.
ATGGCAAGGTCAGCAAAGAGGCGATTCTTGCTTACCTGGATGCCAATGGGGTGAAGGTGCAGGAGGTGGTGCTGGGTGGCGACATCAAAATAGATTTGCAGGAAGCGACATTTGCAGAAGCTAAGGCCGAGGCCGAGAGTGGCGGTTATGTCGTGATGGAAGGTGGTGGACGCATCAACTCCGACAGAGCGCATTTGATGTCGGAAAATCACACCTACTACGTCAACAAAAACAAAGGTCGAAGCGACGGGCCATCCAAATACCGGTCCTACCAACTCCCAGGTGGCTCAAATTATCGCGAAGTGCTGTTGACGCTTCCGAGCATTTCAAGCGAACAAGGGCGCCGATTCCAAGAACTCCAGCGCAAGTATGAAGGCGACCCCAAATCTCTGAGCGAGAAAGAGATGTCGGAGTACATGAAGTCCGGAGATTCGCTTTCGACTTCAGGCTACAAATCCTCCCACTGGGACCAGAAGAACGTGCTTTCGCACATCCGCTTGAACGACAGGACGGATGCAGACGGGGCCAAGGTTTTGTTTGTGGAAGAGTTGCAAAGTGACTGGGGGCAAACTGGCAAGAAGCGTGGCTTTAAGACCAAGTACACACCAGACCAAGTCACCGAAATACAACCAGGATCCGAAGCTGTTGCCAGTGATCCGGCTAGGTTTTGGTACTTCAAAACGCCCGACAATACTCTTCAGATTCTCAAGCGAGAGCACCCAACCATTGAAGACGCCAGGAATTACGTGATCAACGAGAAGGCGCCCGGAGAAATTCCGACTGCACCGTTCGTCCAAAAGACGGACGCATGGCTCAGTCTAGCCATCAAGCGCGTCATCAAGATGGCAGTCGATGGCGGCTACGACAAGGTGGCTTTCATCAATGGCGAGCAAAGCGCAGCGAGGTACGACCTGTCAAAGCATGCCGACCAACTGATCTTTGACGATGGACCAGGTGGACGCAATACGCTCATCATGCGCAAGGATGGCGCTAACGTCATGGTGCAACACGATGTAGCTGCAGACAAGCTGGCAGACTACGTTGGCAAAGACCTTGCAGTCAAACTCCAGAGCGCACCGGTTGACGAGTACGGACGTAAGTCTCTCTCCGGCATTGACCTGAAGGCAGGGGGTGAGGGCATGGTGGCGTTTTATGACACCATCGTCCCCAACATCGCCAAGGATGTGCTGCGCAAGCTGGGCGGCGGGAAGATGGAGGCGGTGAGTATCAACGACGGTCGCTACGGGGTCCAAGGACGCAATGTGGTTGACCTGGAAAATGGCGAGCATCTGGATAGCTATCGCACCCAGCAGGACGCCCTGAAAGCGTTGGCCAAAAAGGCGCTGTCGCAACCCGGCTTCACCATCACCCCAGCCCTGGCAGAAAAGGTCTCAGGCGGTATGCCGCAGTTTAGTAAGCGGGAGATTGTTGGAGAGACGAAGCGCAAGCACACTGTCGAGCAGCTCAAGGCTTTTGGCAACGTGGGCTGGGAAGTTGAAGTCCCCAGCCTGAAAGAGCGCGCCAAAGCCATTTGGAAAGACGCTGGTAAGAAGATGGCGCAAGGCATAGCCGACCAGTTTGCACCGGTCAAAGAACTGAGCCTGCAAGCCTATGGTCTGCTGCGCCTGGCCAAGGGTGCGGCGGGCTCGTTTGAAACCATCCTGCGCGGTGGCCTGCTCAAGCTCAATGACGGCGTCTACGATTTTGACGAAGCCAAGCGTGGCGGCGCCGTGGACAAGTGGTTGATCCCTATGCAGGGCGAGCACCACGACCACCTGCGCTGGATTGCAGCCAACCGCGCCGAGACGCTGATGAACAAGTCCGAAGCAGACCAGGCCAAGGGGCTTGTCTTGCTGGCCGAGGCCGACGCACTGGCCGCGCAAGCCAAGGCACTGGACACCAAGGCCAAAGACTACCTGCAACAGGCTGGGAATTTTCCGAAGTCGATGACGGGCAACCAGCTCGCGCAGAAGAAGAACCTGGTGGAGGCCAACAAGTTGATGGCCGATGCCAAGCGCCTGCGCGCCGAGGCGGCAGAGAAGCGCACACAGGGCAACGAGCTCAAAAAGGTGAGCCTGGAGAACCTGTTTACCCGGGAAGACATCGCCGCCATCAAGACGCTGAGCGACGGAGACCTCAACTTTGACTTCACGCTGTTGCATGGCCCCAAGGCTGGCAGCAAGACGCGCAGCCGTGCCGAGATGTACGCCGACTCGCTGGCCACGTTCAATGAGTTCAACAAGAACGTCATGGACATGGCCGAGCAGAGCGGCCTGATCGATGGCGAAGCCAGGAAGATGTGGGAGGGTGAGTTTTATGTGCCGTTCTATCGCGTGGTAGAAGACAACGCCGTGAGTGGCGGGCACATGAGTGGCGGCGCCGTGCGGCAGCAGGCCTTCAAGAAGCTCAAGGGCGGCACCGACAAGCTCAATGCAGACTTGCTGGACAACACGCTGAGAAACTGGGCGCACCTGCTGGATGCCAGCGCCAAGAACCGCGCAGCCAAGGCTACGCTGGAGGCCGCAGAGAAAGTTGGTGTTGCCGTCAACACTACCGAAGAAGCCGCGCGACAGATGGGCAAGGCGATCGGCAACAAGAACGGCGTCGTCTGGTTTATGGACCAGGGCAAGCAGCGCTACTTCCTGGTGGATGACCCCTACGTCTTGACCGCCATCTCCAGTCTGGAATACGCCGGCATGAATGGACCCATGATGAAGGCGATGGGAGCGATGAAGAACATGCTCACCGTGGGTGTAACGGCCAGCCCGTTCTTCAAGGTTCGCAACTTGATCCGTGACTCGATCCAGGTCATTGGCACCGGCAACATCAGCTACAACCCAGGCAAGAATCTGAAGGACGGCTGGGCGCTGACGAACCCAAAGAACGACATCTACTTCAGGCTTCTGGCCGGCGGCGGGACCATTCACTTTGGCACCATGCTGGAGGGATCTGAAGCCAAGCGGGTGCAGGCATTGACTGAATCAGGTATTGATGCAGCCACCATCCTTGGTGATGAGCACAAGGTTAAGGCCTTCTATCGCAAATACCTGGAGCCCGCGTTCACGGCTTACAACGAGCTCGGCAACCGCGGCGAGGCGATCAACCGCGCGGCACTGTACGACCAATTGGTCAAGCAGGGCGTGAGCCATGCGGACGCATCGCTGCAGGCGCGCGACCTGATGGACTTCTCGATGGCAGGAAGTTGGGCAACCGTCAGGTTCTTGACGCAAATTGTCCCCTTCATGAATGCCCGCATTCAGGGAGCCTATAAGTTGGGGCGCGCAGCCAAGGAAGACCCGAAGCGCATGGCCTATGTGACCGGAGCCATTGCGGTGGCATCGCTTGCTTTGCTGGCTGCATACGGTGATGATGATGACTGGAAAAAGCGTGAGGACTGGGACAGGAACAACTTCTATTGGTTCAAGTTTGGCGGAATCGCATTTCGCATTCCGAAGCCTTTCGAGCTGGGTGCGA
>JBMOJJ010000374.1:0-3470 GCA_049315845.1 Rhodoferax sp.
AGGCCGCAGGCCGGGGGACATTCGCGGAGTCACGCCCCGCATCACCCGCGGCCCACACACGCCTCAGACTTGGGCTTGGACTTGGGCTCGGACCTAGACTCGCGAAAGCAATCCGAATCAGTCGGGCGCGGCGAGAACGGCGTTATGAATCTCGGAACGCAATAAGTCGACCAAAGGAGTGGAATGGATTTCTCAGGGTTCCTGGTGCAACTGCTCAACGGACTGGCCGGGGCCTCCTCGCTGTTCCTGGTGGCGGCCGGCCTGTCGCTGATCTTCGGCGTCACGCGCATCGTCAATTTTGCGCACGGATCGTTCTTCATGGTCGGCATCTATGTCGCCTACACGCTGGTGAACCGGCTGGGCACGGGGCTGGGATTCTGGCCCGCCCTGCTGCTCGCCGCCCTCGCCGTCGGCGTGCTGGGCGCGCTGATCGAGGTGCTGCTGCTCAGGCGCATCTACAAGGCGCCGGAACTGTTTCAGCTGCTGGCCACTTTTGCGCTGGTGCTGGTGATCAAGGACGCGGTGCTCTGGCTCTGGGGCCCGGACGAGCTGCTCGGGCCGCGCGTGCCCGGACTGTCGGGCGCGGTGCAGATCCTCGGGCGCTCGTTCCCCTCCTACGACCTGTTCCTGATCGTGGTCGGGCCGGTGGTGCTGGGCCTGCTCTGGCTGCTGCTGACGCGCACGCGCTGGGGCACGCTGGTGCGCGCCGCCACCCAGGACCGCGAAATGGTCAGCGCGCTGGGAGTGAACCAGGCCTGGCTGTTCACGGCCGTGTTTGCGCTCGGTGCGCTGCTGGCCGGCCTGGGCGGCGCGCTGCAGCTTCCGCGCGAGCCCGCCAGCATGGAGATGGACCTGAACACGATAGGCGCCGCCTTCGTGGTTGTCGTCGTCGGCGGCATGGGGTCAATCCCCGGCGCCTACGCGGCGGCGCTGCTGATTGCCGAAATCAAGGCGGTCTGCATCTGGCTCGGCGTGGTCGAGATCCTGGGTGTCAGCCTGTCGTTTTCCAAACTCACGCTGGTGGTTGAATTCCTGGTCATGGCCACCGTGCTGGTCGCCCGACCCTGGGGCCTGCTGGGGCGCCCCCAGGCCAGCAGCCGCTACGTCGGCATGCAGGAAGAGCCCTTGCGCGGCGCCAGCCGCAGCTACCTCGTCGCGGCCGCGTTGCTGGGTCTGGCGCTGGCGGCGCTGCCGGCGCTGACGGCCGGTTCACCCTACACCATCGTGCTGATGATCGACCTGCTGGTGGCGGCCCTGTTCACCGCCAGCCTGCACTTCATCATGGGACCGGCCGGAATGCATTCGTTCGGGCACGCCGCCTATTTCGGTCTGGGCTCCTATGGCGCCGCGCTGCTGGTGCGCAGCACCGGCATGCCGATGGAGCTGTCCTTGCTGCTGGCGCCGCTGGTGGCTGCGCTGGGAGCGCTGGTTTTTGGCTGGTTCGCGGTGCGCCTGTCGGGCGTTTACCTGGCCATGCTGACGCTGGCTTTTGCGCAGATTGCCTGGGCCATCACCTACCAGTGGGACAGCTTCACCGGCGGCAGCAACGGGCTGACCGGCGTCTGGCCGGCGCCGTGGCTGTCCAACAAGCAGAACTACTACTACCTCACGCTGGCCCTGGTCGCGGCCGGCGTCCTGATGCTGCGCCGCATCCTGTTCTCGCCGTTCGGCTACACGCTGCGCGCGGGGCGCGATTCGGCGCTGCGGGCGGACGCGATCGGCATCGACGTCAAGCGCATGCAGTGGGTGGCGTTCATCATTGCCGGCCTGTTTGCCGGACTGGCGGGCGCGCTTTACGCCTTTTCCAAGGGCAGCATTTCCCCCGAAACCCTGTCGGTGGGCAAATCGGTCGATGGCCTGGTCATGGTCCTGCTCGGCGGCATCCAGACGCTGGCCGGTCCGGTCGTCGGCGCCGTCACCTTCACCTGGCTGCACGATACCGTGGCCCGCAACACCGACTACTGGCGGGCCATGCTGGGCGCCATCATCCTGATCCTGGTGCTGCTGTTTCCGCAGGGCATCGCCGGCTTCGTCAATCAGTTTGCGCAGCGCTTGCGTGACAGGAAGGGGGCCACCAGATGAGCGCCGCATCCTCGACGGCGGCGGCGCCGCTGCTGCGGGTTGCTGATCTCGGCAAGTCCTTCGGCGGCGTCAAGGCCGTGAACGGCATTCATTTCGACCTCGCCCCCGGTGAACTGCTGGCACTGATCGGCCCCAATGGAGCGGGCAAGTCGACCACCTTCAACATGGTGAACGGGCAGTTGCGTGCCGACACCGGATCGATCCAGCTCAACGGACAGGAACTGGTGGGTTTGAAGCCGCGCGAAATATGGCATCGGGGCGTTGGCCGCACGTTCCAGATCGCCGAGACCTTTGCCTCCTTGACGGTGCTGGAGAACGTGCAGATGGCGCTGCTGTCGCAGCACGACAAGCTGTTCTCGATGTGGCGGCGTGCCGCGCAGTACCGGCGCGACGAAGCGATGGCGGTGCTGGAACTGGTCGGGATGAGCGCGCAGGCCGAGCGCTCCTGCAACGTTCTGGCCTACGGCGACGTCAAGCGTGTCGAACTTGCGATTGCGATGGCCAACAGCCCGAAGCTGCTGCTGATGGACGAGCCCACCGCCGGCATGGCGCCGAGGGAGCGCAACGACCTGATGGCGCTGACCAAGCAGCTGGTCGTCGACCGCGGCATGTCGGTTCTGTTCACCGAGCACAGCATGGACGTTGTGTTTGCCTACGCGGACCGGATCATCGTGCTGGCGCGCGGGCGCCTGATTGCCGAGGGCGGGCCGCTGGAGATCCGCGACCATCCGAAGGTGCAGGAGGTCTACTTTGGCAGCGGCAAGACGTTCGAGAAGCTCAGCGCCGAAGTGGCCGGGGAGAAAGCCTGATGTCCGCATCCGCCCAAACCCTGCTTGAAGCGCGCGGGCTTGCGGCCTGGTACGGCGCGGCGCAAATCCTGTTCGACGTCGACCTGAAGGTGCAGCGCGGCGAGGTCGTGGCGCTGATGGGACGCAACGGCGCCGGGAAATCCACCACGCTCAAGGCGCTGATCGGGATGCTGTCCAAGCGGCGCGGCAGCGTGAGCTTTCTGGGGCACGATATCTCCAGCAGCGAGCCGCACCACGCGGCGCGCATGGGCCTGGGCTATGTGCCGGAAGACCGCCGCATCTTTACCGACCTCACCGTGATGGAAAACCTGAGCGTCGGGCAGCAGCCGCCACGGCGCTGGGCCGACGGCAGCGACGCTCCACTGTGGACGCCCGAACGTCTGTTCCGCCTGTTCCCCAACCTGGGTGAGATGCCCAACCGGATGGGTGGCAGCATGAGCGGTGGTGAGCAGCAGATGCTGACCGTGGCCCGCACGCTGATGGGCAACCCCTACCTGGTCTTGCTGGATGAGCCCTCCGAGGGCGTGGCGCCGGTGATTGTGGAGCAGATGGCCCACATGATCCTGGCGCTCAAGAAGC
>JBMOJJ010000375.1:0-3448 GCA_049315845.1 Rhodoferax sp.
CGTCGGTCTCCAAAACCGAAGGTTGATGGTTCGATTCCTTCCGCCCCTGCCACCGGACTGTAGAGAGAAGGTGGATCCCCGGCCGGCCATTTGAATGGCTGGCCTCAGTGTCCGCAAGGACATCTGGGTTTTGATTTGAAGTAGATGCGCGAGATAGAGAAAAATGGCCACCCCACAAGTTCAAACTGTCAGTACCGGAGCCGATAAGGCCAAACTTGCCGCGGCTGCAGCCTTGGTTGTAGCGGCGCTGGCGGCCTACTATATGCTGGGCAAGCAGGGGCAACTGGCTCAGTGGGGCGCGTTGCTGGCGGGTCTTGCGGCGGCGGTGGTTGTGTTCTTCACCTCCGAGTCCGGAAAGGCGCTCTACGCATTTGGTCACGACGCCTGGCGCGAGGTCAAGAAGGTCGTCTGGCCGGCGCGCAAGGAGGCGATCCAGATGACAGCCTATGTTTTTGCTTTTGTGCTGGTGATGGCGCTGTTTCTATGGATTACCGACAAGACGCTTGAATGGCTGTTTTACGACTTGATTCTGGGGTGGAAAAAGTAATGAATGATGCTGTAGAAACCCCGCCGGTCGAGCCCATTGCGGCAGCGCAAGTGCTGGCGACTGCGCCGACCAATCCCGACCTGCGCTGGTATGTGGTGCACGCTTACTCGGGCATGGAAAAGGCCGTCGAACGCAACATCATCGAGCGCATCAGCCGTTCCGGCATGCAGGAAAAGTTTGGCCGTATTCTGGTCCCCATGGAGGAAGTGGTCGAGATCAAGAACGGGCAGAAGAAAACCACCGAACGCAAATTCTTTCCAGGCTACGTGCTGGTCGAGATGGTGATGGACGATGACACCTGGCATCTGGTCAAGCACACCAACAAGGTCACCGGATTTGTCGGCGGCGCCAAGACCCGGCCGTCCCCCATTTCGGAAACCGAAGTCAAGAAGATCGTTTCCCAGATGCAGGAAGGGACCGAGAAGCCTCGCCACAAGGTTGAATTCGTGGTGGGCGAGTTTGTGCGTGTGAAGGACGGTCCGTTCACGGATTTCAATGGCTCGGTGGAAGATGTCAATTACGAGAAGAGCAAGGTGCGCGTGGCGGTGACAATTTTCGGCCGCGCCACGCCGGTGGAACTGGAGTTTTCTCAGATTGAGAAGACGTGAGAGATCGTGGGACAGACCAAGATTTGCGCAGCAAATTTGCTCTGTCCTCGACTAGGCTGAGAGATTGCGGGACAGACCAAGATTTGCGCAGCAAATTTGCTCTGTCCTCAACTGATTAGAGTGTTCGCATTTCCCGACTCGGTGCGAATGTAGACAGTGAGTCGTTAACCCCGGGGAGCCAGGGCCTGCAGATTGACTGCAAGGCCAGGGCGTTATGACCCGCAAGGAGCAAAGTATGGCGAAAAAAATCGTCGGTTTTGTAAAGCTGCAAGTACCAGCTGGCAAGGCCAACCCATCCCCCCCGATCGGCCCGGCTTTGGGTCAGCGCGGACTGAACATCATGGAGTTCTGCAAGGCGTTCAACGCGCAGACCCAGGGTGTCGAGCCGGGTCTGCCACTGCCTGTGGTGATCACCGCATTCGCAGACAAGAGCTTCACCTTCATCATCAAATCGCCGCCCTCGTCGATCCTGATCAAGAAGGCGGCGAAGATCGACAAGGGCTCCGCCACGCCGCATGCCGCCAAGGTGGGCAAGGTCACGCGTGCGCAGCTTGAAGAGATCGCCAAGACCAAAATGAAGGATCTGACTGCGGCCGATATGGACGCAGCGGTTCGTACCATCGCCGGCTCTGCCCGCTCGATGGGTGTTACTGTGGAGGGTGTCTAAATGGCCCGGCTCACCAAAAAACAAAAGACCTTTCAGGGCAAGATCGACTCCAACAAGCTCTATCCGCTGACGGACGCGCTGGGCATTGTCAAGGACTGCGCCAATGCAAAATTCGATGAATCGATCGATGTTGCGGTACAACTCGGCATTGACGCCAAGAAGTCGGATCAGGTTGTGCGCGGCGCTGTCGTGCTGCCCAATGGCACCGGCAAGACCAAGCGCGTCGCGGTGTTTGCCCAGGGCGCCAAGGCTGATGAAGCCAGGGCTGCGGGCGCTGACATCGTCGGCATGGATGATCTGGCGGCGCGGATCAAGGCGGGTGACATGCCCTTTGACATTGTGATCGCCGCGCCGGACGCGATGCGTGTCGTCGGTACGCTGGGTCAGATTCTGGGCCCGCGCGGCTTGATGCCGAACCCCAAGGTGGGCACCGTCACGCCCGATGTCGCAACCGCAGTGAAGAATGCCAAGGCCGGCCAGGTGCAGTTCCGCGTCGACAAGGCCGGGATCGTGCACTCGACGATTGGTCGCAAGTCTTTTGACAGCGACAAATTGCAGGGCAATCTGGTTGCGCTGGTGGAGGCCTTGACCAAGGCCAAGCCGGCCACAAGCAAGGGCGTCTATTTGAAGAAAGTGGCAGTTTCGTCGACGATGGGTGTCGGTGTCCGCGTGGACATGCAGACCATCGCCGCCTAAACGAGGAAATTCAGGCGGGTCGAGAGAGTCGCCTGGTGTGGTGGGTCGTCCTTGTCGCAGGACAGGGGCGGGCCATCCGAGACCGTTGGTGTGCAAGCCGTAGCGCTACGGGACAGCACTTAATCGCCGGGTCAGGGGTTCGCCCCGGGCTTAGCAGCCAACGCAGATGGCGATCCCGCTGCAGATGGAATTGGTTTTCCTGAACAGTTGGTCGCTGCAATGTGGCGTGCCTGAAGGCGGTTTGCCGACCGGCACATTTTGAAGGAGTAGACCTTGAGTCTTAATCGCAGTGAGAAAGAAGCGGTCATCAGTGATGTGACTGGCCTCGCCGCAAAAGCTCAAACGCTCGTGATGGCGGAATACCGTGGCATCACGGTCGCTGACCTGACCAAATTGCGTGCCAGCGCGCGCAGCAATGGTGTGAACCTCAGTGTGTTGAAAAACACGCTGGCACGCCGTGCTGTCGCCGGTAGCGGATTTGAAGTCGTGTCCGACCTGATGACCGGGCCGCTGATCTATGGCTTTTCTGAAGATGCGGTGGCTGCCGCTCGAGTGGTGGCTGATTTTGCGAAGACCAACGACAAGTTGGTGATTCGCGGCGGAGCATATGGCGGAAAGGCACTGGACCTGAACGGCGTCAGACAACTGGCAAGCATTCCTTCCAAGGAAGTGTTGCTGGCACAGCTGGTGGGCTTGATGCAATCCCCGATTTCGCGCATAGCACGTGTGCTGGCCGCGATCGCGGAGAAAAATGGCGGTGCCGCGCAGGATGCGCCCACCGAGGCAGTTGCGGCCTGATGGCCCGCTGCATGTCGTAATCAAACAAACTGTAGGAAATCAAAATGGCATTCGATAAAGACGCATTTTTGACCGCGCTCGACAGCATGACGGTCATGGAACTCAACGAACTGGTGAAAGCCATCGAAGAGA
>JBMOJJ010000376.1:0-3445 GCA_049315845.1 Rhodoferax sp.
AGGTAGGGCCGCTTGTCGCCGATCACCACCGCGTCGGTGATGTAGGGCGAGAACTTCAGGTCGTTTTCCAGTTCGCTCGGCGTGATGTTCTTGCCGCCGGCGGTGATGATGATGTCCTTCATGCGGTCGGTGATCCGGAAGTAGCCATCCGAGTCCATCACGCCGACGTCACCGGTATGCAGCCAGCCGTCCGCGTCGATCGTCTCGGCGGTCTTCTCCGGCAGGTTCAGGTAGCCGGCGAACACGTTCTTGCCGCGCACCAGAATCTCGCTGCTGACCGGATCAAGCCGGACTTCGTTGAACGCGGCCGCCGGGCCGATCGAGCCCGGCTTCATCCGCTCGGCCGGAACGCCGGTGGAGGCACCGCAGCTCTCCGTCATGCCCCAGACCTCGAGCATCGGCACACCCAGCGCCAGGTACCAGCGCACCAGGTCGGGCGAGATCGGCGCGGCACCGGTCACCAGATAGCGCGCGCGGTGAATGCCGATCAGCTTGCGTACATTGTTCAGGGCCAGCCACTGGGCCAGCTGGAACTTGAGCTTGAGCCAGCCGCTCACCTGCTGCCCGGCCAGCACCCGGTCTGCGATCTGGCTGCCAACCGCAATGCTCCAGCCGTAGGCCGCCTGCTGCACGGCGCCGGCCTCCTTCAGCGAGATCATTACGCCCGAGTAGAACTTCTCCCAGACCCGTGGCACCGCGGTAAAGACGGTGGGCGCGATCTCGCGCACGTTCTCGGGAATGGTCTCCGGGTTCTCGACGAAGTTCAGCTTGGCGCCGGTGTAGAGCGCAAAGTACTCGCCGCCCATGCGCTCGGCGATGTGGCACAGCGGCAGGAAACACATGCGCTCGTCGCTCTCGTACTGCGCGACCAGCGTGTTGAAGCCGCGCGCGGTGTAGACCAGTCCGGCGTGCAGGTGCATCGCGCCTTTCGGTCGGCCGGTGGTACCCGATGTGTAGACGAGGATCGCCAGATCCTCCGGCATGCAGGCATCGATGCGCTGCTGCAGTTCGTCGGGGTGCTGCGCCAGATAGGCGCGGCCCGTCTGGCGCAGCTCGTCCAGGCCGATCACGCCTTCATCCTCGAGCTTGTGCAGCCCCTCCATGTCGAACACCACAATTCTGCGCAGAGCGGGCAGGCGGCTGCGCACTTCCAGCGCTTTGTCGAGCTGTTCGTCGTCCTCCACAAACAGGATGCTGGTGCGAGAGTCCTCGCACAGGTAGTGCACCTGCGAGGCGGCATCGGTCGGGTAGATGCCGTTGGAGACGCCGCCGCAGGACAGCACGGCCAGGTCGGTCCAGACCCATTCAACCACCGTGTTGGCCAGAATCGATGCACATTCGCCTCTGGCAAAGCCCAGGCTCAGCAGGCCGCCGGCGATCTCGCGCACCGCGTCTGCGGTCTGGTTCCAGGTCCAGCTGCGCCACAGGCCCAGATGTTTCTGGCGCATCCAGACCTTGGGGCCGCGCTGCTGGACCGCGTTCCAGAAAACGGCGGTGATGGTTTCGCCCGGCAGCACAATCTCGGGGTTGGGCCGGATCTTCGTGAGGTCCCAGAGGTGGCTCATCGCATGGCCCCCGCGCCCGTCACGGTGCGTGCTGCGCTTCCCCCCGAGGGGGCATTCACTTGCTTGAGGCGGCTCGGCGCGGCGTTCATACTATCTCCAGGTTTTCTTCTTTTTCCAGCGCCGCTCGCCGCGCACGCCGTCTTCCTTGAGTCCGAGGTAGAACTCCTTGATGTCTTCCTTCTCGCGCAGGCGGGCACAGGTGTCTTCCATCACGATGCGGCCGTTTTCCAGCACGTGGCCATAGTCGGCGGCGTTGAGCGCCATGTTGGCATTCTGCTCGACCAGCAGGATGGTGGTGCCGCGCTCGCGGTTGATGCGCACCACGATCTCGAATATCTCTTTCGTCAGCTTCGGGCTCAGGCCCAGGCTGGGTTCGTCGAGCAGCATCAGGTCCGGGTTGGCCATCAAGGCGCGCGAGATCGCCAGCATCTGCTGCTGGCCGCCCGAGAGCAGGCCAGCGTCCTGCGCCGCGCGCTCTCGCAGGATCGGAAAGTAGCCAAAGACCGCTTCCATGTCGCGTGCCACGCCGTCGCGGTCGCGGCGCGTGTAGGCGCCCATCAGCAGGTTGTCATGCACGCTCAGCAGCGGGAACACCTCGCGGCCCTCGGGCACATGGCTCAGGCCCAGCTGCACGATGGAGGCCGGGTCCTGCGCGGTGATGTCGTTGCCCTTGAACTCGATCGAACCCTTGCGCGGATCGATGATGCCCGAAATCGTTTTCAGGATGGTGGTTTTGCCGGCGCCGTTGGACCCCAGCACGGTGGCAATCTCGCCGCGCCTGACCTGCAGGCTGACGCCCCGGATCGCCTTGATCGGGCCGTAGGCGCTCTCCACGTTGAGCAGCTTGAGAACCGGGGAATCGCTGACCGGCGGCGGATGCGCACTCATGCAACTGCTCCCGTTGCGGCCGGTTTGCGATGAAGCGAAGAGACATCGTCCACCGATCCGAGGTAGGCCTCGATCACGCCCGGGTCGTTTTGCACCTCGCGTGGTGTGCCCATCGCCAACACCTCGCCCTGATTCATCGCCAGCACCCGGTCCGAGACCCGGGAGACCAGCGTCATGTCGTGCTCGACCATCAGCACCGTGATGCCCAGCTCGTTCTTGATGTCGGCAATCCAGAACGCCATGTCTTCGGTCTCCTCGACGTTCAGGCCGGAGGAAGGTTCGTCGAGCAGCAGCAGTTTCGGCTCGGTGCACAGGGCTCTTGCCAGTTCAACCACCTTGCGCACACCGTAGGGCAGTCCGGCGACCATCGCGTCACGATGGTGCTGCAGATCGAGGAACTCGATCACCTCTTCCGCCTTTTCGCGCGCCTGCAACTCGGCCTCGCGCGCCGCCCGGGTAAAGAAAAGATCCTGCCAGAGCCCGGTCTTGCGCCGGGCATGGCGGCCGATCAGCAGGTTGTGCAGCACCGAGGCGTGCTCGAAAAGCTCGATGTTCTGAAAGGTGCGCGCGATCCCCAGGCCGGCCACGTTCTGCGCTGGCTGGGCCGTCAGCTTCAGCATGCCGTGCGGCCCCAGATAGTCGATCTCGCCGCTGGTGGGGGTGTAGATGCGGCTGATCAGATTGAACACCGTCGTCTTGCCAGCGCCATTCGGTCCGATCAGCGTGAAGACCTCGCCCTGGCGGACGTCGAAGCTGACCCTGTTGACCGCCAGCACGCCGCCGAAGCGAACGCTCAATTCTTTGGCGGATAAGAGTGTGGGGCTCATCGTTGCCGCAGCGCCGGGCCGCCCCAAGCAAGGCACGCCCCCTCGGGGGGCAGCGAATTACACGAAGTGAAAAGCGTGGGGGTCATCTCAGCCGATCAGACTTTTGGAACGATTTCTGCCGCTTGAACATGCCCTTGCGGTAGAACGGGAACATCTGCAGATAGG
>JBMOJJ010000056.1:0-15416 GCA_049315845.1 Rhodoferax sp.
CCCATACTCCCTTAGCAGGGGAGCACCTTCGGCCACTCGGTCACGTTTCCTGAAAATCCAGCGGCGATTATCTCATGACTCCGGACAATTTTCCTAGAACGGAGAATGGTCCAGATCAAACGCCTTGTGCAGGGCGCGAACCGCGAGTTCCATGTATTTTTCGTCAATCACGACCGATGTCTTGATTTCCGAAGTCGAAATCATCTGGATGTTGATGCCCTCCTCGCTGAGCACACGGAACATCTTGCTGGCGACACCCACGTGGCTGCGCATGCCGATGCCCACAATCGACACCTTGCAGATCTTTGTGTCGCCGACAACCTCGTTGGCCCCCAAGCCAGGCAACACTTTTTCCTTCAGCAAGTCAACCGTCTTGGCGTATTCAGCCCGATTGACGGTGAAACTGAAGTCGGTCTTGCCATCCTTGCTGATATTCTGGATGATGACATCGACCTCGATATTGGCGTCTGCCACGGCACCGAGAATCTGATAGGCAATGCCGGGTTTGTCGGGCACGCCCAGCACCGAAATCTTGGCTTCTTCGCGGCTAAATGCAATGCCGGAAACAATGGCTTGCTCCATGTTTTCATCTTCCTCAAAAGTAATCAGGGTGCCGGATGTGGCTTCCTCGTTGATATCAATGTCCCAGGGTGTAAAACTGCTCAGGACGCGCAATTTGACCTTGTACTTGCCGGCAAACTCGACTGAGCGGATCTGCAGCACCTTGGAGCCCATCGAGGCCATCTCCAGCATTTCTTCAAAGCTTACCGTGCGCAAACGCCGGGCTTCTGGCACCACGCGCGGGTCGGTCGTGTAGACGCCGTCGACATCGGTGTAGATCAGGCATTCATCGGCCTTCATGGCTGCGGCCACCGCGACCGCAGATGTGTCGGAGCCGCCACGACCCAGCGTCGTGATGTTGCCCAATTCGTCAAGTCCCTGAAAGCCGGTGACGATGACGACCCGACCGGCCTGCAGATCGGCGCGCACCTTGGCATCGTCAATCGATTCGATGCGGGCCTTGGTGTAGGCGCTGTCGGTGCGGATCGGAACCTGCCAGCCAGCGTAGCTGACAGACGCCAGGCCTTCGGCCTGCAGCGCGATCGCCAGCAGCGCGCTCGATGCCTGCTCGCCTGTGGCGGCCAGCATGTCGAGTTCGCGGCCGTAGGCGTCGTCGGTCTTGGCGGGCGCGAGTTCTTTGGCCAGAGCCAGCAAACGGTTGGTTTCACCGCTCATCGCGGAGGGGACCACCACCATCTGGTGGCCGGCGCGTGCCCATTTGGCAACGCGCTTGGCGACATTGCGAATGCGTTCCGTGGAACCCATCGACGTGCCGCCGTATTTGTGAACAATCAATGCCATGGAAGGTATATAGTTTTGCGAGACCTAGGGATTGTACCAATGCAGCGCCGCGCCTCGGCGCGCGGCAAACCCGGGCCCGACTTTGATGTGGATTCTGTGGCCGCGCGTGGTACAGGCCGCAATCTGGTCCAGCAGCTCCGCCATCTGCGCGGCGCTCGGCGCGATCTGGTGCGCGGTCTTGAGCCAATGACGCAGTGCGTTCGCCTGCCGAGCCCGGCTTAAGCGCTGGATCTGCGCAATGACCGGGGGCGTGCCAATCAGTTCCAGATCCTGCTCGGCCAGTTCGCTCAATATTTGCTGTGCCTGCGCCGCATGCGCGGCACAGCGCGCGAAGGTGGCTCGGAAGCCGGGAAAGCTTGCTTGAAGCGCGGGCAGCAGACGAGCCCGGATGCGATTGCGGGTGAACTGCTCATTGGCATTGCTCGGATCCTCAATATAGTCCGCGCCACGGCTGTCGAGCCAGGCGCGGATCTCGGACGATGGAACCCGCAACAAAGGCCGGTGATAACTGAGACCCGCTCGCACCCAATGGCCTGGCATCGCGCTCAGACCCGGCAAGCCCGCGCCTCGACTGAGCGCAAGCAGCATGGTTTCAACCTGATCGTCCGCATGCTGCGCAATGGCAAGGCTCTTGATGCGTCCTTGCGCAGAGTCCTCAAGCGCCAGTGCTTCAAAGGCCTTGTAACGGGCGCGCCGCGCCGCCTCTTCAGGACTTTGTCCGGCCGCATGCCGACCATCCACTCTTTTGACCGTCAATGCCACGCCGAGGCCGGCGCAAAAGTCACGACAGTGTGCCTCGAACGCGTCGGCCGCAGCCTGCACGCCGTGGTGAATGTGGATCGCACAGACCTGCCCTGGCCACTTTTGCGCACAGGCCAGCAGCAGGGCCGTGGAGTCAGGCCCGCCGCTGTAGGCGACCGCCAGCGGCAAGGCTGGCGAAAAGGCGGCAAGCGCGCCGGCCATCGTGCTTGTCACACGCCTCCCCGCCGCTCGGGAACTGAAGCCACCCTACTTGGCCGTCACCTTGGTATCGGTGAATCGGCCGTAGCTTTGCAGACGCTCGTAGCGCCGGTCCAGCAACTCCTTGACCTTCAGGTCACTGACCTGCCGCAACGCATCGTTCAGCGCACGCTTCAGAAACGCGGCCATCTGCTTGTGGTCACGGTGCGCGCCGCCGACCGGCTCATTGACAATCTTGTCGATCAGGCCCAGCGCCTTCAGACGGTGCGCCGTGATACCCAGTGCATCGGCCGCTTCCTGCGCCCGCTCCGATGTCTTCCACAAAATCGAGGCGCAGCCTTCGGGGCTGATGACCGAATAAATGGAGTACTGGAGCATCAAGACTTGGTCGCCGATCGAGATCGCCAGCGCGCCGCCGGAGCCGCCTTCACCGATGATCGTCGTGATGATCGGCACCTCAAGCTGCGCCATCTCGAAGATATTGCGCCCGATCGCCTCCGACTGGCCGCGCTCCTCGGCGTCTATGCCGGGGTAGGCACCGGGCGTATCGACAAAAGTGAACAGCGGCAATCCGAATTTTTCGGCGGTCTTCATCAGTCGCAAGGCCTTGCGATAGCCTTCTGGCTTGCTCATGCCGAAATTGCGCAGGCCGCGTTCCCTGGTGTCGCGCCCTTTTTGCTGGCCCAGCACCATGCAGGGCGTTCCATTGAACCGCGCCAAGCCACCCACAATACTCTGATCGTCCGCAAAATGCCGGTCGCCATGCAGTTCGACAAAATGGGTGAATATCTCGGCGACATAGTCGAGCGTGTAGGGACGCTCCGCATGTCGCGCAATTTTGGTGATCTGCCAAGGCGTCAGGTCGCTGTAGATATCCTTGGTGAGTTGCTGGCTCTTCTTCGCAAGCTGGTTGATTTCAGAGGAAATGTCGACTGCCGATTCGGTCTGCACATAGCGCAATTCTTCAATCTTGTTTTCCAGGTCGGCGATCGGTTGCTCGAAATCCAGGAATGTTTTCTTGGCCACAAACGCTCCTTCTAATCAGTTTGGGACAGAGCACGCTCACTTCGTGTGCTTTGGTCTGTCCCGCAATCTCAACTTCCAACTTCCCGCTGTCTGTCCCGCAATCTTCAGTAATTGACCGGCAGCGGGTCCAGCGAGCGCCAAATATACCAAGTTGCCACGCTGCAATACGGCGCCCAGGCGGCGGCGACTTCACGCGCGTCACTGCGACTGACCACGTCGCCTGAAAAATAATTCCGGCTGATGCCGTTGATCAGGCCGACGTCATCGAGCGGCAGCACATTCGGGCGCATCATATGAAAGATCAGGAACATCTCGGCCGTCCAGCGCCCGATGCCCCGAATACCGATCAGTTCGGCAACGATGGCCTCGTCGTCCATCGTTTCCCAATCCGTCGCATGGATCGCACGGCTGTCGAAATGCAGCGCCAGGTCCACCAGGTATTCGACCTTGCGCGCGCTCAATCCGGCGCCGCGCATGTCGTCCACCTTCAGTTTCAGCACATTGCCCGCGGTAAACTTTTTCGGCAATAGCACAAAGCGGTCCCAGACCGTCTGTGCGGCCTTGACCGAGATTTGCTGCCCGACGATGCTTCGCGCAAGCGTGACGAAGGCGTCGCCCCGCGTCTGCAGGCAGGCCTCGCCGAATTGCGGAATCAGCCGCTTCATCACGCGGTCTCGCTTCATCAGGTGACGGCGCGCGTCCTCCCAATAATGCGGAGTCGCGGCCGCCGCAGAAGTGGTCTTTGCAACCGTCACTGGCCAACCTCCCAGGTGGTGCCGGTCGCCGCATCCTTGAGAACGATTCCCTTGGCCAGCAGTTGTTGCCGAATGCGATCGGCTTCTGCAAAATCGCGGTCCGCCTTGGCTGCCGCGCGCTGCGCGATCAGGCCTGCAATGGTGGCCTCGTCAAGCGTCGCTCCAGCCTGCAAGAACAGCTGCGGATCGCCTTGCAGCAAGCCGATGCAGCCGCCCAGCGCCTTGAGCAGGCCCGACAATTGCGGCGACCCTGTCCTGTTGACTTCGGTCGCCAGCTCGAACAGCACCGCCACCGCCTCCGGCGTGCCAAAGTCCTCGTCCATTGCCGCCTTGAAGCGCTGTGCAAACGGCTGCGTCCAGTCGATTTGCACCGGCTGCGGCTTGACCAGGCTGATCGCCGTGTAGAGGCGCTTGAGCGAATTGCGCGCATCATCGAGGTGAACGTCGCTGTAATTCAAGTCGCTTCGGTAGTGCGTGCGCACCAAAAAAAACCGCACCGTCTCCGGATCGTACTTGGCCAGCACTTCGCGGATGGTGAAAAAATTGCCCAGGCTCTTGGACATCTTTTCGTTGTCGATCTGCACCATGCCGTTGTGCATCCAGACACTGGCCAGCGGCTTTCCGGTTGCGCCTTCGCTCTGCGCGATCTCGTTCTCATGGTGGGGAAATTGCAGGTCCACGCCGCCGCCGTGGATATCAAAAGTCTCGCCCAGAGTCTGGCAGCTCATCGCCGAGCATTCGATATGCCAGCCGGGGCGGCCCTTGCCATAGTCATGGCCCAAGGCTGCGCTGTCCCATTTGGCATCGTCGGGCTCGGTTTCTTTGGCCGACTTCCAGAGCACAAAATCGAGCGGATCATCTTTGCCGTCGAGCACCGCAACTCGCTCTCCGGCGCGCAGTTCGTCAAGCGACTTGCCCGACAGCTTGCCATAGCCGGGGAACTTCCGCACCGCATAGTTGATGTCGCCGGAGCGGGCTCTGTACGCGAGGCCCTTGGCTTCCAGACGGCTGATCAGCCCCAGCATCGGTTCCACGTACTCGGTGGCGCGCGGTTCGATCGTCGGGCGCTCGATCCCCAACCTGCCAATGTCCGACTGCATGACCCCGATCATCTCGTCGGTCAGCGCACGGATGGTGATGCCGCGTTCCAGCGCGCGCTTGATGATCTTGTCATCAATGTCGGTAATGTTGCGGACATAGGTCACCCGATAACCGCTGGCTTTAAGCCACCGCTGCACGACGTCGAAAGCCATCGCCATCCGCGCATGGCCGATGTGGCAAAGGTCATAGATGGTCATACCACAGACATACATCCGGACATGGCCGGGCTGCAGCGCGGAAAAGGGTTCCAGCGCACGGCTCAGCGTGTTGTAAATGCGTAAGCTCATCGGTGATCAGGACGGCGAAATTCGGGTTTTCAGACTTTGGCCGCCTTGACAAAGACGGTAACATGGGTGTTGTTTGGGGGTGCACGCAAAAGCACCCTCTCGGCTACAATTACGGCCAGTATAAAGCCCTACTGACCCAGCTCCCACGCGGGGCATCCACACCGCAGGAATCACAAGACGCCATGAAGCTCTCCTACTCTGCTATTTTCTCCGGTATTCGCCTGCTGGCGCTGGTGCTTGCCTGCGCGACAATGCCGGCCTATGCAGATGAAGCAGCTGACGTCAGTCAGTTGCTGCGGGCCGGCAAACTGACCGAAGCCATGACCAAGGCCGAGGCTTACCTCAGCACCAAACCCAACGATCCGCAGATGCGCTTTCTGAAAGGCGTGATTCAGCGCAGTTCCGGCAAACAGGCAGAAGCGATCACAACCTTCACAAAGCTCACCGAAGACTACCCCGAACTGCCGGAACCGTACAACAACCTGGCCGTGCTGTACGCTGGCCAGGGCCAGTTTGACAAGGCGCGTCTGGCTCTGGAGATGGCGATCCGGACCAACCCCAGCTACGCCACAGCGCATGAGAATCTGGGCGACGTGTATGCGAGATTGGCCAGTCAGGCCTACAACAAGGCTCTTCAGCTCGATGGTGCCAATGTTGCGGTGCCGCCCAAGCTGGCCCTGATTCGGGAATTGTTCAGTCCGACCAACAAGGGCCAACGCCCGGTCGTGCCGGCACCCGCCGTAGCATCGCCGGCACCAGCACCAGCACCCGCCGCCGCACCGCCGGTCGCGGTCGCGCCCAAACCGGCACCGGCCCCGGTTGCCACTGTGACACCGGCACCTGCTGCAGCGGCCAGCACCAGCACTCCGGCGCCCGTCAAGCCTGCGGCTGGCGACAGCAGCAGCGAAGACGCGAAGGCTGCAGAGGAGGCGGTGCTGGCATGGGCCAGAGCCTGGTCCGCCAAGGACATGGCTGGCTACCTGGGCGCCTACGACAAGGAATTTGACCCGCCGGGCAAGCAGTCCCGCAGCGCCTGGGAGCAGGACCGCCGCAGCCGCATCGTCGGCAAGGCCAGCATCAGCGTCAAACTCGACAATCTGCAGGTGACGGTCACCGGGAAGCAGGCCGTTGCCAAGTTCCGCCAGAATTACCACGCCGCGGCCCTTTCGGTATCAAGCCGCAAAACGCTTGAACTTCATAAAGTCGGCGATCGCTGGCTGATAAGCAAGGAATCCACAGGCAATTGATGGCGGCTTGCGAATTGCAGCGTGCGCCGCTGACGCACCGGTTTCACGCGTCCTTCGATCGCTCCATGCGGCGCTGTCTTTCCGTGCTGTGTGTCGCTGTGGCTGTCGCCTTCTCGAACGCCGCCAGTGCCGGCGTCCACAAGAAGACAAGCGCCAAGAGCAAAGCCAAGAGCGTGGTCCAGGAACTTCCGGTTGATCCAGGTCTGGCCGAAGCCCGTCTGATCGAGGTCTACCGGCTGCTCGCCGGCGCCAAGAGTCGCGAGGCACTTGATCACGCGCAAAGCCTGGTTCGCGACTATCCAAACTTCCAGCTGGCGCAACTGGTCTACGGAGATCTGCTGTCGGCGCGCATCCGATCGGTGCAGGCGTTGGGTGATGTTCCACTGCCGGTTCCGAAAATCGCTGCCACGGTCCTTGGCGAACTGCGCGACGAATCGCAGATGCGACTCAAAGCACTGCGTGAACGCCCGCCTGCCGGGGCGATTCCGTCACAGTTTCTGACCTTGTCGGTCCGAAACCGGCATGCGATCGCAGTCGATGCTTCCCGCTCGCGCCTTTACCTGTTCCAGAACCAGCCCAGCGGACTGACGTTGATCGCCGATTACTACGTTTCGATCGGAAAGTCCGGCTTCGAAAAGCGCAGCGAAGGCGATTTGCGGACACCACTGGGCGTCTACTTCATCACCGGCAGTCTGCCCCCCCATTCCCTCAAGGAATTCTATGGATCGGGAGCGTTGCCGATCAACTACCCGAACGAACTTGACAGCAAACGCGGCAAGACCGGCAGCGGAATCTGGCTGCACGGCACACCTCCGAACCAGTTTTCGCGGGCGCCGCAGGCGACCGATGGTTGCGTGGTGCTGGCCAACCCGGACCTTGCCAGGATCATCCAGACCGTGCAGATCCGCACCACGCCGGTCGTTATCGCGCCGAGTCTGCACTGGATCAAGCCCAACACCGCCCGCTCGGAAAGCAAACCCTTTGAAGCCGCACTGGCGGGCTGGCAAAGCGCCAAATCGCGCGGCAACCTGGACCAGGTGCTGAGCTTCTACAGTCCGGATTTCAACAGCAACGGCAAGACGCTTTCCGAATGGACACCTGCTTTGCGCCATCAACTCGAAAAGATCCGGGGTCGCGCCATTCAGTTCAAGGACCTGTCGCTGTTGCGCTGGACCGATGCGGCAGATACCATGGTCGTCACTTTTGGCGAGGTGGCTGACGGTAGCCGAAGTGGTCCGACCCGACGCCAGTACTGGGAGCGGCACGGAACCCAGTGGAAAATATTTTATGAAGGAGTGATTGGATGAAATCAGTACGTTTTTCGGTGCTCGCGGGCATGGTGGTTGCAGCTGCGGGCCATTTTTTTGCCGCAAATGCGCTTGCGCAAGACGCGCCGCGCGTCAAGTTTGCGACCAGCGCCGGGGATTTCGTGGTCGAGGTCTATCCCGACAAGGCGCCCAAGACGGTCGGAAACTTCCTGCAATACGTCAAGGACAAGCACTATGACGGCACCATCTTTCACCGGGTGATCGACAACTTCATGGTTCAGGGCGGCGGCTTCGATGCCGGTTTCAAGCAAAAGGCAACCCGTGCCCCGGTGCCGCTCGAAGCCGGCAACGGCCTGAAGAACGATTCCGGCACCATCGCGATGGCACGCACCAGCGATCCCAACTCGGCGACCGCCCAGTTCTTCATCAATGTCAAGGACAATGCGATGCTCAATGCGCCGGCGCCCGATGGCTACGGCTACACGGTGTTCGGCAAGATTGTCAGTGGCGCTGAAGTGATCCAGAAAATCAAGACCACGCCGACCGGCGCCGGCGGGCCCTTCACCAGCGATGTACCCAAGACAACCATTCTCATCAACTCCGCAACCCTTGAAAAGAAATCATGAGCAATCCCCAAGTCGAACTTCACATCGCCAACTATGGCGTCATCACCCTTGAACTGGACTCCGACAAGGCGCCAAAATCGGTCGCCAACTTCCTGAGCTACGTCAACAAGGGCCATTACGACAACACCATCTTTCATCGCATCATTCCCGGCTTCATGGTTCAGGGTGGCGGCATGGAGCCTGGCATGAAGGAAAAGCGGGGCGACAGCCCGATCGCTAACGAAGCCAACAACGGTCTGAAGAATCTCAACTACACCGTTGCGATGGCGCGCACCGGTGATCCGCACTCGGCAACCGCACAGTTCTTCATCAACGTGGCCGACAACGCTTTCCTGAACCATACCGCCATCTCGGCGCAGGGTTGGGGCTATGCCGTGTTTGGCAAAGTGCTGGCAGGCACCGAAGTGGTCGACAAGATCAAGGCGGTCAAGACGGCCCGGCGCGGCTACCACGACGACGTTCCGGTTGAAGATGTGATCATCGAGAAGGCCGTAGCGCTCTGACATGAACGCCGTCGCGGTGCCCGACACCACGGCGCACAGCGTCACCCCGGCGCCGGGCCGGTTGCAGGCGCCGGCCCACTGGCAGCGTGTTGATTTCATCGCTGATCTGCACCTGCAGAGCAGCGACGGCGCGACCTTTGATGCCTGGCGCGATTACATGCGGCGCACGCAGGCCGATGCGGTGTTCATCCTCGGCGATCTGTTTGAAGTCTGGGTCGGCGACGATCTGTTCGATCAAGGCGCCGTTCAGAGTGCTGGCCGTGCTCCCGATCAGGGAGCGTCACTTGCCGCGTGTTGCGCCGGGGTGCTGCAAGCCGCCGCCCGCCGCCTGTCGCTCTATTTCATCCATGGAAACCGTGACTTCCTGCTCGGGCCGGCCTATGCCGGAGCCTGCGGCATGACGGTGCTGGCCGATCCGACCGCTCTCGACTTTGCCGGCCAGCGCTGGCTGCTGTCGCACGGCGACGCGCTGTGCCTGGCAGACACCGACTACATGCGGTTCAGGGCCGAGGTCCGCAACGAACCGTGGCGCCAGGCATTTCTGGCCAAACCGCTGGCGGAGCGGGAATCGATCGGCCGCGGCATGCGCGCCCAAAGCGAAGCACTCAAGAGCTGCGCCCGGGACAGTGGCGCGATGCGGGTTGACCTCGACCGGGCAGCCACCCGCGACTGGCTGTCTGCGGCCGATGCCAGCACGCTGATCCACGGCCACACCCACATGCCGGCCGAACATGATCTTGGAGGCGGCCTGCGTCGCCTCGTGCTCAGCGACTGGGATGGTGACGCCAAGCCGCCGCGCGCGTCGATCCTGCGCCTGCATGCCGGGGCTGGCGCTCGCGCTGAACGCCTGCCTGCGATTTCAGCCTAGCACCGGTCCTTGAAAGTTGACTTCGTCGATCTGGGACGGATCGAGGAACTCCTGTGCATAGCGCTTGTAGACGCCCTTTTTGATGAAGATGTCAAACAGGTCGGGGTCGATGTGACCGTTGCTCTTGAACTTGTTCATGGTCGCCACCGCCTGTGACAATTTCATGCCAGACTTGTAGGGCCGGTCCTTCGCCGTCAAGGCCTCAAAGATGTCGGCAATGCCCATCACGCGGGCCTGCACCGACATCTGCTCGCGCACAAGGCCCTTCGGATAGCCTTTTCCGTCCATCCGTTCGTGGTGTCCGCCGGCGTACTCCGGAACATTCTTCAGATGCTTGGGCCAAGGCAGATGCTCCAGCATCCTGATCGTTGTCACGATGTGCTGGTTGATGGTTTTGCGCTCCGCCGACGTCAAGGTTCCGGCCCGAATGGTCAGGTTCTCAAGTTCATCGGCGGTCAGGAATTCGGACTCGACGCCATGGACGTCGCACCAGACGCGCTGAGTGCCAATCTGGCGCACACGCTGCATCGCCGCCTCGCTCATGGTCTCGCCGCCAATGTTCGCGCCGCGCAGGAACTCGCGGTCGGCCTCAAGCGAGGTCAGCTCCTTCTGGCAGCCAGCGCTGATGACGGCCTCGGCCTGCCGATCCACGCATGGGCGCAGCGCCAGCTGCTGTCGCAGCGCATGCAATTCAGCATCCCGTTTCAGCACTTCAAAACGCGTGTCAACCAGATCCACCCGGTCGAACAGGGTTTGCAGCTTGGTCGCCTTGTCAACCACGTGGACCGGCGTGGTGATCTTGCCGCAATCATGCAGCAGACCCGCAATCTTGAGCTCGTAGCGGTCCCGTTCATCCATCTGGAAGTCGGCCAGCGGACCCTCGTCTGCCTCGCAGGCCGCTTCGGCCAGCATCATGGTCAAGGCCGGTACCCGTTGGCAATGACCGCCTGTGTAGGGCGATTTCTCGTCAATGGCCAGATTGATCAGATTGATGAAGGACTCGAACAGTTGCTCCAGCTGTGTCATCAGCATCCGGTTGCTGATGGCAATGGCGGCCTGCGAGGCCAGCGACTCGACCAGGCTTTGGTCCGCCAATGAAAACGGCACCACCTGCTGGGTGCCCGGGGCCTGGGCGTTGATAAGCTGCAGCACGCCGATCACTTCGCCCTCGTGGTCCTTCATCGGCACCGCCAGGAACGACTGCGACCTGTAACCCGTGCGTTCATCGAAGCGCCGGGTGCCGGAGAAGTCGAAATTCGGCTCGGTGTAGGCGTCGACAATATTGACCGTCTGCAGGTGGATCGCGGCATAGGCGGCGACCAGCGAGTCATTCGGAGCGCCTGCTTCATCCTGCAGGGGCAGGTCCGGAAAACTGATCGCGCCGCCAGAAGTGCCACCCATCGCAATCTGCAGCGAATCGGTCCTCAGCATCTCGAAGCGCAGCGTGTGACCGTCCTCCTTCATGCGGTACAAAGTGCCGCCATCTGCATTCGTGATCGCTTTGGCCGCCAGCAGGATCCGCTCCAGCAAGGGCGTGATGTCGCGCTCCCTGGAGAGCGACGCGCCGATATCGTTGAGCTGCTCCAGCCGCTTGAACAGGTCGTCAGCAGTATCCATTGGAGTCCATCCCTTACAGGTGTGTTGCGGAGCGAAGTTTGGATCTCCGCCCTCGACTGATTAAGGCTTCAGCAGGATTTTCAGAGCATTTTGAAAGCGACGCGCCAGACCCGCATCATAGGTACTGCCCAATACAAGAGTCGCATCCTGGCTCCAGGTTTGCGCCGGCGGCGGATCATTGCGCCGGGTCAACAGTTGCAGTTGCATTGCACGTCGCGCATCCAGGTGCTCTGCCGGGGTCGGAAGTTCTGCCGCCATTTCCATGCGCAGCAAGGCAACGCCGGCGTCGCCCTGCGGTGGCTGCGCCACGGCCTTGCTCCATGCATTGCGGACCGCGGCGTTCACGCGGTTGCCAAACTCCTGTACCGAGGGCAACTGAGCGGCATCGCGCCGCTCCCACGCCGCCAGCACCTGGGTCAGGGCCTCCCCGTGCGCTTGCGCCGCCAACTTGCGCAACGCCATCTGGGCATGTTCCACCGCGTCGCGCTGGGCGCGAAAGGCCGTCTCGCCCAGACGTGGTGCCTCCTGCCACGCCGCTCCCGGGCCAGCACGTCCGTCCCGCGCGTCACGGTGCGGGGATCGATCATCCGGACGCCCCGCCGATCGATCGTCGCGCGGACCGCGTGGCTTGTCTCTTGCGCTGTCCCTGCCCCCGTCCTTGCGTTCGCCAGGTCTGCCAGCGCGACCGACCGGCGCCTGTTCGGTCTTTTTCATGCCTGGCCGATCGTCACCACGGACGGCCACGACCGGCCTGGGCGCGGGCTTCGGCGCTTCCTGGGGCGCTTCTGGAGCCTGCGCCGAAACCGGTTCAGTGCCGCCCTCGCCCGCTTCCTGCGCCTCGGAAGAAACTGCTGCCGCAGCCACCGTTTGCGCGGTCGCCACCGCATCGACGGCGGAATTCACCTCCGCAACGGCCACCTGCACGGCCACCTTGGCCTGCGCCTGGCCGCGCAGCGCCGCTTCCAGCGCATTCATCGCGCTGCGAATGCCTTGCGCGTCACCGGCCAGATTGGCGGCCTCGAGCGCCTTAGCGGCATCCAGCACGGTTCGATCACGCTCGCCCAGCGCGGCATCGGCGCTTTGCCGCTCTTCGGTCTTGCGCTTGAAGGCATCGTCGATCGGCTTGCGGAACGCATCCCAAAGCTTTTGTTCGTGGCGCCGGTCCAGCGGCACCCGGTGCACTTCGGCTTGCCAGCGCAATTGCAGGGCCTTGACCGCGTCAATGCGCAATTCGGCCGCGTCGCCCAGCGTCTTCGCCTCCTCGATCATTGCCTGTCGCACCAGCAGACTGCTTTTTTGCTGCGCCTCCAGCGGCGCACTGGCGCCGTTGATGGCTGCCTTCCAGAGCGGCTGCAATTCGGCAAACAGCTTTTCGCCGACATGTCCTGCATCGCGCCAGCGATCGCCAAACTGATGCAGCAGACGATTGAAACCCTTCCAGTCATCGTCCAGCGCGGTGCGGTTTTCGGCCGCCCAGGCGTTGACTTCTTCTATCAGCGCCAGACGCTGCGCCCGGTGCTCGGCCGACTCGGCCTTGACCTTTTCGAGCCACGCCTCGACCACCTTGTGCGCCTCGTTGCAGGCATCGTCAAAACGCTTCCACAAACCGTGATTGGGCACCCCTCCCTGATCCGTCTGCTTCCACTGCTCCCGCAGCGCGCGCAGGTTTTCCTGCATCTTGCGCCCGCCGATGGCCTGGCCCTCGGGGCGCGTCAGCAGGCCCTCGGCCTTCTGCACGAGCTCCTCGCGCAACTGGTCAGCGCGCCAGCGCTGCCAGCCTTCGAGTTCGCCGGCCGCGGCCAGTGCAGCATGCGCCTGATTCTCCAGCTTGTCATCGATGATCCTGCCGAATTCCTTCAACGCATGACGCAGTGCCGCCGCAGCGCCGGCACTGGCCTTGCCGTGCCCCTCTGCCACTTCCTGCTCCAGTTTCAGCAGCGCCTCGCGAACCGCGCTCAAGGCCTGCGCCTTGATCTCGGGGTCGACCACCGCGCGCTTCGGGCGCGGCGCCGCCTCCGCCACGGCGCCCCGGGCCAGCCGCAGTTCCTCAGCCCAGACGGGGACCGGTGGCAGCGCGGCTGCGACATCTTCAGCCGCCGCGCAAGCTTGCGCCAGCGCAGCCCGAAACGCATCCCACACCACCAGCAACTGGCCTCGCGAGGCCTCCAGCAGCGGCGGAAACCTGGCCTCGACACTGGGCCAGTTGGGGTCATCCAGCAAGGCTGTCGCCTGCCCCTGCCAGTGTTCGACATCGGACTGCAAACCCTCCAGCAGCAGTTGCGCGTCGCGCCACGACTTGGTGGAGAGGACTTCAATGCGCTGCGCCAGCAGCACCGCCGCCTCGCGCTGAACCTGCACCCGATGCTGCAGATCCTCGATGACCTTGACCCGGTCACTCAGTTCGGCCTTGAGGGTATTGAGCGGCTCCTTGCTCAGCGGCGCCCCGGCCTTGGCGGCGTCGCGCTGCCAGGCCATCGCGTCGGCGATGTTGAGTTTAGCCAGCGCCAGCAGTGTTCGGGCCTTGTCGGCCCATTCCTGCGCGATCGACTCCTGCCCCTTGCTGCGCTTGATCTCATCGAGCTTCTCCCGCAACAACTTGGCCGCGCCTTTGTCCTTGCCGCTGAGTTCCTTGAAAACCGCCTGCATTTGGTCTGCGCCAGGCGAACTGACCAGCCAGTCCCGGATTCGGGCCGTGCGCTCACTCGAGGTGTGCGCAGAAAAAGCCCCGCCGGTCATCAGATCGAGCGGATGGGGCTCGTGTGTCTTGGCCGGAATTTGGGTCGCTTCGGGAACTTGGGCAGTTTTTTGATTGGCGGAGAAAGGGAACATGGATAACACGAACAAGAAGGAGGATCCCAGCCGATGCTTCGACCGGGGTTGAGGCGCTATTTTCGCCTCAATTCTCCTGCTCCGGCAATAAAAAGAAAGCCCGGTAGTTCAGCCTGAAGCCAATCTGCCGGGCTTGACAGCTGACACGAGGTCCATGCTGTCAGGGCTCGCGCGATGGGAGGGTAAGGTCCCAAGGTGCTGGGCAGCAACAGATTGCTGCCACAAATCGCCGGGGCCGCTTTATCACGGCTACCTTTCGGTAGGGACTGGCTACTGCCGGCTGCTTGCCCGTCGTATGACAGGCAACTGCAGTTTAGAGCTGCGAGCGTTCGAATTCAACTTCTGTTTCGGCATAAAAATAGCTTTTTATATGGTTGACTAGATATATAAACAGCACATAGAATCCGCTACCCTTGACAAAACAGGGGTTAACCCGAACCCGCTGCCGACCCCGGCATTTTCAATTCGCTGCAAAAGCGCCGATGGCGCGACAGCCAATTGATGACGTACCAACCTCAGCGAGGTGCCTGATGTGTTGCCATCTGCATGCAGCGCAGCACAGAAGCCCCCGCCAAAGAAGGAAGAGCTATGACAGCGAACAAGAAATTCACTCTTGGCCTGAAGACCTTTGCAGGCGACATCGCCCAAGGTTTCTTTGAAATCACACACAACAGCTTTGCCCTGATCGGGCTGGCCGTGATCTTTGCCATCATCGCGTTGACAGCGCGGCCTGAATTGCGTCAGGTTGGCGAGCTCAGGCTTTTCAGCTGGCTGCAAACGCGCCAGTCGCCGATGTCGGTCTGGGCCGGAGAGATCGACCCGGTGGACCGCGCCACCGCCAGCGACCCGCAGGACTTGCCTAAACAGCAGGCTTCGGTCGCCTACTGGCTGAGCAAGAAATACCGGATTGCGCCGGAACCGCTGAGTGCGCTGGTGACGGAAGCCTATGAGATCGGGCTGCGCAGCA
>JBMOJJ010000057.1:0-15361 GCA_049315845.1 Rhodoferax sp.
CGCGAGAAGGCAGGTCGCGCCGGTCTGGCGTGGCTGCGGGTACCCAAGTCCACCGCCATTTACCCCGGCGATCTGGCACCCTTGGCCTACATTGAAAACGGTCGCGACGGGCTGGAGACCTGGCACGGCTGGGCCAATCTGGAAGGGCTGATTCCGAGCCTGCCCGACCTGAGCTTCCGCGCCGAATTCGCACGCCAAAGCAATCAGATACGCCGCGTGAATGGCCGGGTTGATCCGATGGAAGCACAGGCCTGGCTGGTTGGCGGCAGTTACTGGGCCAAGACCTTTCCGTTTGCGCCCAAGTTCACCTACAACTACGCGCGTTTCTCGGGGGATGACCCAGCCACTAGCACCTATGAGCGCTTTGACCCGATGTTCTGGGGGAACGGGCTGGACAACTACTGGTTTGGCGCCAATGGCTCCTACGCCTGGCTGAATTCCAACATCCGGGCGCACCGCTTTACCGTGGATGCTTATGCGTCGCAGCAAGACATTTTGCAGTTGCAGTTTGTGCGCACCTACGCCGACCAGCTCAACAGCGCCATCCAGTACGGGCAAGGCCTGCGTTTTGGCGGCGCCAACGGCAGCACGCTGCTGGTGGGTGTGCCGCAAGCACATTTGTCAGACGAGCTGTATGTGCAGTACGTCCATGTGTTTTCGCCTAAGCTGATCGCGCTGGGCTTTGCCTCGCGCAACTTTCCCAAAGATGGCTTGAAAGCGATTGCTCCCCAGGGCATTCAGGCCTGGACCACACTGGGACTTGGTATGACAGCCATTTTTTAACATGATTAATACAACCATCAACCGTCGCAGTGCGCTGCAAAACCTGGGCCGGACACTGGCTGTTGTTGCGGTCAGCGCGGTGGGCAGCCACAGCGCTTACGCCGATGACGATGATTTCAAAATCGGCGGCCGCCCGGGCCGAGGCTGGCAGTTGCTGGGTGAGGTGTCTGCAGGCAAGCGGGTGGACCGTGATGAAATCCAGGCCGCTCGTTCAGGTGCCTACACCGCCATCCGGTTGGTTGTGCGGGATGCACCGGTGGAGTTTTTCACCGTTCGCATCCAGTTTCGCAATGGTGAGTCGAGCGAGTTGGAGGTCCGCCAGTCCGTGCCGCGTGGCGGCGCTACCCGGGTGATTGACCTGCCCGGCGAGCGACGCCTGATCGAGCGCGTGGTGTTCTGGCACAAGACGCCGCCGCGCGCCACACAGCAAGCCCGGGTCCAGCTCTGGGCGCGGCGCTGACAGCCATGTCTAACGCGCAAGACGCCTCACCCCTGTGCCGCCTGCCGCGCCTGCCAGCAGGGCGGCACTACCGATTTCACACCATGGTGAAGCCGGTGGGCGCCTTGTGCAACCTCGATTGCCCGTACTGCTTTTACCTGCACAAAACCGAACTGCTGGGCCATGAACCCAATGCGCGCATGGCTGAGAGTCTGCTGGCGCAGCACATCCGCCAGTACATTGAGGCACAAACCGGCGACGAGGTGGTGTTCTCCTGGCAAGGCGGCGAGCCGACCATCATGGGCCTGCCATTTTTTGAGTCGGTAGTGGCCTTGCAGGCCCGGTATCAAAAGCCTGGCCAAGTCATTCACAACGATTTGCAAACCAATGGAGTGCTGCTGAATGCCGAATGGGTCTCTTTCCTGAAACAACACCACTTTCAGGTTGGCCTGAGCCTGGATGGCCCGCGCGATCTGCACGACAAATACCGCCCGACCAAAGGCGGCACGCCAACTTTCGACAAGGTCATGCAGGCGGCCGCTATGCTGGCACAGGCCGAGGTGCCGTTTGCGCTGCTGTGTGTGGTCAATCGCGATGTGGCCAAACGGGCGCTGGAAGTCTGGCGCTTTTTGACCGCCATTCCCGGGACCTACCGGGTGCAGTTCACGCCTTGTGTGGAGCCACGCGTTTACAGCGAGCTGGCACCCGATGACATTGACGCTGGGCAGTTGCCGCAAGTGGGCAGTGAGCGAAGCCGCCCCGGTCACCCGCTGTCCATCGTGACCGACTGGTCGGTTGATGCGCGCGACTATGGCGATTTTTTATGCGCCATTTGGGACGAGTGGCTGGCGCACGACTTTGGTCGCATCCACGTCAACCTGTTTGAAACGGCAGTCGCCCAGTCGCTGCAGATGCCGGCGCAAATGTGCGTTAGCGCACCGATCTGTGGCAAGGCCATGGCGCTGGAGCACGACGGCAGTTTGTACTCCTGCGACCACTTTGTTTACCCCAAGCACAAGCTGGGCAATATTTTGCAGACGCACCAGGGCGATATGGCGTTTTCGCAAAAACAGGTGGCTTTCGGTCTGGCCAAAAGCGAGCGTCTGCCTGCCTATTGCCGCGACTGTCGGTATTTGTCCCTGTGTTGGGGCGAGTGTCCGAAAAACCGCCTGCTCACCACCCCCGCAGGTGAGCCCGGTCTGAATTACCTGTGCGAAGCACTGAAGCGTTTTTATTTTCAGGTTGAGCGCGACATGCCCTTGATACGGCAACGCCTTGGCCGCTAACCCCCCGAAGGAGAGACCATGCGATTGACCCGTTTACCCATGAGAAAGCACCTGCTGGCCGCTGCTGTTGCGGCCACGCTGGCGGGCTCGGCACTGGCGCAAACCCAGCGCCCCAACATCCTGGTCATCATGGCCGACGATGTGGGCTACAGCAACGTTGGCATTTACAGCCACGGCATGATGGTTCCCACGCCCAATATCGACCGCATTGGCCGCGAGGGCATCTTGTTTACCGACCATTACGCCCACCCCAGTTCCACCGCTGGCCGTGCTGGCTTCATCACCGGACAACTGCCGATTCGCACCGGTATGACCACCGTCGGCTTGCCCGGCTCGCCGGTAGGCATCGACCAGCGTGACCCGACCCTGGGCAAGATACTCAAGGAACTGGGCTATCGCACCGGGCAGTTTGGCAAAAACCATCTGGGCGACCGCAACAGCCACCTGCCCACAGTGAACGGGTTTGATGAGTTTTTTGGCAACCTGTACCACCTCAACGCCGAAGAAGAGCCCGAACTGCGCATGTGGAGCAAAGACCCCGGCTTCAACGCCCGTTACCGCCCGCGCGGCGTGCTCGACTCCACTGCCTCGCAGGAAGACGATGCCACGGTCGATCCGCGTTTTGGCAAGGTGGGCAAACAAAAGGTGAAAGACACCGGCCCGCTGACCACGCAGCGCATGGAGACGGTGGACGAAGAGTTTCTGGACCGCACCAAGAAATTCATCACCCAGTCTTCCCAGGCTAAACAGCCCTTCCTGGCCTGGTTCAACCCGAGCCGGATGCACCTCTACACCCATCTCAAGCCTGCCTCCAAAAACCTGGCCAGCGACATCTCCAGCGAGTTTGACGTGTATGGCAGCGGCCTGATGGAACACGACGGCCATGTGGGGCAGTTGCTGAAACTGCTTGACGACCTGAAGATTGCCGACAACACCATCGTCGTTTACACCACCGACAACGGCGCCAGGGTGTCGTGGTGGCCCGATGCGGGTGCCACCCCCTTCCGTGGTGAAAAAGCCAGCACTTGGGAGGGTGGCGTACGTGTGCCGATGCTGGTGCGCTGGCCGGGCAAGATTGCCAAGGGCTCCGTCTCCAACGGCATTCAGACCCATGAGGACATGTTCACCACGCTGGCCACCGCCGCGGGTTACGGCGATGTGCGCGGCAAGCTCAAGTCGCGCGACAACATCTGCATCGACGGGGTGAACAACCTGCCGCACTGGACCGGCAGCACCCCATCGGCGCGCAACGTGGTGTATTACTACGACGAGACCAAGTTCACCGCAGTGCGCGTGGGGCCGTGGAAGTCGCATTTCCAGACGCGAGAAGGCTTTTTTGATTACCACAAGCCCAGCTCGCTGATCTTCAACCTGCGCATGGACCCGTATGAGCGCCACGGCGGGCAAAAGAGCAACGACCTGGCCAACAAGATGGGCGTGGCTTTTGGCGGCCAGATCCAGGACGCCGTCACCGAGCTGATGGCCACCTTCAAGGAATGCAAGCCACGCCAGGAGGGTGGCTCGATCCGCATGGGCGGGCAGTGATGCCAAGCCCGTTTGCAGCCTTTGCCCGGTTGCGCGAGCGGCTCGGGCAGTCTGTGATTGGCCAGCCGGCGGTGATCGAGGCGCTGCTGATCGCCTTGCTGGCCGACGGCCATGTGCTGCTGGAAGGCCTGCCCGGGCTAGCCAAAACGCGGGCTATCAAAGCATTGGGGCGCGAGTTGCAAACTCGGCTGGCGCGGGTGCAGTTCACGCCCGACTTGCTGCCGTCCGATTTGATCGGTGCCGAGATCTACCGCCAGGACGGCCCGCCGGGCGCGCACTTTGTGTTCCAGCCTGGCCCCATCTTTGCCCCGCTGGTGTTGGCCGACGAGATCAACCGGGCACCGGCCAAGGTGCAGTCGGCGCTGTTGGAGGCCATGGAAGAGCGCCAGGTGACGGTGGCCGGCCAAACCCATGCGCTGCCGCAGCCGTTTCTGGTGATGGCCACACAAAATCCGATCGAGCAGGAAGGCACCTACCCCCTGCCTGAGGCGCAGACCGACCGCTTTCTGATGAAGGTGGTGATTGGCTACGCCGGGCGTGATGCCGAGCGCGACATCATGCGCCTGGTGCGGCAAGAGGAAGGGCAAAAGCTGGCGGCCCCGGCCAGCCCGGCACACGCGCAAGGCGCTGCACCTGCCACCATCACGGGTGATGGAGATACCGCAGCAGGCTCATTGCTGCAGCAGTTGACGCAGGCCCGCCGGGCCGTGCATGCCCTGCATGTGGCACCGGCTATCGAGCATTACATCGTGAACCTGGTGCAGGCCACGCGCGAACCCGCCACCGTGGGCGACGACGTGGGCCGCTGGATCGAGGTGGGTGCCAGCCCGCGCGGCAGCATTGCGCTAGACCGTTGTGCGCGTGCACACGCCTGGCTGCTGGGGCGTGACTTTGTCGGCCCGGACGATGTGCAAGCGATGCTGCACGCCTGTTTGCGGCACCGACTGGTGCTCAGCCACGAAGCCCTGGCCGAGGGTGTTTCACCCGATCAAGTGATCGACCGCATTGCCGCCGCCGTGGCAGCACCATGAACCTGGCCCATGACCTGGCGCGCCGGATTGGCTGGCCCTGGGCGCAGCCCACCCAGCCTGAGCCCGCAGCGGCAGCAGACCCGGCCGTGTATGTGGATTGGCTGCAACTGACTGCCCTGGAGCACAGCGCTCGCAGGGTGCGCTGGCCGCCGCAAACGGCATCGTCGCGCAGCCTGCTGGCTGGGCGCCACGGCTCACGGGTGCGCGGGCGTGGGCTGGACTTTATTGAACTGCGCCAATACTTGCCGGGCGACGACACGCGGGCCATCGACTGGCGAGCCAGCGCCCGCACAGGCCGCACCCAGTTGCGGGTGTACGCCGAAGAGCGCGACCGCCCCACCTGGCTGGTGGTGGACCAACGCATCTCGATGTTTTTTGCGCGCCGAGGCGCACTGGGTTCGGTGGTGGCGGCACAAGCCGCCGCCGTGTGGGGCTGGCGGGCGCTGTCGGGCGGCGACCGCATTGGTGGCGTAGTGATTGCCGACACCGGGCTGGATGAGGTCGCGCCGCAGCGTGGCAGGCGTTCGATGCTACGTTTTATGAAGCTTCTTACGCAGCGTAATCAAGGGCTACAGGCCGATTTTTCATATAAACCTGCGCCCGAGCAGTTGGACGCTGCACTGGCCTTGCTGGCCCGGCAAGCCCCGCGTCAGGGGGTGATTGCCATCTTTTCGGACTTTGATGGTTTGGGCGCTGTTACGCGCCAGCGCTTGCTGGCCTTGGCACGGCATAACGATCTGGTGCTGCTGCCGGTGTGGGACGACCCCGCCACCACCACGCCCGATGTGCATTTGGTGGTGAGTGACGGCACGCTGCAGTTGCCCATTGACCACGCCGATGTGGGCGTGCGTGAGCGTCTGACCGCAGTGGCGAAAGCGCGCATGGACCAACTCATGGGCTTGCGTGCCGAGCTGGGTTGTGCCGTGTTGCCCTTGCTGACCACTGAGCCGGCACTGCTGCAACTGGCGCGCGGGCTTGGCAGCCGGCCGGTCAATCCGCGGCGTGGCTGAGCGTCGGCGGCAGCGGGCGCGGCAAACTCTTCGACAGCGATGATCATCTCAAACACCGGTTCCTCTGGCACCGCCGTCAATACCGCCGTCAATACCGCAGGCACCGTACCCCACAAATTCATCGCGTAGCCCAATTTTTTACTCAATACATCTCCCCGTCAATCTCAAATCTCGAAGGACAGATGCCATGACAACCACACCGCGCTCCATGCCAAAGCCCTCCGGCCGACGCCCGGCGGCCACCCCGCCCAAGACATTACCCAGTCCCGGCCACGGCACTCGGCGGCGCATAGCGATAGCATGCCAGGGCGGTGGCAGCCAGACAGCGTTCACAGCGGGTGCGCTGCGCGGGCTGATGCAGGCAGGCGTATTTGACGAGTTTGAAGTGGTCAGCTTGTCGGGTACTTCAGGTGGTGCGATCTGCGCGGCGCTGGCTTGGTGCGCGCTGACCGACGGCGATGCAGAGCCCTGGCGGCGCCTGGAGGCGTTCTGGCGCGAAAACGCCGCGACCACCCCGGCCGAGCGATCCTTCAACGATCATGTGGTCAGCACGATGCGCATGACCAACGCAGGGCTGCTGCCCTCGGTGTCGATCAGCCCCTCGTCACCATTGGCCCAAATGCTGCTGCGGTGGTCCACGGCGGGGCTGCGGCCACTTTTCGTGGACTTTCCTGGCCTTCTCAACAAGCACATCGACTTCGCGCGCCTGCAGGCGATGGGGCCGCGAGCACGGGCACCTGTGCTTCTGATGGGTGCGGTGGACGTGCTCAGCGGCCAGTTGGCCAAGTTCTGCACCGCGCAGCAGGCACTGCGGGTTGAACACATCCTGTCGTCGTGTGCTGTGCCGAGCCTGTTTCCAGCAGTGGAATTTGATGGTGCAGCCTACTGGGACGGACTGTTCTCCGACAACCCGCCGATCAGCGAACTGGCACAAGCACGCTTTGTCGGTATGGAAAACATTCCACACGAGATATGGGTGATCAAAATCAACCCGACCACCAGCACCCGGGTTCCGACGACTGCGGACGAAATCAGCGACCGCCGCAACGAACTGATCGGCAACGTCTCGCTGTTCCAGCAGTTGGATGCGCTGACGGTGATGAACGACCTTTACTTGCGTGGTGCCTTCCGGCCCGAGTTCGTCACTTCGGCGGGCTTGGACGGTGCCATTCTCATTCCCAAAAGTTTTGCGGATGGAGAGAATCGGCCGTACCACATTCCGTTCATCGAGATGTCCAGCCAGTTGTCCGAGCGCCTGGACTACGAAAGCAAGCTCGATCGCAGCCTGGAGCACATCGAGGAGCTCATGGAAGATGGCCATCAACAGGCTCAGCGCTTTCTGGAAGCGCGAGCGGCTTGTCTGGCGCGCAAGCTGGCCACCTGACAGGCTGTGCGCCACTGAACCCTTTTTTGTATGCAGGAACCAACACCATCGGAGCCGGTCGCAATCGATGCCAAAGTGCAGGCTTTGCTGGATCAGCTGCACCCCCTGATGCAACCAGCACCGCCGTCGTGGGCACCGCAGACTGCGGGTTGGCTGGTGCTAGGTGTCATCGTTGTTGCCGTCGTGATCTGGGCACTCTGGCGCGTGTCGCGTCGCTGGCACGCCAGACGCTTTCGCCGCCAGGCGCTGGCCGAGCTGCACCATCTGCGCCAGCAACTTCAATCACCCAACACGCGCGAGGCGGCCGCCCGGCGCCTGCCCGAACTGGTGCGCCGGCTCGCACTGGCACACGCGCCACGCGAGCAAGTGGCGGGCTTGCAGGGCGCGGGCTGGCTCAATTGGCTGGACCGCAGCCTGCCGGGAGCCAGCCACGCGTTTTCGCAAGGGGCGGGGCGCAGCCTGGTTGACTGGGCCTACCGACCCGCAGCCGATCTGCCTTGGGATGAATTGGAGCCCTTGCTGGCGCTGCTGGCGCAATGGATACGCCAGCATCAGCCCCCCGGAGCCACGCCATGAGCACCTGGCTGGACGAACTGTGGTGGCTGGACGCACTCGCGCAACTGGAATGGGCGCAGGGCAGTGCGGCCTGGCTGTGGCCGCTGCCGGTGCTGATGCTGGCGCTGCCGCCGTACCGTACCCGGCGCACGGCGCTGCGCGTGCCGTTTTTTGCCTTGGCGGTGCTGGGCACGGGTGAGCGGCCGCGCCGTGGTGCCGTGGTGTTGCCGCACCGGGTGTGGGGCTGGCTGCTGCTGGGTCTGGCCTGGGGTGCGGCGGTGCTGGCCGCCATGCAACCCCAGTGGGTCGAGCCGCCCATCAGCCGCATCACGCCGATGCGCGACTGGCTGCTGGCGGTGGACTTGTCGCCTTCCATGCGCACCACCGACTTCCGCTCGGCCGACGGCCAGCCCGTGGACCGCCTGAGCATCGCACGCGAACTGATCGACGAGCTGCTGCAACGCCGCGCGCAAGACCGTGTCGGCCTGCTGTTATTTGCCCAGCAGGCCTATGTGCAGGTGCCGTTCACCCTGGACCATGCCGCGGTGCGCGAACTGCTCGCACAGGCCCGCATCGGCATGGCCGGTGGGCGCACCATGATTGGTGACGCCATGGGGCTGGCTGTGCGGGTGTTTGACGAATCGACCGCACCGCAGCGCACCCTGGTGCTGCTGACCGACGGGCGTGACACCGGCAGCCGGGTGCCACCGGCCAAGGCCGCTGAAATTGCCGCCCAGCGCAAGCTGCGCATCCACACCGTGGCCATTGGCACAGCGGCGGCGCAAGCCGGTGACGAGGCCGACCTGCCTGGCTTGCAGGCCTGGGCCACGGCAACTGGCGGCCAGGCCTACCGCGCCACTGACCGTGTTGGCCTGCAAAAAATCTATCTGGAACTCGACGCGCTGGAAACCAAGGCCTACGAGACCGAGTCGGCCAGCCCGCGCCGAGCGCTGTTTCACTGGCCGCTGGCTGCGGCCGTGGGTTTGCTGCTGCTCTTTGTGCTAGGCCAACTACGCGTGTCAGGGCATCAGACGCAGCACACGCCAGCGCCGGAGGCCCCCGATGCCTGATTGGGCCAGCACTTGGCTGCCTTTGCACTGGTTACGCCCATGGGCCCTGTGGGGGTTGCTGCTGGCGCTATTTATTTTGATATGGGGGCGGCGCCCGCCCAGCCAGCAACACCTGCGTGGCGTGATCGATGCCCACCTGCTGCCCCATCTGCTGGTGCACAGTGGTCGCGCGGGTTGGCTGCGACCCACAGACACGCTGGCCTTGGCTTTGGCGTGTTTTTGTGTGGCACTGGCCGGACCCGCCTGGCAGCGCGAGGCCGCCCCGTTGGCACAGGAGCAAGCGCCGCTGATACTGGTGCTGGACCTCACACCATCCATGGACGCGGTGGACTGGCCGCCCAGTCGGCTTGCGCGGGCCCGCGCCAAGTTGCACACCTTGCTGCAACAACGCGGTGACGCGCCCACCGGCCTGGTGGTGTACGGCGGCAGCGCGCATCTGGTGCTGCCTCCCACGCAAGATCACAAGCTGTTGGCCACTTATCTGGACGGCCTGTCCACCACGCTGATGCCGCAACCCGGTGCGGCACCAGCGCAGGCCCTGCAACTTGCGCTGAACTGGCTGGCGCGCCAACCAGTGCCCGGCACCGTCTTGTTCATCACCGCCGAGTGGCCGGCCGACGACATTGCCCGCGCCCAGGCGCTGCTGAGCACATCCAGGCACCGCCTGATCGTTTTGGCCATGGGCGATGCCCAGGGCGGCCCGATACGGGGTGCCGATGGCCGCTACCTGACCGACGCACAAGGACGCACACAACTGGCGCGGCTGGATGTGGCCGCATTAAGCGCGCTGCGCGATCGCACCGGTGCCGCGCTGGTAACGGCTAGCCAGGACGACACCGATCTGGCACGGGTGCAGGCGCTTATGGCGCGTTACCGTGCGGATGCCCTCGCGCAAGACCCCACGCAACGCTGGCGCGATGCTGGTGTGGTGTGGATCTGGCCGGGTTTGCTGGCCTTGCTGCTGTCGTTTCGCCGAGGCTGGGTGATGCCGGGGCGGGCACTGGGCGTGCTGTGGGCCGCCTGCCTGCTGGGGGTGTGGCTGGGTGCGGCGCCCACGCCAGGCTGGGCAGAACCGATGGCACCCGGCAGCGAGCCAGGCTGGGGCAAGCGCTTCGTCGGCTGGTGGCTGACACCCGACCAGCAGGGCCGCTGGTGGTTGCAGCAGGGGCAGCCAGCGCGCGCCGCGCAGCATTTTGCCGACCCACTGTGGCGCGGCATTGCGCAGGCCCAAACGGGGCAGTGGCAAGCGGCAGCCGATGAATTTGCCCGCAGTGACTCGGCGGCGGGCTGGTTTAACCACGCGCAGATGCTGGCACGGCTGGGCCAATTTGGCGCGGCGGTAGCCGCTTACGACCAGGCCTTGCTGCGGGCGCCTGGTTGGCCACAGGCGATCAGCGACCGCGAGCGGGTGCGTGGGCTGATCCCGCCCGACGAGTCGAATAAAACTGACGAGGCTGGTGACCCCCAAGGTGAGGCCGACGGCAGCCAGCCTAGGCAGCGCCGCGCCAAAAAGCCCGGGCCACCCCGCCCACTGACCGAAGCCGAGGTGGCGGAGCTCTGGCTGCAGCGGCTCGACACCAGTCCGGCTGGTTTTTTGCAGCGCAAGTTTGCCCTGCAAGCGCAGTCGCCGGTTTCTGCGCCAGCCGCTGCAACGCCAACCCGATCCGACCGATGATGTGCACAAGCGGCTTTTCATGGCACCTGCCAAGCGCCTTAAGTTGGCACTTGGGTCGGCCCGGATTTATGAGTCAAATAGGCCTTTAGCCCTTATGAATCAAGCGCTGACAGCTATTGTTAACGCAGCAACCGAGATGCTGTTGCGGGTGCGGCAACGGGGCCAGTGGCTGGTGCTGGCGCTGGTGCTGAGTGCTACTTTTGCCACAGCATGGGCAGCGCCGACTGTGGCGACACCGCCAGCGGCACGACTGCGCTGGGGTCTGGCGGCTTCACCGGGCACATTGGACATCGGTGTGCCGATCGAGCTGCGGCTGGAGGTATGGGTAAGCACCTGGTTTCAGGCACCGGTCGAGTTCCCTGCCACCTTGTCGGCTGACGGGGCCTTGGTCGAGCAGATTGCCGGGTCGCCTGACTCGCGTTTTGAAGAATTTGAGGGCCGGCGCTGGACCGGCCTGATCCGGCGCTACCGTGTGCTGCCGCTACAGCCGGGCGATATCCGCATCAGCTTGCCGGACGCGATGGTGGTGCAGGCTGGCGGGGCCGACGGCTTGAAGCTCACGCCGCACCCGCCCGCGCCGCTGCGCCTGACGGTGCGGCTACCGGTGGGGGCTGAGGACATTCAACCCTTTGTGGCTGCGAACCGGCTGAGTTTGCGCCAGCGCTGGCTGCCTGAAGCGAGTCCGTCTGCCTCATGGCAGGTGGGTGACCTGATTCAGCGCGAGGTAGAACTCAACACCGACAGCAGCTCGCCCTTGCTGCCGCAGCCGGACTTTGGCGAGCCCGTGGGCACCCGCGTGCGGGTTGGCGCGCCAGGTCAGCAAGAGCAGCGTGCCAACGCGGCGGCCACACCCGTCTTGACCCGGCAGCACCGGGCCAGCTACGAATTGACACAGGCGGGCGCTGTCACGCTGCCTGCGCTGGAGTTCGTCTGGTGGGATTTGCAACAGCGCCGCCGCCGCGTCACGCGTCTGGAGGGCTTGACCCTTTTGGTTCAGCCCGCCACCGAGCGCCCCGACCCGTTTGCCGAACCATTGATGCGCGCTGAAAACAGTTCGTCGACCCCCGAGCGTGGCACTCTGCCGGTTTGGGTGGCGGCGACAGGGGTCCTGGTGCTTGGCAGCATGTGGCTCATGCGTCGGCGTGGCGGGCGCTTTGTTGTGCCCTTGCTGCAAGCGCTGGGCAGGCGCTACGCCAAGGCGCGGGATTGGCAGATGATGCGCCAGGCCTGTAGCCGCCACGATGCACAAGCGGCCGCCCGGGCGCTGTCGTCGATCTTGCTGACCTTGAATGCGCAAGAGCAGCTGCGCTGGCGTAGCGACACGGCATTTCAAACGGCTGTCACCAATCTGGCGCAGTGGCGTTTTGGCCCTGCGTCTTTGGCTGGCAAAACGGGCTGGCGGGGCGATGCCTTGTGGGCGGCGGTGTCAGCCTTGCGCCGGCATGACCGCCGCAAGCACGGTCAAGCCGAGCTGCCAGGCCTGAGCCCTGGCGACGCCGGGCGATGAAAGCGGTGTATGGCCGTTTAACCAAGCGTTAGGGGAGCGCTTGTACAACGTCCACAGCGGTTTGGCAAGCCCAAAATGGGCCAATGGGCCAGAAACAGGCGGTCTGGCCAAGATACTGAAATGGCATGGACCGGGCGGGCGTGGCGTTGACCGCGTTTATCTGCCGAGCCCCACCGCAACACGCGACCTATTTCAAAATCTGGAAGGAAAACCATGAATATCTCACCACTTCGCGCCACTGCCTTGACGGCCAGCCTGCTCCTGGGTGCAGCGGCCAATGCCAACGCCCAGGAGGCCCGTGGCGTTAACCCGGCAGAGATCGACAGCCGGGCTGACCTGATCTACAAGCGGATCAATCTGCACCCCTCAGGCAGCACCGAGGCTTGGACAGCCAAATACGACTACAAGCTCAACAACCAGTGGGGGCTGAATTTTGAGCTGCCAGTGGCCAGCAAACTCACAGTGCCGGGGGTCTCGGTCTCTGGCAATGGCGATCTGTTTGCCCGGGCGCGCTGGATCGTGCCGGTTGGGGCCATGACCTACGGGCTGTCGTTCGAGACGGTGTTGCCCGTGGCCTCCGATGACGCCTTGGGCACGGGGCGTTATCAGTTGAATTTTGCGGCACTGGCGGTCAAGCCCTGGAGTCGCAGTTTTCTGACCGCAGTGGCCCTCAAGCAAACCACCTCGCTGGGTGGTGACGGCCGTCGCGACGAGTTCAGCAACACCGACATTCGCCTGGTGCCGGTGGTGATCCTGTCAGACGGCTGGGCCATCACCGGCGAGATTCGGCAGACCTGGGAACACCGCTCCAATCTGAGCTGGCAGCGTGCTGAAGCCACACTGAACAAGCAGTTCACCGCGCAGTGGGCCGGCTCGGTCAGCTACGGGCGTGACTTTGGCGACAAAAAAGACGATGGCGCACTGTCGCTTGCGGTGAAGTACTTTTTCTGACGCCCGCCGCATGACCCCACGTGCCAGTCGAACCATTGAACTTGCAAAACAGGGCGCCATGCTACTGTGACTATCCGTCTGGGCTGGTTCATTTATGCCTGGATGGGGCGGCGGGCGCAGGCGCTGATGGCTGTAATGTTGTGCCTGTGCACGGTCGGATGTGCCACAGCGTCGATTGAAGCCGTCCCCAATGCGGTCAGCCAGACGCTGAAGGCTGGGCCAGATGCCGCGCTGACGAAGATCTCCACAGCCTTGCTGGCGCCGCTGGACGCTGGCGTCTCTCGGGTTTATCCGCTGCAAAGCGGCCTGGAGGCACTTGCGGCGCGGCTGGCACTGATTGAGCTGGCGCAAAGCAGCGTGGATATCCAGGTCTATATCTGGCGCAATGATGAATCGGGACGCGGTTTGGCCGCCGCCCTGTGGCTGGCCGCATCGCGTGGCGTGCGGGTGCGGCTGTTGCTGGACGACTGGGGCGCTGGCCTGCCAGATGCCATGCTGGTGCAACTCGATCAACATCCCAATATCGACGTGCGGCTGTTCAACCCGCTGGCCTGGCGCCATGCGCGTTGGCTCAGCGCATTGCTCAATTTCAGCCAAGCCAACCGGCGCATGCACAGCAAAGCGATGGTGGCTGACGGGCAGATGAGCATCGTGGGTGGGCGCAACCTGGGCGATGAATACTTTGAACGTCGCACAGAGCTGGAATTTGCCGACCTTGACTTGCTGGCCGCCGGGCCGGTTGTGGCTGAGGTGGCTGCCTCGTTGGATGCCTACTGGAACAGCACCTGGGCCGCACCCATCGGGCACTTGGCCGCAGCACCGCCACCGCAGGCACTGCAGGCATTGCAGGCGGCGCAGGTCGACATCGGAGTCGCATGGGACTCTGCCTATTGGCAACGGGTGCGCGACACCGCATTTGCGCAAAAACTGCGCTCGGGTGACTTGCGCTGGTTTGCCGGAAAAGCCCAGGCGCTGGCTGATCCACCCGACAAACTGATGCAGGAAATCGGGCCTCAGAGCTTGAATACGCTGCAGGCGCTGCTATCAAACGCAGTAGGCTCAGTCAGCCAGGAGGTGATTCTGATCTCGCCGTATTTTGTGCCTGGTGTCAACGGTGTGGCCATGCTGCGGCGCCTGCGCGAGCAGGGTGTGCGGGTACAGGTGATCTCGAATTCTCTGGCCGCAACCGACGTGCCAGCCGTGCATTCGGGCTACGCAAACTACCGAAAAGCCCTGCTGGAAATGGGTGTGGCGTTGTACGAGGTGCGTGCCGATGCCCCGCGCGGCAGTGGCTGGCGGCAACTGGTCGGCAGCGCAGGCTCGTCGCGCGTCAGTCTGCATGCCAAGACCTTCATCTTTGATCGGCGCTACCTCTTTGTCGGCTCGCTCAACCTGGATTTGCGCTCAGTCCGTCTGAACAACGAGATCGGCCTGGTAATCGATAACCCGGCGTTGGCACAAGCAATGGTGAAGGGCCTGCAACAGCAGTTGCCCGAGTCAAGCTATCAGGTCAAGTTACAGGACGGTCACTTGTTGTGGAGCAGCGAACACGGTGGCAAGACAGAGCAGTGGACCCAAGAGCCACAAAGCCCTTGGTGGCTGCGACTCGGCGTCTGGCTGATGTCCTTGTTGCCGCTGGAGTCGCAGTTGTGATTGGTTTGTCAAAAACCTTTGCCGGGCAAAGTCCGCCAAAGGGCAAAGCGTATTCTGAAGGGGAGAGGCAGATTTCATTGCCTTGGCCCAAAATGGGGTTAAATTCCTGCTGCCATACCGCTCGTTTCACGCTGACCCACGCGATCAAACCACGCCAGACTGCGATGCCCCACACGCCCATTGCGCCCTCGATAGCTGCCAGCAACTCATTGCGAATTCCTGAGCTGCGCAAACTCAAAAATTTTGAAAGCGCCTACAACGGCGCTTTCAGCATCGTGGCCTATGCCACCAACCGTTACTTGATTGACCACCTGCTGCGGGTGGGCCGCGTGCTGACCGATAACGACTTTGAAGCGATGGTGATTTGGGGCGTGCTGGCACACCAGGGGGTTGCCCACCTGATGCCGCCCGGCGTGTTGCCCAGTGCTGTTCTGGACGAGCGGGGCCGGTTTGGCGAAAACGACATCCTGAT
>JBMOJJ010000058.1:0-15289 GCA_049315845.1 Rhodoferax sp.
GCGCAGCAAGGGGTGGGAGGTTAACTCAATTCGGCTGAAGGTCCAAATTTCGCGCTAGCCTGTGCGCAAACATCGTAACCCGATTGACTGACGCAGATGCTGCAAAAACTACTCGCCCTGATCGCCATCTGCCTGTGCGCCTGTGCCGCACAGGCGGCGCCGGCAACGGCTGTGCTCGCTATGGAGCAGCTGCGCCAACCCCAGGGGACTGAGAGTCTTGCGAGCGTTGCGGCGGCCCCGCCAGAACGATTCAGGGCCGTGGTCAATGGAGTCACCGGCGGCTATTCAAACCATCCGAACTGGCTGCGAATCACGCTGAACGCGCCCGCAGGCGAATGGTGGCTCACCATGCTGCCGCCATTTCTGGATGACTTGCGGCTCTATGAGCCGGACCCGGATCATGCTGGCGCTTTTTTCGAGCGCCGCAGCGGCGACCACTTCCCCTTCACGCAGCGCGAGGAAAACTACCGCGGCTTCGTCTTCAAGCTGAACAAGGCGCAGGCTGAACCGCTGGTGCTCTACCTGCGGGTGCAGACCACCAGTTCGACGCGCCTGCTGGCACGGGTCTTGTCGCCGGCGGATTTTCATGCCACCATGGCGCTTGAAAACGGCGTGCTGATGGCCATCATCGGCGCCACCCTGGGTGTGCTGCTGATCAGCCTCAATTCCTGGCTCTGGCTGCGCGAGGAATTGTCGTTCTGGTCGGTGGCCTACCTGCTCAGCCTGCTGCTCTTGTTTGCCGCGCAGGACGGCTTTGTCACGCAGTATCTTCTGCCGCAGTCGCCGCGCCTGGGCGACGCGCTGGTGAGCGTGATGTCCTTAGCTACATTCGGCGTCGGCGCCGCGTTCTTTCGCCGGCTCTTTGGGATCGAACCGCAACAACGCCTGCTGTCCGGCATCTACCGCTGCGCCGCCTGGTGGCCACTGGTCGGCTTTGTCGGGCTGGCGGCCGGTTATGTCAACTGGGTCATGTACCTCCAGGTCTGGATGATGCTGGCCCTGATGCCGCTCGGCGTCTGGTTGTCCTGGCACCTGTGGCGTCAGCAACATGCCGCTGGCGGCATGTTGCTGTTCGCCAATCTGCTGGGGATCGCTGCGCTGCTGTCGGTAGGCACGGTGCTGATGGGAATCGTGCACGATGAGGTGATTGCCGGCTATGTCACGCAGATCATGGCGCTTGGAACCGCCACCGTGCTGCACCTGGTGACAGGCCTGCGTCTTCGTGGCATGCGTGAGCAGGCGCTATGGGCGCAAAATCAGATGCAGCTGGAGCGCGAGAGCATGCGCCAGCAAACCGAATTTTTTGCCATGCTGTCGCATGAACTCAAGACACCGCTGGCGATGATCGACGGCTCGGTGCAATCGTTACAGCTGTTGACGCCGCAGCATCCCGAGGTCGAGCTCCGGCACGACCGTATCCGGCGCGCGGTGGCGCGCATCAATGATCTGCTGCAGAAGTTTCTGGTCCACAGCCATCTCGATCACAGTAACCCGCCCCTGCGAAGACACGCGCTGCTGCTGGACGCGCTGGTGCGGGAGACCGCTGCCGGCCTCGGCGCAAGCCCCGGACGCATCGTGCTGGACCTGGAGCCGGAGCTGGAACTGCAAGGCGACGAGGCCCTGCTCAAGGTGATGGTCAGCAATCTGATCGACAATGCGCTCAAGTATTCGCCGCCGGACAGTGTTGTTTCGGTCCGTCTGCAACGCGCGGACGGCGCCGCCTTGCTGGAGGTGCGTGATCAGGGCAACGGCGTCGCGCCCGAATTGCGCAAGCGGCTGTTCCAGAGCTATGTTCGGGGCGACAGGGTCGGCGACATACCCGGCGCCGGCCTCGGGCTGCATCTGGTGCGAAAGATAGCGCGCCTGCACGGCGGTCAGGTGCGACTGCTGCCCACTGACGCGGATCAGATCGCACCGGGCGCGGCCTTTCGGGTCAGCTTGAAACTGGACCAGGAGCAAGCATGAAAGACATCGCGGTGGCCATCGTCGAGGACAACCCCGACCTGCTCGACGATCTGATGCTGAACCTGTCATGGCGCGGCTGCGTGCTGACCCCCTTTGCCAATGGCGCCGAACTTGACGCTGCGATGCAGAACGGCTGTCCCTGGAACGTGCTGGTGCTGGACCTGGGCCTGCCCGGCGAGGACGGTCTGTCGATCGCGCGGCGCCTGCGTCAAAGCGACCCCCTGCTGGGCATCGTGATGCTGACCGCGCGCGGGGCGCTGGCCGATCGCATCCAGGGCCTGACCGACGGCGCCGACATGTACCTGGTCAAGCCGGTGGACATGGGTGAACTGGCGGCCGCCATCAAGGCCGTCGCGCGGCGTCTGCCGGATTCGGTCGATGCCGCGCCGGTCTGGCGACTCGACACCAAGGGCATGTGCCTGTTCTCACCGTCTGGCAAGCAGATCGATCTGACCTATTCCGAGACCTCGATGATCCACCTGCTGGCAGAAAGCCCGGACCACTTCAGCAAGACCGACGCGCTGGTGCAGGCCATCGGCAGGAATCCGCAGGCCTACGATTCGCGCTCGCTGCAGGTGATGCTCAGCCGCCTGCGCCACAAGCTGGGCGATGAATCACCGCTGAAGGCGGTGCGCGCCAGGGGCTACATCTTCGCCGCCAAGCTGGACCTGGTGCGCAGGGCAGAGCCGCGCTAGCCGGTCGCGGCCGCCCTCGCCTCAGCGCACCGCCATTTCATCGAAGACCCCGAACACGCGGTGGAATTCTTCCAGCGAAGTGTCGCCATCGAGCAGCCGGCGGGCGCAGATGTCGAGCATGCCGACATGGTTCCCGGCCGTCAGCACCCCCTTGAGCGCATGGCGGCCGGCGCCGCCGGCAATCCACTGCGAAACAGCGGTGTCCACCAGCAGGATCTCATAGGCCGGCAGCCGACCAAAATAGCCGGTTTCACGGCAACGCGGGCAGCCGACCGCGCGGTACAGCGGGCTGTCGCCCAGCCGGCTGCGCAGCGATGCGGGCCGGTCCTGCACCGGCGCAGTGTCGAGCGTGCGGCAATGCAGGCACAAACGACGGATCAGGCGCTGCGTCACGATGCCGATCAGCGACTCCGAAATGCTCAACGCACTGACGCCCAGCGACTGCAGGCGGGCCGGCACGCTGAACACATTGTTCACATGCAGCGTCGAGAGCACCAGATGGCCGGTCTCGGAGGCGCGCATCGCGGCCTCGGCCGTTTCGCCGTCCCGGATCTCGCCGATCAGCATGATGTCGGGGTCGTGGCGCAGGAAGTGCCGGATCGCCGAGTCGAAGGTATAGCCCGCCTTGCGGTTGACCTGCGTCTGGCAGGCCGATGGCAGGTCGTACTCGACCGGGTCTTCCACCGTCAGAATGCTTTTGCCCGACATGCCGTGCGGCTTCAGGCCGGCGTAAAGCGTGGTGGTCTTGCCGGAGCCGGTCGGCCCGGTCATCAGCGCCAGGCCGTAGGGCTGGGTGAAGAACTGGTGCAGCAGCGGCACATGCTCGGAATAAAAGCCAAGGTCCTCGAGTCCGCTGATGAAGTTGCCCTTGGACAGCAGCCGCATCACAACGCTCTCGCCATAAGGCGTGACGGCGGTGGACACGCGCACATCGAGCATCACGCCGGCGGCCTCGAAGGAGAATCGGCCGTCCTGCGGGCGCAGGTTGTCGGCAATGTCCATGCCGCCCGCCACCTTGATCGCCGACACCAGCCGCGCCAGCGGGCGCGGCATCGCCGCCACCGGCGACAGCACGCCGTCGATGCGAAAGGCCAGCAGCAGCGACTGCGCGTCGGGGATGATGTGAATGTCGGTGGCGCGCTCGCGCGTGGCCAGCGTGATCATGGCCTGCATCATCGGTTCGGTGCCCAGGCTGCCCTGAACGTCCTGCTCCAGACGGCGCAACTCGCGGTCAAAGGCGTCGCGCGCGTTGTCGCGCAGCGGCGCGTAGGCCTTGTCGATGGCCTGCATCACGGCCGAGAAAGGGCCCTGCAGGAACACGAGCCGCAGGCCGAGCCGTCGCCGCACCCACTCGCTGACTTTCTCCGGGTTGCCCTCGCCGAGCCACACCGTGAGCTGTCCGCCCTCGACCTGCAAGGGCAAAAAAGTCAGCGACTGGCAGATTTCGCGCCGGCACAGCGCCACGGCGTCGGCCGTCGGCTGCCCGGCAGCCAAGCTGGCCTGGTAGGCCAGGCCGCGCGCTTCGGCGACCACATCACCCATGTCGCGGTCGCCGACCAGGCCCAGGCGCACCAGCTGCCCGGCAAATGAGCCTTCGGCCACCTCATGGCGGCGCTGCGCATAAAGCAGTTGTGAGCGGTTCAGACGCCCCTGACGCAGCAGCGCCTGGCCGAGCGCCAGTTCAGGCGCACTCAAGCCCGCCACGTTCAGTCCATCAGGTAGTAAATCGTCATCGTCTGAACCTGGGCTTCGTCAAGCGCGACGGAACAGTCGCCCGTCCCCTGGACGCATTTGTTGTTCAGGCTGTACTCCTGTTTGGGCGGGTTGGTGTAGTTCGAACCGCTAGCCAAAGACGGATACTGGCGAATCTTTCCGTACTGCGCGTCGGTCGCGGTGTCCACCAACGAGTCGATCAAGCGCGCCAGGTCCGGCGTTACCTGCTTGAGTACCATCACGTTCTTGACCTTGTCAGCGTACAGGCCCGGCGTAGCGGTTTCCATCAGCCAGGGAATGGAACGAAAACACACTTGCATTTCCTGCGGGTTGCCATTGGAGTCCAGGTAGGAGTAGCGGGTATTCATGCCTTCGGCACGGCCCTGCGGCATGTCGACACCGGCCGCCAGCATGTAGCCACGCAAGGACGTGTCGCAGATTTCCGCAATGCCGCCGGTGCCGCCCGTGTTGGAGCCTGTGACATTCTGGTTCACATAGCCGGTCGGCGTTGTCTGACTGTCCGCAACCACCACGCCGGTCTTGGTCTTGTAGGACAGAAAAGCCAGGTTCCAGCCGTTGACAAAGGATGAACCCAGGCGTTGGTAGGAGGCGTTGCGCTGCACGTCGGTGCCCACGGCCACTGCGCCCACGATCAGGCCCACCACGATCAGAACCACCGAGAGTTCAACCAGCGAAAAACCGCTCTGACGGCGCCAGGCAGCAAATGAGTGAGTGCAATTTTTCATGAGGGTCATGCCTGGTTGAGGGTCATTGATCGGAATAGACCTTGTTCATCCCCGCCTTGACGTCGTCTTCAACGCTGTTGTAGAGGGGAATGAGCTTTGTGCTTTTCAAGGTTTCAAAATCATTGACGTAGTCAACGAATTTATTGTAGTTGGCGATACCGTATCCGAGGTTGACCCCGGCCACGGCCACGGCAGCGGCACTCAGTCCAACCGCAATGCCGGCCGCCACCGACGCGCCCGAGGTCACGCCAAAGGTGTTGATGGCCGAGGCAATGTCGGTGGCGATCGACGCGCCGGACGACAGCAGCCCGGTGACGGCCAGGGTCAGCCCGGCGGCAGCGTTCAACTGGTCGGCAAAAGCCATGTCCTTGGCGATGTCAAGCTGCTCGGTATAGTCTGCCGAGGCCTGCACGATCAGCCCCAAGGTGGTCTGGACATTGGGCATGGCCCGGCCCGCCGTCGCCATGTTGGCCGAGCAGCCGAGCGCCTCCCACATCTGGTCAAAATAACCCACCACCACGCGGTCGTCGTAGGTCATCGACTGCTGACGGTTCGGATGCTCGAAGTGCGGCTCCTCCCCGGCGGAGCCTGCTGTGGCGTTCAGGCCGTCAAACAGCTTGCCGTCCAGATCCATGTCGCCAACGCCGGGGTCGACCAGCACGTAGGCCACATTCTTTTTGCCGGTCAAAGCGCCGGTGACACTGTTGCGGGTCTGGACATAAAGATAGAGATTGTCGGGCGTGCCGGCATTGGCGATACCGGCGCGCAGTCCCTGGCAGAAGTCGAGCCGATGATTTGTATTGGGGTAGTTCAGATCATCCAGCGTGACCGGCAAAGGCGTCTTGGGCCCGATTGTCGGCTTGTAGCGCTGGATGGCGCTACCCAGCTCTGCGGTACTGCGCAAAACGTTGCTTGATCTGAGATAGAGCCCGTACTTGAAATCATAGCCATCGGCGTTGACCAGCGGACTGCTGTAACCCAGGGTCCGATACGGCAGCTTGCCCACTTCAGCGCAGGACGGACTGGTGTTTTCAAGGCCATCGTCATTGGTATCGGCGCAGGGCAGTCGGCCATGGATGGCGGCAAACGAGAGCAGACTCAACTCCACATTGCTCAGGTTGCGCACCGTCTCGGCGGTGGCCGAAGAGCGGCGCATGGCCGGCACCACCTGCGCCAGCACAATCGCAATCATGCCCATGATGATGACAATGAAGCTCAGCTCGACAAAGGTGAACCCCGCCTGCCTGCGCCTGCCCATCAGATGCTGCTTCATTCGAACCACCCCCGCTCATCCAGCAGCGCCAGTTCGGCGCGACGCGCGGTGCGGAAGGCATCGGCGGCGCTTTTTGCGGTGCTGGCATCATCTCTGCGTGTGATGCCCTCGGCGACCTCGTCCTGCGCATCGCTATAGCCCTTAATGGAGTTACTCAGGTTGAAGGCTGACATCGAAATACTGGTGACCATATTGATCGCGCTGACCGCTGTGGCGCCAGCACTGGCAGGTCCGGCCAAGGCAATCCCCAGATTCAGCGCGCTCAAGGCAACGGTCAAGGAGACATCAAAAATCGACATCAACTGAAAGTTGAAGGCCATGGTTTCCTTTTGCTGGCGCACCAGAAGCTGGTAAACGCGAAAATCATACAAGTAGGAGCGCACGCGCCAGTTTTCTTGCGCAAAGTCGGCCTCCCGGGCGGCAGCACTGACCGCGGCCAGCAGGGTCGGGCAGCGCAGGTCGGCAAACATCTGCGTCAGCGTGCCGGCCGTCACCTTGTCGTCGTAGTCGGGCGCTTGAGCGCGCGCCGGCGACTCGAAGGCCACGGACGTCGCCGGGTTGTTGTCGCCGTTGAACGCCGGATCGGTGCTGCCGGGGTCCACCAGCACCCAGGCCACATTGGTCTGCTTGGCACTGTTAGCCCGATCGCGCGCATCCCTGACACTCAGCAGCGAGCTGCCGTAGACGCTCGATGCCTGGCTGCGCAGCTTGGCACAAAAATCCAGACCATTGGACTGCGCCGCACTCTCGGTGGCGACGGTCGCAGCATAATAATTGCCGGTGTTATTGAGATAAGTGGGCTTGAAAACATTCGTTTGCGCGCCAAGGTCATTGGTCCCTCTGAGAAGGGCGTAGGCAAAGGGATGGCCATTGGCATTGGTCAGGGGTCGGGCCATGCCCAGTGTCTTCCAGGGCACAAAGCCCTTGCTGTTGCTACTGCCGCAGGCTTCAACACCGCTGACGCCGCTAGTTGCCGGGCACGGCAGGCGCGAATTCGTCAGCACAAAACTCTTCAGCGCCAACTCGGCCGCCTCGGCCGGCTGCGACCCGGGCGAGGCCGCCATGCTCACGGTTCCCTGCTCCAGCAGGCGCGGCGCGGCCGACAGCAGAAAGCCGATTGCAAACAGGCTCAGCGCCATCTCCAGAATGGTAAAGCCGGCACTGCGCAGGCGCTGTGACTTCATAGCGCAATTCCCTTCTGAATCAAGATGTTCACAATGCCCGCAGGGTCCTGAATGATGGGGGTCGTCTTTGTACTGGTCGCGGGGTCGCTGTACTGCTTGCAGGCATCGACGTTGTAGTCGGGGCTGCTTAGCGTGCAGTATTTGGCCTTCAGTTCGGCGGTGGTGGGTCCGCCATCGCATTTCAAGGCACCGCCGGCTGACACGGAAGTTACAACCACCGTTGCGGGCGATGTCGGTGACCAGCTTACACCGTACAGGTTATTGCCATCCCTGCCGTCCGACCCTGGGAGGGTCGGACTGCTCCAGTACGCATCCCACAAAGTCGGATTGTGGTGGGTACTGTCGGTAAAGGCGCCGCCGACCCAGGATTTTTTGATGACGCTGCAGGCTGCCGACTTGAGGCTGTTGCGGTCTGACCAGGCATTGGAAGCCGCTGAATCGGCCGCCTTCTTCTTGAAGGCGTAGGCATCAGTATTGCGGTAGGTTTCGTAGGCGTTCAGATAGCTGTTGACGTCGCTGGAGGCGGTTCTGGCCTGCCCATTGACTGCCCCGCTGCCGGTGCCCGTCATCCAGCCGCAGCCGGACGATCCGCACAGGCTGCTGGTGCTGGGCGTCGGGTTCCAGCTGGAGCTCAGCCCGGCGTTGCCCATGGCGGTCTGGACCGGTTCCAGCGCTGTCGTGCGCACGCCGTTGGCAACGCTGGTGGCTGAAACTGCATCGTTGTAGACAGCCAAAGCGCCCGCAATAGCATCCGTTTTCCCGGGTGCTGCAGGTGCATCTTGATAACTCCAGGTGCTGCCCCAGTCGGCCTGCGTATAGCCATTGTGTGTAGCAGGATCCAACCCGTCCGCACGCCTCCACGAACTATTCCAGTAGGGGTCATACGTACGACAGCTTGCATCGGTAGCAAAGTTGTCGAAACAGTAGTGCGCTCTATTTCGCAAGCCGACCGCGTAGTTGTACTCTGCAAGCTTGGCGGCCTCCCAATTCAGCGCTGTCTTATAGGCAATATTTTTAAGGTCAAAGTCTGCAATGTCCGCCAGCAAGGTGTTGAAGCTGCCCACCACCGCATTGCTGGCACTCAGGGTCCCTGATACGTCACCCGACGGGGCGGGGGTCACGGTGACGGTGCCGTCCGCATTTTGTGTCTGTGTAGGACCCAGCGCGTTGTAATAGCTGTCAACGGAAGAAATGACGCCGGGAGTGTAGGGGCCGGACAGGCCATTCCTGACATAAACCGTTGTAAAGACCGGCTGACCGGCTGCACTGTAGCCGTCCGCCTTGCACGTGCTGGCGCTAGCCGTGCAGGTGAGAATTGCGCCAGTGGCTTGGTCTACCTTGCTCCAGGCGATGTTCATCTGCGTCTGGGAATAGCCGTTTTCCGTGCACCAGGTGGAAGGTGAGTGGTCGGCAGGGACGCAGGTGGAAAGCGTGCCGTCCGGGTTGACCTTCTTGTAGGCAGCCGGGCTGCCACTGTTGAGAACCGGCACCTGGGTCTTGGTGCAGCCGCTCAGATCGCCGGTGCAAACGACCGAACTTCCGTTCAGGACGTTGGACAGCAGACTGCCAAGCTGCGCATTGGTCACAGCCGCAATATCGGCGCTGACCACGCCCGCGGCCGCCTGTTGTGCAGCATTGAGCACCGTCACGGATGTACCTGGCGCGCCCGGGATGGCCGCGTAGGCCGTCGCCGCAGCATTACGGGACGCGACGTAAATGTCCTTGAGCTTGGTCAGGCGATCATGCGTCACGCTATCGGTCGGGGTCGCGGACTGGCTATAGACCGGGTTCGGCCGGGTGGTGCGCTTCTTGACGTCGGCGTAGTAAATCGTGGCCGCGATCTCCAGCCCCAGACCAACGCCGGCCGAGACTGCAGCACCGATGGCCAAGCCCATACCGATGCTGGCGCTGGTCAAGGCGGTGGCATAGACCGGAATCAGCGCGCAGGCAACCCAGGGCGGTAGCGGGCAAAGGGCCGTGTTCAATGCCAGCGCAACCGAGGCAATGGTGATCTGCTCGGACGCCGAGACAATGGCCGCGATGTCCTGGATCACTTCCCAGGTGGCCAGCGCGATGCCGAGCGCGTTGACCACAATACCCATGGTGGCGCTTTCGTCATTGGCGTCGGCAAAGTCTTCCACCTCCTGCTGGATCGTCACCGCTTCGGTCAGCAGGCTGATCGAGTTGTTCATCGCCTCGCAGCGCAGATAGTCGCGCAGATCGACCGCCGCGCGGAAGGCGGTGCGGTCGTCGTAAGTCGGGCTGACCTGTTTCTGCGGCAACTCGAATTCGGTGGCACTGGTGGCATTCAAACCGTCGTACTGGGCGTTGATGGAAGGTCCGCCGGACCAGCCGGCAGCCAGGCCGTCGCGATTGGCCTGCCCGGGCAGGGCCAGTGCAAAGACGGCCGTGTACCGGCCAGGCGCCAAAGCCCCCACCGTGAGGCCCGAGCTGGCGACCGTGGCGCCACGCGCCTCCAGCGTCGTCAGCGAGGCGCAGAAATCAAAGATGTTGCGCGGGTTGGTGATCTTGCTTGCTGTGTTTGTCTTGTTCGCAAAGGTCGGAAAGAAGACCTGCGTCTTGCTGACCAGATTGACCTTGCCGGTGGAGGCACCGCTGCCGTCAACATCGTTGCCGTCGTTGTACACGCCGTACAGGATAGGCACTTCGCCGTAGACATAGTTCTTGTCGGCCATGCCCAGTGTGATGTAGGGCAGGTAGCCTTTCTGCTGAGCCGCGCCGCCACTGGTCTTGCAGGCATTGCTGGCAGCATCGTAATCTTCCGCGCCATCAGCGTTGAGGTCCGGGCAGGGCAGACGGCCGTTGGCCACCACATACTGGCGCAACTGGTTGTCGGCCAGACGCAGCAGCGCGTCGGAATCAAGCACCTGGTTCTTGGAAAAGAAATCGGAAGTCTTGTAGCCCAGGCCGACCACCAGTGCCATGACCGCCGCCAGCATCAGCGCCAGTTGCAGCAGGGTGACGCCGCGCTGGCCGCGGCCGGTCGGCCCGGCACCGGAGTGCCGGATTCTTTGGAGTAGTAGGAAGCGGGACATGGACTTAGCTTGAACTTATTTGGTCATGACCTGCGAAATGAGCTGATACACCGGCAGCAGGAAAACCACGATCACCAGAATGAAGAAGCCGCCAGCCACCATGATCAGCAAGGGCTTCATGATTTCTCCGAGCGAGCCGATCACGTGCTCAAGCCGCTGACGATAATCGTCGGCCAGAATCTGCAGTTGGGCATCGAGCGTTCCGGTCTGTTCGCCGACCGAGACCAGGCGCGTCACCATGGCCGGAAAGACGCCGCTGCGCGTCATCTCGACACTCAGCAAATTGCCCCGATTGACGCCATCGCGAATAAGTTCGAGCCTGCGCGCATAAAAGGGGTTGCGCACATTGGCGGTCAGAATCTTGAGCGACTCGTTGAGCGGTATGCCGGCGCGGATCAGCAGCGCCATGTACTCGGTGATGAAGGCCAGCGAGGACGACTTGATCAACAGGCCGCTGATCGGCAGGCGGTACAGCACATAAAAGATCTGGTAGCGCACGCGCGCGCTGCGCAGCAGCAGCGCCAGCACCACCACCAGGGCCGCCGCACTGAACCAGAAGCCGCCCTGCATGAAGTTGCGCAGGCCCTGGATGGCGTGCATCGTGGCCACGGTGTACGAGGGCAGTTTGGCGCCCATCTGCGCAAACATGCGCGCCAACTCCGGCAGCACAAAATAGATCCAGAACACCACCACCGCCATGATGGTGCTGAAGGCAAACAGCGGATAGATCAGGGCCTTGCCGATGTCCTGGCGGATGCGCTGGATGCGCTTGATGTGCTGTCCGCTCTCGATCAGCGTTCGATCCAGTCCGCCTGACAGTTCACCGATGCCGACCAGCGCCCGCACCGCCATCGGAATCTGGTATTCGTACTGGGTCAGCGAAGTGGACAGCGCATTGCCCGCCACCACGCTGGCATGCACATCCAGCGCAAAGCGGCGAATGCCCGGGTGCTCGATGTCCTTGGCCAGCTCTTCCAGCGCACCATCGATCGGCAAGCCGCTCTTGAGCATGATTCCGAGGTTGTGAAAGAACTCGGCCAGCTGGTCATACGGCCATTGCCGGCGCAGCAGCGGTGAAACAAAATGCCAGACGCTGGCCAGCCAGGCCGGCGCCTGCCACAGGTGCATGACGATGGCGCCGGTCTGCTGCTCGAGCAGCAGTTGCGCGGTCGCATAGTCGCCGGCGCCCAGCAGCGCCAGGCGCTGGCGCACGCCGCCGGCCGGATTCATGTAGCGGACCCAGAAAATGCGGGCGTCCATCATGGCGCCTTGCTCCCGGCGGACTTCGGACCGTGCGCCAGAGCACAGGACAGGCGGTAGGCCGTGTCGGGGCTGAACTGCCCGGTGCTGCTCAGGCCCTGCTCGCGCTGAAACTGCGACAGCGCGTAGGCGGTGCGCGGCCCCATGATCGTATCCACCTGGGCTCCGTCAAGCAGGCCTTGCGTCGCCAGGAACTGCTGCAGTTGCTGCACCGGCGCGGTTGACTGCCCCATCGCGACCGGCGCCAGCGGCCATTTCGACTCGACAAAACTCATGCGCCAAAGCGCGCCCTGCGCATCACGCACGGCCAGCATCGGACGCGCCTGGCAGGGCTGCACCCAGTCACCCTGCCCCAGCACCACTTGCCAGGGCTGCATTTGCGCGCTGCCTTGCAGTTGCGCCGTCAGCGCCGCGATGCTGCTGGCAGCGGGCCAGTCCAGCGTCGCCAGGCCGGCAAAGGCAGAACGCGCGCTTTTCCAGTTGTCCGGCGCCGCAATCAGGGCCGGACGGCCGTCTGCCGCCGGTTCCGGTGCGCCGGTGCTGAACTGGTCTGGCGCATAAGGGCGCAGATCCGAGATGACCCGCCAGGCGCTGAACGCGGCAGCAATGCTGAGGGCCAGCAACATGAAGATCAGGGCCGAATGGCGGCGCCAGGCCGAGGGCCGCGCTAGCGCCACATCTTGCGGTGCAGGCAACGGATTGGCCAGTGGAAGCGTTGTCGCGCAAGCCTGCCAGCCCAGATCGTGCTGCGCGCGCAGCACCAGCGCACGGTCCACCAGGGTCGAGTCGCTGGCCATCAGCCCATACAGGCAGCGGTCCATCAGATGGTGGATGCGGCGCGGAAAGCCGGCCGTGAGTTCATGCATCGATTGCAGGCCATCGCTCGCAATCTGGACGCAGTCGGCGCCACCGGCCTGAGTCAGCCGGTGCACGATGTAATCCTGCGTTTGCTGGCGGCTCAGAGGCTGCAGTTGCCGATGCAGCGCGATGCGGCTCTTGACCTGGCGCAGACCGTGCTGGTCCAGCGTCTCGAGCAACTCCGGCTGGCCACACAGCACCACCTGGATCAGCTTGCTCTGGGCGGTTTCAAGGTTGCTCAGCTGGCGCACCACGTCGAGCGCCTGCGCGTCAAGCGCCTGCGCGTCGTCGATGAACAGCACGTTGATCTTTCCCTTGGCCGACTCGGCCAAGAGAAACTGGTTCAGCGCCGCCAGATGGTCGATACGCCGGGCATTGGCCGGCAGTTGCAGGCCGAAATCGCGCGCAATGGTCTCCAGCAATTCGGTCTGGTCCAGAAAACTGGTCAGCACCAGCGCGGTGTTGTAGCGCGCCTTGTCGAACGAAGTCAGCAAGCGGCGCAGCAAGGTGGTCTTGCCCAGGCCGATGTCGCCGGTGAACAGCAGAAAACCCTTGCGCATCTCGATGAAGTGAGCGACTTCCTCGTAGATGGCCTCGGTTTCGGGCGTGAAGAAGTAGTGCGTTTCGTCGGGCGTCACCGGAAACGGATTGGACCGCAAACCCAAGGCCGCCGCATACGGCGGCAGATCGGCGTCGGCCCCCTGTGCAGGAGCACCGCCAACAAGGTAGACGCCGGGTGCGCTCATGGGCTGCGCACGTTCATGTGAAGCGCCTGAACTTCCGGATCGTTGGGAAATTTCTCAAGCAGACGGACCACATGCTTGGAGGCTGCGTCCTTGTCGCCCTGGCGCCATTCGATCAAGGCCAGGTTCAGGCCGGCCTCACGGTCCTCCGGCAGCAACTGGTACAACTCCAGATACTGGCCCCGGGCCAGCCCGAGATCGCCCTTCTTGAGCGCCAGATAGCCCTGCGCGCGCAAACTCATCACATGGTTGCGGCCCATCGCACTGGAGATCCGATCGGCGGCAATCTGGGCCTCGGCCAGCTTGCCGGTCTGCAGCAGCCGCACAAAATTCTGGAAGCCTTCGCGCACGTCAAACGCGTTGGCCTCGATGCTGAGCTGAACCTGGGTATTGACGGCCGGGCGCGGCGCGGGTTTGACCTCGGCCAGCGGCAGCACAGTCGCCGGCGCAGACGCCGCCACGGTAGCGGCTGCCACAGTGGCAGCAGGCACGGGCGCAACAGCCGGCGGTGGGGCAGCCTGGCGCAGCACCGGCTTTGGCGCGGGTACTTGAACCGCCACGGGTGCCAGCACGGGCTTCTGCACCGCTGGTACAGGCTTCTGAGCCGCAGGCGCGGCGGTCACTGCGGGTGCCGCGGCCGGCGCCGCTGTGGTCACCGGCACCGGTGCCGTCAAAGCAATCCTTACTGGAACTGGAACTGGAACTGGAACTGGAGCTGGAACTGGAACTGGAGCTGGAGCTGGAGCTGGAACTGGAGCTGGAGCTGGAGCTGGAACTGGAGCTGGAGCTGGAGCTGGAGCTGGAGCTGGAGCTGGAGCTGGAGCTGGAGCTGCAACGGGCGCTGGAGCTGCAACGGGCGCGTTGGCGACCTGCAGCGGCAAGGCTGCGTTGCTGTTCGAGGCTCTGCCGGCGCCGTAGAGCCAGACCCCGGCACCGGCCAGCAGCAGGCCGGTCAGCAGCAGCACCGGAAATTGGCGCGTCGACGGTGCGGCGCTGACGCCCGCCGTTGCGGCGACACCATCCGGCTCCGAGGCCGCTGCTGGCGCCGGCGCAAGGCTGGCCGGCGCCGACACCGGCACCAGCGTCACCGGAGCGCTCGGAGCCGGGGCATGCCCCTTCTTCAGGGCCTCGAAGATCAGACTCATAGCACCCGGACGCGCAGCACCACAATCAATTCACGGGAGCGCACGGTACGGTTGACAGTGCCGAAGGCTTCACCCAGCAGCGGCACCTCGGCCAGGCCCGGCAGTCCGGACTTGGAGCGGTTGCCGGATTCATCGATCAGGCCGCCAAGGATCACCATGTCGCCGCTGCGCATGCTCAGCGAGGTGGTGATGCCCTTGAAGTCGACCTTGGGCAGTGAGATGCGCTGCGGGTTCTGGTCGGTGCCGACGTTGATCAAATCGGTGCTGCCGGGCTTGATCGTGGTCTGCACCGGGTTGATCGTCAGGCTGATGGTGCCGTCGTCGCTGATGAAAGGAATCACGCCCAGCATCACGCCGTCAAACAGATTGCCGGTCATGACGTTGGCCGACACCGTGCTCTGGCCGCCGCCGGAATTGGACACATTGGACGAGGTCTGCGAGATGTAGCGTTCGTTGCGGCCCACGCTGACCACGGCCGGCTGGGTGTTCTTCACGCGGATCGACGGATTGGACAGCACATGCACGGCGCCAAAGGTCTTGAGCATGCTGATCGCAATCGACTGCGACGGCGTGCCGTAGGCCATGCCGAACTGCGAGGTGCCGGCGGTGCCTAGCGCCTGCGCCGGGATCGTGAGGCTGCGACCGGGGTTG
>JBMOJJ010000377.1:0-3412 GCA_049315845.1 Rhodoferax sp.
TAGCAAGTCACGCGGCGATCTATAAAATGGGGCAATGACAAGCCAAACAACCCCGGCGCAGCCATTTCATGCGGAGCAGGCGATTCGTCTGGCGCGGGAGACGCTGGATATCGAGGCCGCGGCCGTCCTGGGACTAAAGCAGCATCTGGGTCAGCCGTTTTCTGCAGCGGTCGAGATGATGCTGAGGGTGCGGGGTCGGGTGGTGGTTATGGGGATGGGCAAGAGCGGCCATATCGGGCGCAAGATCGCGGCCACACTGGCTTCAACCGGGACACCCGCGATGTTCGTTCACCCCGCTGAAGCCAGCCACGGTGACCTTGGCATGATCAAACCCATCGATCTGGTGCTGGCGATTTCCAACAGCGGTGAATCGGACGAGCTGACCGCTATCCTGCCGGTGCTCAAACGCATGGGAACGCCCCTGATTGCGATGGCCGGCAGGGCGGTTTCGACGCTGGCCCATCACGCCGATATCTTTCTCGATTGCGGGGTCACCAAAGAAGCCTGTCCGCTCAATCTGGCGCCGACCGCGAGTACGACGGCACAACTCGCGCTGGGTGATGCACTGGCAGTCGCATTGCTTGATGCAAGAGGCTTCAAGGCGGAGGATTTCGCCAGATCGCACCCCGGCGGTGCACTGGGACGCAAGTTGCTCACGCATGTCAGTGATGTGATGCGCACAGGGGATGCTGTTCCGAGGGTGTTCGCACAGGCGAGTTTCAGCGAGTTGATGCGCGAGATGAGCACCAAGGGCCTGGGGGCGACAGCGATTGTCGACGACAAGGGTCTGGTGCTTGGAATTTTCACCGACGGCGACCTGCGTCGGCTGGTTGAAAAAGGGATCGATCTGAGAGCCAGCACCGCCCATCAGGTCATGCACCCCAAGCCCAGGACCGTCGCCAGCGACGCGCTTGCCGTCGAGGCGGCCGAGTTGATGGAGCAGCACTGCATCACCAGCGTCTTGGTGGTGGACGCATCCGGTCAGCTGTGCGGGGCCCTCAATAGCAATGACCTGATGCGGGCCAAGGTGATATGACGCCGGCGCTCAATTTCGCGCCGGAACTGCTGCTCAGGGCGCAAGGCATACGGCTGGTCTTCTTTGATGTGGACGGTGTGTTGACCGATGGGGGCCTGTACTTTGGCGAGACGGGAGAAACGATCAAGCGCTTCAACACGCTGGACGGTCACGGACTGAAGTTGCTTGGACGCGCGGGCATCACTGCGGCTGTCATTACCGGCCGCGACTCCAGCGCCTTGCGTTTACGCCTTGCCGCGCTGGGGATCGAACACGTTCACTATGGCACCGAGGACAAGCGACCCGCGGCCGAACAGACTCTGAATGCCCTGGGGCTGGACTGGAGTCAGGCGGCCGCGATGGGAGATGACTGGACCGACCTTCCCGTGATGTGCCGTTGTGCGCTGGCCTGCGCGCCGCAGAACGCTCACACAGAAGTCAAGGCGGTGTCGCACCATGTGACCCGGACTCGAGGAGGAGATGGCGCTGTCAGGGAGGTCTGTGATTTGCTGCTGGTTGCCAGCGGCAAATACATTGACCTGCTGGAGGAGGCTGCGCGGTGATCAGTGGCCTGCGTGCCGTTTGGCAGCGATTGTCGCTTTACCTTCCGGTCGTCCTGATGGGCGTGCTGGCGCTGGGAACCTACTGGCTAATCCGAAGCACGCCGCAGTTGGCGCTGCCCGAGTCGCAAGCGCCCCTGCGGCACGAGGCCGACTATTTCATGCGCAAGTTCTCTGTCAAGACCTTTGATGAAGCGGGGCGCCTCAAGAGTGAAGTGGTCGGGACCGATGCGCGCCACTTCCCGGACACCGACACACTGGAGATCGATTTTGTCCGAATCCGCTCGTTTGGCGAAGAGGGTCGCCTGACCACGGCAACGGCCAAGCGGGCGCTGGCCAACGGAGACGCGTCGGAAGTTCAACTGTTTGGCGATGCGCACGTGGTGCGAGAGCCGGCGACAGACAAGACCGGTCAGTTCCAGCCCCGCGGTGAATTCCGTGGTGAGTTTCTGCATGCGTTCTTGAAGACTGAGCGCATCAAATCGCACATGCCGGTGGAACTGATCCGCGGAAACGATCGATTCACGGCCGACGCGCTCGATTTCGACAACACTGACCGGGTGATGCAGCTTCAGGGTCATGTCAAAGGAACGATGCAACCGGCCGCTGCCCCATAGGTCGAACCAGGGACGCCAATGTCCAAACTCGTTTTCATTACCGGCGCCTCCAGCGGCCTCGGTCAGGCGCTGGCCCGGCGGTTTTATCAGGCCGGATATTCACTGGCGCTGGTGGTTCGCCGCACCGCTGCAGCCGAAGCCTGGGTTGAAGAGCGCCTATGGGACGTCGACCGTTATCAGATCTACGCTGCTGACGTCTCGATAACGGACAGCATTGTGGCAGTCGGACAGGTTTGCCTGAGGCGCCAGGGCGTCCCGGATGTCGTCATCGCCTGTGCCGGAATAAGCGTTGGCGTGGACACGGCCGAGCGGGCCGACATCGACGTGATTGCCCGCACTTTCGCCACCAACAACATCGGCACCGCAGCAAGCTTTCATCCTTTCCTTCGTCCGATGATTGAACGCGGTTCCGGCATCCTGGTCGGAATCGGCAGCGTCAACGGCATCCGGGGATTTCCCGGTCATGGCGCGAACTGCCCGAGCAAGGCCGCGATGATCAGCTATTGTGAGTGCCTGCGGGGCGAATTGCGTGGCACCGGCGTCAAGGTCGTGACTCTGTGCCCCGGCTATATCGATACGCCGTTGACACAAAAAAATGCTTATTCAATGCCGTTCCTGATGCGCGCGGAAGACTTTGCGGAGAAGGCCTTTCGGGCCATTGAGGCCGGCGTCAGCTACCGGGTGATACCGTGGCAAATGGGCCTGGTGGCAAAACTGCTTCGGATGCTTCCCAACCGGATCTTTGACAGGTTCTTCGCCGGACGGCCCCGAAAGCCACGCAGCACGGCAGACTGATCCGTCGGCCGCGCCCTGATTGTTCACCCGGAGCGCGCCAGACCATGCAAAAAGGGCCACAAGGGCCCTTCCATCTTCTTCTGGCGTATTCCGCCGGTCGAATGCTTAGTAGCTGCTGCGACCACCGCCGTAACCGCCACCGCCGCCGCCACTGCGACTGCCGCCGCCGGCGCCACCGCCGTAACCGCCGCCACCACCACTGCGGCCACCGCCAGCGCCACCACCGTAACCGCCGCCGCCGCCACCACCACCACCACCACCAAATCCGCCACCGGTGCGGGGAGGACGTGGCTCCATCGGGCGGGCTTCGTTGACCACCAGTCCACGACCACCGTATTGTTGACCGTTCATGCCGTTGATAGCGGCCTGAGCTTCAGCGTCGCTGCCCATTTCCACAAAGCCGAAGCCTTTGGAACGGCCAGTGT
>JBMOJJ010000059.1:0-15144 GCA_049315845.1 Rhodoferax sp.
ATTTGAAGTCAATGCCAGTGCCGCAGAGGTTTTTGACGTGCTCGCCGATGTACCGACATCGGCCAGTCATTTCCCCAAGGTCGACAAGCTGGTGGACCTCGGTGGTGGCGCCTACCGATGGGAGATGGCGAAGATCGGTATCGCGCAGATTAATCTGCAAACCATCTACGCCTCGAAGTACGTCTCCGACAAGTCCAAGGGCACGGTGGTCTGGACACCGGTCAAGGGCGAGGGCAACGCATTGGTGTCGGGCAGCTGGAAGATCACGCCGAAGAAGAAGACGACCCTGATCGTGTTGCAGATCAAGGGCGATTTGACGATTCCGTTGCCGGGACTGATGAAAATGGTGGTCGCGCCGGTGGTCGAATCCGAGTTCGAAAAAATGATAGAGCAGTACATCGACAACCTGACCAAGCGTTTCGGCGGCGAAGCCTGAATTTCCACGGCACCTAGGGTCAGTCCCATTGCCAGCCTGCGTCTTTTCATCAAAATGAAGCCTTGTTTTGATCGGAGAGATCCATGCCAAGCACTGTTGCCCTGTCGGCTGGCGATTTGCCGCTGCCCTGTTTCTACCGCTGGGAACGTGAGCGCGCCAGTCAGATCTATCTGACGCAGCCGACCGGCGCTGGCGCCGTGCAGGACATCAGCTGGGGCGAGGCCGGCAACCAAGTGCGCCGCATGGCAAGCTGGCTGCAGGCGCAGGGCTGGCCGGCTGGCAGCAGGGTTGCGATCATCGGAAAGAACAGCGCCCATTGGGTGCTGGCCGATCTGGCCATACTGATGGCGGGTCACGTCTCGGTCCCGATCTATCCGACATTCAACGGCGAGGCGCTGGCCTACATCCTGGCGCACAGCGAGGCGCGCGCCTGTTTTGTCGGCAAGATGGACGCAACCGGCAATCTTCAGGCCGGCCTTGCCAACGGGCTGCCGGTCATCGCGCTGCCGCTGGCGCCGCCGATCGAGGCGCTGCTCTGGAATGACCTGATCGCGATCAGCGAGCCGATCAAAGCTTCGCCAACGCCCGACGGGGAGACCATCTGCACCATCATCTACACCTCCGGCACGACCGGCCAGCCGAAGGGGGTGGTGCATACCTTCAATACCATCGCCTGGGGCATTTCCAGCGCAACCCGGCGCGTTCCGATGAGCACGGCGGAGCGCTATATTTCCTATCTTCCGCTGGCCCATGTGGCCGAGCGCATGCTGATCGAACAGGCCTGTCTGCGCTACGGCGGACGCATCTTCTTTGCCGAGGCGCTGGACACTTTTGTGCAGGACCTGCAGCGGGCCAGGCCGACCATCTTTTTCTCTGTGCCCCGACTGTGGGTCAAGTTCCAGCAGGGCGTGCATGCAAAGATGCCGGAGAAGAAGCTTGGAAAGCTGCTCGGCCTGCCGCTGATTGGCTGGCTGGTGCGGCGCAAGATACTCAGGGGCCTGGGTCTAGACCAGTGCCGGATCGCGGCCGGCGGCGCGGCGCCCATGCCGGCCGATGTGCTGCATTGGTATCGCAGGCTCGGACTTGATCTGGTCGAGGTCTATGGCATGACCGAGAACTGCGCGATTTCGCACGCCACATTGCCGGGTACTGCGAAGACCGGCACTGTGGGCCTGCCCTACGACGGCGTCGAGCAGCGCATCGACGCCCAGACCGGTGAAATCCAGATGCGCAGTCCGGCGCTGATGAAGGGCTATTACCGTGAGCCCGAACAGACGGCAGCGGCCGTCACGGCGGACGGCTGGCTGCGCACCGGGGACAAGGGGGCGATCGACGCCGATGGCTGCCTGACGATCACCGGGCGGGTCAAGGACATCTTCAAGACCAGCAAGGGCAAGTACGTGGCGCCGGCCCCGATCGAGGACCTGCTGGTCATGCATCCTGATGTCGAGGCCTGCGTCGTCAGCGGTGCCACGCTGGCGCAGCCGATCGGTCTGGTCATGCTGTCACAGGATGCTGTCGCACGATGCGCGTCGGCCGAAGCCAGGCAGGCCCTGACCGAGTCGCTCAAACTGCACCTCAAGACCATCAATGGCCGGTTGGAGCCGCACGAGAAGCTCGGTTGTCTGGCCGTCGTCACCACGCCCTGGACGCCCGAGAACGGCTTTGTGACGCCGACGCTCAAGGTGCGGCGCAACCGGATCGAGGATGTGTTTGCCCAGCGCTACGAGAAATGGTGCAGCCAGGGCGAGCAGGTGGTCTGGATCGAGGACTGGGCAAAGCGTCGATAATCAGCATCTTGTTGAGCCCCATCGGCCCCGAACTTATCCAGGATCATCTCAATGCATCGTGTCGCCATCAGTAGCACCGGACTCTATATCCCCCCCGAAGTCATCACCAATGACGAACTGGTCGCCTCTTTCAACCGCTACGCCGAGCAGGAGAACGTCGCGCACGCGGCCGAGATCGCGGCCGGCACGCGCCTGCCGATCGCGCAGTCGAGCGTCGAGTTTGTCGAAAAGGCCTCCGGCATCAAACGTCGCTATGTGATGGAGAAGTCGGGCGTGCTCGATCCCGCTCGCATGCGCCCTCGGCTGCAGCCCCGGCCCGACAGCGAGATCTCGCTGATGGCCGAGATCGGCGTCGCCGCCGCGCGCGATGCGCTGGCGCGGGCCGGACGCCAGGTGCAGGATGTTGACGGCGTCATCTGCGCGGCAGCCAACATGCAGCGCGCCTATCCGGCGATGGGCGTGGAGATTCAGACCGCCCTCGGGATCAAGGGTTTCGCGTTCGACATGAACGTGGCCTGTTCATCGGCAACCTTTGGCATCGAGATGGCGGTCAATGCGATCAAGACTGGCTCGGCCCGGGCCGTGCTGGTGGTCGATCCCGAGATCACTTCGCCGCATCTTGCATGGAAGGACCGCGATTGCCATTTCATCTTTGGCGATGTCTGCACCGCTGTGCTGCTGGAGCGGCTGGAAACGGCGCCGGCCGGGGCGTTCGAGATCATCGGAACGCGTTTGCAGACGACCTTCTCCAACAACATCCGCAACAACGCCGGCTTCATGTCGCACTGTGAGGACCGCGATCAGGATGACCGCGACCAGATGTTCTATCAGGAGGGCCGCAAGGTCTTCAAGGAAGTCTGCCCGATGGCCGCCGAGCACATGAGCAGCCATCTGGCGGCGCACGGCCTGAACGCTGCCGGCGTGCGGCGCTTCTGGCTGCACCAGGCCAATCTTTCCATGAACCAGTTGATCGCCAGAAAATTGCTGGGGCGCGATGCCAGCGCCGACGAAGCGCCGGTGATTCTGGACGAATTCGGCAACACCGCATCGGCCGGCTCGATCATCGCCTTTCACCGCCACCACGAGGACTTCAAGGCAGGCGAGGTCGGCGTGATCTGTTCGTTCGGTGCCGGCTATTCGATCGGAAGCGTGCTGGTGCGCCGCACCTGAGCGGCGCTGTATCAGTTCAAGGCGCGTTTCAGCCGGATCGCCTCGACCCGGGTCGTGCCCAGGGGCACGGTCTTGATGCTGTTCATCTCGCGTTTGAAACCCGCCAGTTCGAAAAAGCGCAGCGCGCGCTCATTTGCCAGCGGCAGCCAGACCGTCACCGTGGTGCAACCCTCTTCCAGCAGACCCTCGCGGGCGGCGTCCCACAGCGCCAGCCCGGCGCCTTTTCCGAGCTGCGAGGCGCTGACCTTGATGTTCCAGATTTCGCCCGTGGTGGGGGGCGTCGCCTTGTCCCGGGAGCGGTCGAAGCCGACAAAACCGACGATCTGTCCGGCGTCGACCGCGACACAGACCTGGGGTTCACAATATTCAATCGCCTCGCGCCAGTAACTCTGGCTTGCATTGGCATCGATTTCGGCGATCGGCCGGGCGTCGCGCAGCGTCGCGGACCGGACCTCGTAGTTGGACTTGCTTGACATGAACAGAGCTGGGCTGACCCGGATGATTGAAAAATGAAACCGGATTGTCGCCGCAATCCTCGGCCTTGCATGAAAAGTGCGCGGTCACTGGGTGATGGACGCTGTCATGAAGGATTCCTGCGCGGACCGGGCGTCATAATTTGGCCATCAACCCACGCTGGAGACAAGTTTGCATGAATCTCATTGAATCGCTGCTGCACGCACTCAAGGCGCACGGAGCGCAGCAGATCTTCGGCATCCCGGGCGACTTTGCGCTGCCGTATTTCCGCATCATCGAAGAGTCTAAGATCCTGCCGCTCTACACGCTGTCGCACGAGCCGGCAGTCGGCTTTGCCGCCGATGCGTCGGCGCGCATCCATTGCGGTCTGGGGGTGGCGGCAGTGACCTATGGCGCGGGCGCCCTGAACATGGTCAATGCGGTGGCCGCAGCCTTCGCCGAGAAGTCGCCGCTGGTGGTCCTGTCCGGCGGCCCCGGCAAGGGCGAATCGCGCTCCGGCCTGTTGCTGCACCATCAAGCCAAGACGCTGGATTCGCAGTTCCAGATCTTCAAGGAGATCACCTGCGATCAGGTGCGGCTGGATGACGCCGAACGGGCGCCGGCCGACATCGCCCGTGTGCTGGCGAGCTGCCGGCGACGGTCGGAGCCGGTCTACATCGAGATTCCGCGCGACATGGTCGGTTTTCCCTGCGCGGCGGTGCTTGCTGAAGTGGCGCCGTTAACCGACCAGGATGCCCTGAACGCCTGCGTCGACGAGATACTGGAGCGCCTTGCCGGGGCCAACGCCCCGGTGCTGATGGCCGGCGTGGAAGTTCGTCGCTATGGCCTGGAGGCCAGGGTTGCGGAACTGTCGCGCCGCCTGGGTATGCCGGTGGTGACCAGTTTCATGGGGCGCGGATTGCTATCCGACCAGAATGCGCCGCTGGCAGGAACGTACATGGGTGTTGCCGGCTTTCCGGAAGTCACGCAGCTGGTCGAGGGCTCGGACGGCCTGTTCCTTCTGGGTGAGATCATTTGCGACACCAATTTTGCGGTGTCGGAGACCAAGATCGACATGCGCAAGACGATCCAGGCGCTGGACGGCCGCGTCACGATCGGTTACCACACCTATGCCCAATTGCCGCTCGCGGCGCTGGTGGACCGCATGCTCGAGCGCGTCAGTTCGGGCGACAAGGTGTTTTCAGTCACGCCACAGTCCTACCCGCACGGGCTACTGGCAGACAGCGCATCGATCACGCCGAGCGACATCGCCAGCGCCGTCAATGATTTGATGACTTCGCACGGGAAGATGCCGATTGCCTCCGACATGGGCGACTGCCTGTTCACCGCGATGGAAATCGAGCACACGGCGCTGGTTGCGCCGGGCTACTACGCGACCATGGGCTTTGGCGTTCCCGCGGGCCTGGGCCTGCAGGCTGCCACCGGCCAGCGTCCGCTGATCCTGGTCGGTGACGGCGCGTTCCAGATGACCGGCTGGGAACTTGGCAACTGCCAGCGCTATGGCTGGGACCCGATCGTGCTGCTGTTCAACAACGCCAGCTGGGAGATGCTTCGCACCTTCCAGCCCGAGTCCTCGTTCAATGACCTGGGCCATTGGGGCTTTGCTGAAATGGCGGCGGGCATGGGCGGTGATGGTGTCCGGGTCAACACGCGCGGCGAACTGAAGGCGGCGCTGGACCACGCTATCGCAACGAGGGGCCGCTTCCAGTTGATCGATATCACGATCCCGCGGGGTGTACTGTCGGACACGCTGGCGCGCTTTGTGGCCGGCGTGAAGCGCTTGAACAGCGCGAAGTAGATGGATTTCTGAGCCTGCCTATTCCGGGATCCTGTAGCCCTTGTCCCGGAACAGGCGCAGGCATGCATCGGCGGCGGTCGGGTCGTAGCGGATCGCGCGTCCGCGCTCGATTTCCTCCAGCGCCTTTTCGATGCCCAGGGCTGCCCGATAGGGGCGGTGCGATGCCATCGCCTCCACCACGTCTGCGATTGCGATGATCCGGGCCTCGAAGATGATGCTCTCGCCCTTCAGGCCCTGCGGATAGCCGCTGCCGTCGATGCGCTCGTGATGTTGCAGCGCAACCTCGGCCACCGGCCAGGGAAACTTCACATCCTTCAGCACGTCGTAGCCGGCCTGCGCGTGGCCCTGCACCAACTGGTAGGCGATGGTGCTGAGTCTGCCGGGTTTGGACAGCACCTCGGCCGGGATCGTGATCTGCCCGATGTCATGCAGGTGGCCGGCAACCCGCAGACCCTCCTGCCGGCGCTCGCTCCATTGCATTTCAGCTCCGATCGCAACCGCTATCGCGGCCACGCGCCGCTGGTGGCCGGCGGTATAGGGGTCGCGCAGCTCGATCAGTCGCGTCGCCACCTGAACCGAACTCATGAAAGCAAGCTCCAGTTCGGCGACGTAGCGCCGGATCTCGTCCTCGGCACGCTTTTTCTCGGTGATGTCCTGCGCCATGCCGATGATCGCCGGCCGGTCGTGGAAGTTGCCGCGGGCGATTGACACGCCAAGTTCGACCTGTGCGCCGTCCTTGCGCAGCGCGGTGAAACCGGCGCTGAGATTTTTCACCTCCCCGGCGAGCAGGCGGCGGTGCAGTTCCATCATGCTGCCGCGGTCCTGCTCGGCAATCAGCGAATAGCGCTCATGCCCGATGAGTTCGTCTACCGAATCAAAGCCGTGCAGTTCGGCGAAGCGCGGGTTGACATAGGCGAGCCGCCCGTCCTGGATGATGAAAATGCCGGCGATCGCCTTCTCTACCAGGCCGCGGAACTGCTCCTCAGCCGCGCGCAGTTCGTCCCGCGCCTTTTCGCGCGCCGCGTCGCGCGAAAAGTTGTCGAGCGCGAAGCTGATGTCGGCTGCCATTTCCGCCAGCAATTTGCGCGCCTCCTCGTCGAACGCGTTGATCTGCCCCGAGTAAAGCATCAGGGCGCCGACTACCGCGCCGTTGCGGTGCAGGGGCAGCGCTGAAGAGGAGCGAAAACCGACCCGCGCGGCCAATGCATGCCAGGGCGCGGTGAACGGGTCATTCTGAAAATCCTGACACCATATTTGCCGGTCCTCCCGAAGGGCCGTGCCGGTCGGACCACGTCCGATCGGGCTGTCGGAATCGGTGCTGATGTTGATTTCCTTCAGATACTCCCGGCCCGCCGCACCAAAGCTGGCTGCGCTGCGGATGGTCTGCGCCAGCGGGTCGATCATGCCGATCCACGCCATCTTCATGCCGCCGAACTGTACGGCGATGCGGCAGATCGTCGCAAACATCTCTGCTTCGCCGCTGCTGCGCACGATCGCCTCGTTGCACTGGCTTATCGCGGCATACAGGACAGCCAGCCGCGCGATCCTCGCATCCGCCGCGCGGCGCTCGGTGATGTCGATTGTGTAGCCGGCCAGAAAGCGCGGTGTGCCGTCGATCAGGATAGGGAACTTGGTCGTCCAGTAGAAGCGCCCGCCCAGTTCTTCCTCCACGCTGACCTGTCTGCCATCGCGCAGGACTTTCATGTCATCGACGACCATGCTGGCGGCAAGATCGGACGGAAAGAGCTCATTCATGTTCTTGCCCAGCAATTCGTCCAGCGGCCGACCGAGCATCTGCTCGAAGTTCCTGCTCAAGCGGATCGAGCGCATTTTCTCGTCCTTGAAGAAGACATAGATGGGGCTGTTTTCCATGAAATGCGTGAAGATTTCTTCGCTCTCGCGCAGCGCCGCCAGCGTCGTTTCGGCTTTTCTCTGCGAGGCGACCGCATCTTCGAGCATGTTTAGTTCGGCGATCCGCCGCTGGGTCAGCGATAGCTTGAGGGCGCCCAATTCGGCGTCTGTTTCGCGCAGCGCGTGACCGAGGCGCCAGATGCGGTCAAAGTCCTCCATCCGCGCCAGCAGTTCCTGCTCGCTGAAGGGTCGCACAATGAAGCCGTCGGCTCCCGTGCTCAAACAGTCGGCCTGCTCCCCGCTCTGTGCATCGGCGCCCGACATGATGATCACCACGACATCGGCCAGTGCCGGATCGGCCTTGATGCGCCGGCAGACTTCGAGGCCGCCCAGCCCCGGTAGGTCCCGGCCGAGCAGCAGCAGATCGGGGCGGCTGGAACGGATCACTTCGAGCGCCTGCTCGCCACTCGACACCGAGCGCGTGGCAAACCCCGCCCGCTCCAGCACACGCGCGCTGTCATGCGGCAGGCCGGCCTCGTGATCGACACGCAAAACGCTGAGTCTGCGCAGGTTTTCCATGCCGCTAGATTATCAGGATTGACGGCCGTAACGCGCCGACTGGCGTCAGCAGTGCAATCACGCTCAGCGTGCGGATGTCGAGGTGTTGCATGGTGTGCTCAGATCAGCGGGGGGGGCGATGGGACCTAAGCGGGGAGCGCGTAGACCTTGTGGCGAAACAGCCGCAGGCAGGCGTCCACAATGAGCAGCGCTGGAAGCGCCTCGCGCAGCACTGTGCGCACGGTCACGGCGCGGCTGTCCATCTGGCAGGTCGGTAGAGCAGGCCTAGCGCCCGAAAAGTCCCTTGAGTGTCCTGCCGACATCGGGCAGTCCGGGCAGCAGTGACTTCTGCTCCTCGGCCTTCGGGCTCTGTCGGTCGCCTGTCTCCTGCGTCGCGTTGTCGGCTGCCGGCTTCGAAGAGCGGCTGCCCTGCTGGCCATCCGGACCCATCGGCTGCATGGCCACGGACTTGACCCGCACACGCGCCACCCACTCCTGCTCCCAGGCGACGCGCGGGTCGGCGGGACGGGGCGGGTGCACCAGATTGAGCTCGGGTCCGTAGGCGATGCCGCGCACCATCGCGCCCTGCGCCTTGGCAAAGATGCCCGCGGGAATGGCACACTGGGTCTTGCTGGCGGGCAGCAGCACTTTTTCCTGCAGCCATTTGTCGACGTTGGCGTTGCTCGCGTAGTCCATTAAGCCCCAGCCCGGCTCGGGCACGTCGGATGAACTCCAGATCACGATTTCGTTCTCGCCGCCACTCATCGCGCTGAAGAAATAGGCGCGCGCGGTGGGCAGCGCCTGCCAGCTGAGCGCGGTAGCCGAGGCGCCACCACCGGCGCTGGCCAAGCCCAGCCGTGGCATGAAGTCCTGTTGCTGGCCAATGGCAAATTTCAGGCTGTCGGGAAGGCCCTCGCCGCTGACCGCGTGCTGGCCAATCAGAGAGGCCTCTTTGGGCACGTTCTGACGATGTTTTTCATTCGGCCAGATCGAGTGTCCGGGCTCTGCCTTGGCGCCGGTGTCACGGACCGCCCGACCCATCATGAACTTGCCATAGTCCGCCGCCCCGGCGCTGGAAAAGTCCAGTACTCTTGGCTGGCCCGCCAGCACCGTCTCGCTGCAGCCCCAGTAGAACAGCATGCGTCCCTTGGGCCGCTCGGGCATTTCACCGGCATCGCGCGGTCCGCGTTCGCCCTGGGTCCGGGGTTGCGCGACGACCGGCAACAAGGTCAGGCTAGGGCCCATGTTCTGACCCGAAGGGATGGCCTGGATGGCCTCGGTTCCGGCGGGTTTGCGCTGTGTGACCACGGCCAGATCGAGCCAGCGACCCGGCATCATGCCGCGGGTCGCGCCAAAGCTGGCACCGCCCATGCCCGGCACGCCGGCCATGCCGCCCAACAAGTTGCCCAGCCCGCCGCCGATCGATGGCATCTCGTCCATGCCGGCCATGGACATCGTGGCAACGTCCATCCAGTACTGGGCCACCGCAGGCTTGACGACCTGCGTCTGGGCCAAAACGCCACCGCACAGCAGTAGCGCGGCCGACCCGACCGCCGTCAGGCGGCTGCGGCGAAAAGGAACTGGAGAAGTACGGGTTTGCATGGACAGGCTCCGGCTTGGGTTGATCAAGGTAATTCCAACGCCATCAGCGTACCACGGGGTGGGCCAGAATTCCACCCCTGTTCAACCGGAGAGGGCCAGCGCCAGCAGCGCAGGCCTGGCGTAGACCGAGTCAGCCCGGCGTCCAGAGCCGGGGCAGATCTGGCAGCGTCCGGAAGATCCGCGACAGCGAACCGTTGCGCACCAGAGTGCCTGCGTGTTCAATATCGGGCGCCAGAAAACGGTCTTGCGCCATCGCCGGGACGGTCTGGCGCAGCAGCGCGTGGGCCTGCTCCAGCGCAATCGAGCTGCGCAAGGGGCGCAGGAATTCGATTCCCTGCGCCGCCGCCAGCAGTTCGATGCCCAGAATATTGGCCGTGTTGCTGATCATGGCCTGCAGGCGGCGCGCAGCAAAGGTCGCCATCGACACGTGGTCTTCCTGGTTGGCGCTGGTCGGCAGGCTGTCGACACTGGCCGGATGCGCCAGCGACTTGTTCTCGGACGCCAGCGCGGCTGCCGTCACATGGGCGATCATGAAGCCGCTGTTGAGGCCCGGCTCGGCGGTCAGAAACGCCGGCAGGCGCGACACGCCGGTGTCGATCAGCATTGCAATGCGTCGCTCGGCGATCGCGCCCACCTCCGCAATGGCCAGAGCCATGCCGTCGGCGGCCAGGGCCACCGGCTCGGCGTGGAAGTTGCCGCCGGAAACAAGCTCCCCGCCGACGCGGCCGGGCAAGGCCCGATCCGCGCCGTCCGCCTGAAGGTCCGCGTCGTCGAACAGAACCAGTGGGTTGTCGGTCACCGCATTGGCCTCGCGCAGCAGCACCAGCGCGCCGTGGCGCAACTGGTCCAGGCAGGCTCCGACCACCTGCGGCTGACAGCGCAGGCTGTAGGGGTCCTGCACCCTGTCGTCGCCGTCAACGTGCGAGTGGCGGATCGCGCTGCCCGCGAGCAGCGCCCGGTAGTAGGCCGCCACGTCGATCTGGCCAGGCTGTCCGCGCAGCGCGTGAATTCGGGGATCAAACGGGCCATCGCTGCCGCGCGCCGCGTCCACCGTCAGCGCGCCTATCACCAGCGCCGCCTCCAGCACCGGCTCGAAGCTCAGCAGCGCGTGCAAGGCCAGTGCGGTCGAAGTCTGTGTGCCGTTGATCAGGGCCAGTCCCTCCTTGGCGCCCAGTGTCAGTGCTTCTATGCCGGCATCTTTCAGCGCGACCGAGGCCGCCACGCGCCTGCCGTCCACCAGCATGTCGCCTTCGCCGATCAGGGCCAGCGTCATGTGCGCCAGCGGCGCCAGATCGCCCGAGGCGCCGACCGAACCCTGCGAAGGCACGTAAGGCACCAGGCCGGCGTTGTGCACGGCCAGCAGCGTGTCGATCACGACCTCGCGCACGCCCGAGTAGCCGCGCGCCAGGCTGGCCGCCTTGAGCGCCAGCATCAGGCGCAGCACCTCGGGCGCCAGCGGCTCGCCGACGCCGACGCTGTGCGAGCGGATCAGGTTCAACTGCAGCGTCTCCAACTGCGACTTGCTGATGCGCTGGTTGGCCAGCTTGCCAAAGCCGGTATTGACGCCATAGACCGGCGCATCGCCGTCGGCGGCTTGCTGCACCACGCGCTGGCTGGCACGGATGACTTCACGGCTGGACTCGGGCAGCGCGAGCTGCTGCAGGCCGCCGTGGATCGCCTGCAGCTGGGCCAGCGTGAAGCGGCCGGGCGCTATGGTGAAGGGGTTGCTCATGTCAAAAACCCTTCATCGGCATGTTCAGGCCATTTTCGCGCGCGCAATCCTCGGCGATCTCGTAGCCCGCATCGGCATGGCGCATGACGCCGCTTGCCGGGTCGTTCCACAACACGCGTTCTATTCGCTCTGCGGCCTCCGGTGTGCCGTCGCAAACAATCACCAGGCCAGCATGTTGTGAGTAGCCCATGCCGACGCCGCCACCGTGGTGAATGCTGACCCAGGTCGCACCGCTGGCGGTGTTGAGCAGCGCGTTGAGCAGCGGCCAGTCGCTGACCGCGTCGCTGCCGTCCTTCATTGCCTCGGTCTCGCGATTGGGCGAGGCCACCGAGCCGCTGTCCAGATGGTCGCGGCCAATCACGATAGGCGCCTTGAGTTCGCCGCTCTTGACCATCTCGTTGAAGGCGAGGCCGGCCAGGTGCCGCTCGCCCAGGCCGATCCAGCAAATGCGCGCCGGCAGGCCCTGGAAGGCGATGCGCTCCCCGGCCATGTCGAGCCAGCGGTGCAGATGCGCGTTATCGGGGAACAGCGCTTTCATTTTCGCGTCGGTCCTGCGGATGTCTTCGGGGTCGCCGCTCAGCGCCACCCAGCGAAACGGGCCGACGCCGCGGCAGAAAAGCGGGCGCACATAGGCCGGCACAAAACCGGGATAGTCAAAGGCGTTGAGCACGCCGCGGTCCTTGGCCACCTGGCGCAGGTTGTTGCCGTAGTCGACGGTGGGGATTCCCATCGCGTGAAACTCCAGCATCGCGCGCACATGGACGGCGCAGGACTCGCCGGCGGCCTCGGTCAGCGCCGCGTGCTGCGCCGGGTCGGCCTGCGCCGCGCGCCAGCGTTGCACGCTCCAGCCCGACGGCAGGTAGCCGTTGATCAGGTCGTGCGCCGAGGTCTGGTCGGTCACCAGGTCGGGGCGAATGCCCCCGGCCAGCGCCCGACGCGCCAGCTCCGGCACCACGTCGGCGGCATTGGCGCACAGGCCGATCGAGACCGCCTCCTTGCGCGCGGTGTGGTGGGCGATTAGTTCCAGCGCCTCGTCGAGGTTGGCGGCCTGCCGGTCGAGGTAGCGCGTGCGCAGGCGGAAGTCGATGCGACTTTGCTGGCATTCGATGTTGAGCGAGCAGCAGCCGGCGAAGCTGGCGGCCAGGGGCTGCGCGCCGCCCATTCCGCCCAGACCCGCGGTCAGAATCCAGCGCCCGGCCAGGCTGCCGCCAAAATGCTGGCGCGCGGCTTCGACAAAGGTCTCGTAGGTGCCCTGCACAATGCCTTGCGAGCCAATGTAGATCCAGCTGCCGGCGGTCATCTGGCCGTACATCATCAGGCCGGCGCGGTCGAGCTCGTTGAAGTGCTCCCAGGTGGCCCATTTCGGCACCAGGTTCGAGTTGGCCAGCAGCACGCGCGGAGCGCCGGGGTGGGTGCGAAATACGCCGACCGGTTTTCCGCTCTGCACCAGCAGCGTCTCGTCGGCCCGCAGCTTGCGCAAGCTGTCCAGGATGGCGTCAAAACAGGGCCAGTTGCGCGCCGCCTTGCCGATGCCGCCGTACACCACCAGCGCGTCGGGGTTCTCCGCCACCTCGGGGTCCAGATTGTTCTGCAGCATGCGGTAGGCGGCTTCAATTTGCCAGTTGGCGCAGCTCAGGTCGGTGCCGCGCGGCGCGCGCACCGGGCGCGCTGTGCTGTCGGCGAAGGGGGTTTTGGCGATCTCGGGCATGATGAGGCTCCACAGCGGTTTAAGGGTTTGTCTGGATAGTGTAGTTGTCTATACAACTTGTAGAATAGCGGGGAAACCCTGATACCTGGATTCGTCAACAACCTGGAGAAAGCCCATGAACATTCGCCGTCAATTCCTTCTTTCCTGCCTCGCCGCCGCCGCCATCGGGGCCACCGCGTCGCAGGCGCAGGAGGTGCTGCGGGTCGGCACCGATGCCACCTTCCCGCCAATGGAATTTGTCGAAAACGACAAGCGCACCGGCTTTGACATTGACCTGGTGGAAGCCGTCGGCAAGGTTCTGAACCGGCGCGTCGAGTGGGTCGACATCGATTTCAAGGGCCTGATCCCGGGACTTGTCTCCAAGCGCTTCGACCTCGCCGTCTCGGCCATCTACATCACCGACGAGCGCAAGAAAGTGGTGGACTTCACCGATTCCTATTACGCCGGCGGCCTGGTCGCGATGGTGAAGGACGGCAACAACTCCATCAAGAGCCTGTCCGACCTGAACGGAAAGAAAGTCAGCGTGCAGGTCGGCACCAAATCGGTCGGCTACCTCGGCACCAACTATCCCAAGGTCCAGCTGGTCGAGGTCGAGAAGAATCAGGAAATGTTCAACCTGGTCGACATCGGCCGGGCCGATGCGGCGGTCACCGGCAAGCCTGCCGCGTTTCAGTATGTGCGCACCCGCGGCGGCCTGCACGTGCTGGAGCAGCAGCTGACCACCGAAGAGTACGGCATGGCGCTGCGCAAGGACACACCCGAGCTGACCAAGTCCATCAACGCGGCGCTGGCCAAGCTCAAGGCCGATGGCAGCTACGCCCAGATCGTGAAGAAATGGTTTAGCAATACCGCCAAGTAAAGCGTCGGGCCGCTCTGATGGGACTCGATTTTTCCCCCGTATGGGCCGGCTGGCCCAACCTGCTTCGGGGCGCGTTCGTGACGGTGGAGATCACCGCGGTGGCGCTGGTGCTGGGATGCGTCATGGGCCTGCTGGCGGGCATCGGGCGCCTCAAGCCCGAGCGGCGCCTGATCTATGCCCTGTGCACCAGCTATGTCGCCGCCATTCGCGGCACGCCCTTGCTGGTGCAGCTGTTCCTGCTGTTTTTTGGCCTGCCGCAGTTCGGCATTCTGCTGCCGGCCTTCTTTTGCGGCGTGATCGGCCTGGGCATCTACTCCGGCGCCTACGTGTCGGAGATCGTGCGCGGGGCGATCCAGTCGATTGACCGGGGGCAGATGGAAGCGGCGCGATCGCTGGGCATGTCCTATGGCACCGCGATGCGGACCATCATCCTGCCGCAGGCGCTGGTGCGCATGATTCCGCCGCTGGGCAACGAATTCATCGCGCTGATCAAGAACTCGGCGCTGGTTTCGCTGCTCACGATTCACGACCTGATGCATGAAGGACAAAAGATCATCAGCGTGAGCTACCGCTCGCTGGAGGTCTATCTCGCGATTGCGGTGATCTATTTCGTGCTGACCGGGCTCACGACACTGGCCCTGCGTCAGATCGAACAGCGCCTTCGCGCCGGAGGCATGGTGCAATGAAGACGCAGCAATCCATCGTCAGCATCAGCGCGTTGCGCAAGTCGTTTGGCGACCATGTGGTGCTGCAAGGCATCGATTTCGATGTGCAGGCGTCGCAGGTGGTGGTCATCATCGGCCCCAGCGGCTCCGGCAAGAGCACCTTCCTGCGCTGCTGCAACGGGCTTGAAAAACCCGACAGCGGCCGTGTCGAGATCTGCGGTCAGACCCTGACCGAGGCCGGCCTGATGCTCGACGAGCAGCGCTTGAACCAGCTGCGCCAGGACGTTGGCATGGTGTTCCAGTCGTTCAACCTGTTTCCGCACCTGTCGGTGATCGACAACATCACGGTCGGCCCGCGCAAGGTGCGCGGCGTGCAGCGGCAGCAGGCGCAGGCCGAGGCGATGGCGCTGCTCGACAAGGTCGGGCTGGCGGAGAAGGCGCATGCGATGCCGGCCAGCCTGTCGGGCGGCCAGAAGCAGCGGGTGGCGATTGCCCGCGCAT
>JBMOJJ010000378.1:0-3381 GCA_049315845.1 Rhodoferax sp.
GCGGACGGCGCCTGGCAGACGGTCCAGACGGGTAACGCACTGCCTTTTTCGACACGTCAGCACGCCAACCGGTATTTCGTCTTCAGCGTGAATCTGCAGCCCCGCGCTGAACAAGTGGTTTATCTGCGCATGGAGTCGGTAAGCACCGTCGGAGCGCTGGGCGTGCTGTGGAAGCCAAAGGCTTTCCAGGCGTATGAGCGCGACGACTACCTTACCCAGGGCGCCTTGTTTGGTACCGCTGCGAGCTTGATTCTGTTCAATCTGCTGCTTTTTGCGGCATTTAGAGATGCGATCTATCTGATGTATGTGGTCTACGGGTCGCTGATGGTGGTTTCCATTGCCGACCATACCGGCATGGCCAAGGAGTTTTTGTGGCCGCAGGCTACGCAGTGGGCCAACATCTCGAAGTTCACTTTCTACGCACTGACTTTTACCGCCTTCATCTTGTTCATGCGGCGCATGCTCGATACGCCGCGAGTGTGTCCGCGACATGATCGCGTCCTGCAGGCCACGGCCGGCCTGTTCTTGCTGTGCCCGATTGCCTACCTGATCTCGTTTCAGAGTGTCTCAAAGACGGCGGTCGTGCTGCACATCGCGGGCATTGCGGTGATCATGGCCACGGGAATTTACTGCGCCTGGCAGCGTCAGCGCAGCGCCTACTTCTTTGTGGTGGCGTTTGTCGGCTTGGCGGCAGGTGTCACGATGGGCAGTTTGCGCGGCCTGGGGCTGGTGCCCAGCAGCATGGCCAGCATCAACGGCATGCAACTGGGCTCGACGCTGGAAATGCTGCTGCTGGCCTTTGCCCTGGCCGACCGGTTCAACCAGATCCGCAAGCAAAAGGTCGAGGCCGAACAAGCGGCCTTTCTGGCCAAGTCTGAACTGGTGGATGTCCTCCAGTTCTCCGGTGAGCAGCTCGAAGCACAGGTGAGCGAGCGCACGCTGGAACTGGGCAACAGCAATCTGGAACTGATAAGCGCGTTGCAACAACTCAAGATCGCGCAGTCTGAGTTGATCACGTCCAGACAGCGGGCCGTGCACGGCGAATCGGTGGCGCTGCGCGCTCTGGCGCAGCAACACCAGTTTGCTGCCATGGTGTCGCATGAGTTTCGCTCGCCTCTGACTGTGATTGATGCCGCATCCCAGTTGCTGGCCTCCAAACTGCCGGCCGACGCAGAGGCGCAGCCAGCGCTGGCAAGAATTCGGCGCGGCGTTGCCAGGCTGGTCGCCTTTCTGGAGAGTTGCCTGACGGCGGACGTGCTCGACAGTGACCGCATGAACCTGCATTCGAGCTGCGTCGATCTGACGCAATTGGCTCAGAAGGTGGTGCAAGATGCCGGGTCGCTCAGCGCCGACCGCCCGATTACTTTGGAGATTGCGCCGCCACTGGGGACCTTGCAGGCCGACCCCTATCTGCTGTCCCTGCTGCTGCTCAACCTGCTGGACAACGCGATCAAGTATTCGCCAGCGGGCAGTCCGGTCACGCTGCGCGTCAGCCGCACCGGTGTGTTGTGCGTTTTCGAAGTGATCGATCAGGGGTCGGGTATAGCGACTAAGGATGTGCCCATCATGTTTCGCAGATACCATCGTGGTGCGTCCGTCGGGACGGTGCCCGGTGCCGGGCTGGGCTTGTCCGTGGTGCGCCAGATTGTGGGGCGTCACGGCGGGGACATCAGCTTTCAGCGCGAGTTACCGCAGGGCACGAGGGTGGTGATCAAGCTGGTAGATGTAGCAGTTGATCTTGAGGTGAACGAGCAGTAAATACGATGAACCCACCAGTGAAACTGAAGCAAGGCCGCATTGCAGTGGTTGAAGACGATGCAGATGTGCGCGACACTTTTGTCGAATACCTGCAGGCCCAGGGCTACAGTGTCTGGGGCAGCGCCAGCGCGGAGGCCTTCTACAAGCAACTGGCGGTCGATCCGGTCGATGTGGTGCTGCTCGACATTAGTTTGCCAGGTGAAGACGGCATCAGTGTGGCCAGGCATTTGCGCCATCTGCCGCAGTTCACCGTCATCATCGTCAGTGCCCGCGGCGACGTCACCAGCCGGCTCGTCGGGCTCGCAGCCGGTGCTGACCGCTACCTGGTCAAGCCGGTGGACCTGTCCGAACTGGTGGCCAATATAGAAGCCGCGCTACGCAAGGGCAACGCTGCGCCTGCGCAGGCCAGGCCAACCGAGGCGCTGTGGCGTCTGAGCGGCACCAACTGGGATCTGACGGCACCGAACGGCAAGTCGCTGCGCCCAAGCACACGCGAGTTTGCCTTTTTGCGTTGCATGTTCGAGGCGCAGGGTGTTACGGTCACCAAGGAAGTGATGGCGCAGCAGATTTTTGGCTTCAAGGTTTCAAATTCCGGCGAACGCCTAGCCGTGCTTGTGGCGCGTCTGCGCGCCAAATGCCTGCAGACGCTGGAGCAGGAACTGCCAGTAAAAACCGTGCATTTGGTGGGCTATGTCCTGAGTGCGGCATGCGTCATGGACTGAGGTAAAGCATTCCCGCGCCATCACTTTCACCTGGCAATTCACGATGGCGATCGCGTCTTCTTTGCTGAGCAGAACTGGTGGAGCAGTTGAGCGCGCATGCACTATCGGCCTGGGATACAGAGAACCACTTCCGCGCCATGGCCGCCACAGGCAAGGTTGCGCAAGCCATTGCCATACTGGATCGGCTCGATTTGGCCGATGCGGCGCAGGATGCAAGCTGACCGGCCCTAACCCTTGACCGCCCCCGCGTTCAGCCCGGTAATGATTTGCCGGGCCGCGAGGAAGGTAAAGACGAGCGGCGGTATCGCAATCAGGCTACCCAGTGCCTATGACGTGGTATCGGTTGCGACTGTTTGGTTGTCGGATTGGTGTACCAGTCGTGACGTCCACCATTGCGAACAAGGATGCACCCCATTTGCTCCAGCACCTTGATCAGATCGCGCCTTTTCATTCAGGTAACCAGCAACTCTTCAACTTTATGAACGTACGGCACCTGGCCTGACTCAAGATCGATCAACAAATCCTTCAGATTTTCGACAAGGTCATCCTTGCTCGTGCCCTGAGTCTGATAGTCAGGGTATTCGTTGAGAAAGCCAATATAGAGATCGCCATCTTGCCAGGATGTGAATTTGATCGCTCTCATGTGAATCACGCTCCGCAGGTTATTGATAAGGCTAACAAGCTCTGTAGTTTACGTACCTGACAATGCACTGTACAACGGATCCAAACATAATGTCACGGCGTTTGCGGTTACAAGACTCAACCCATGACCGCCCCCGCAGTTAGTCCGGTAATGATTTGCCGGGCCGCGAGGAAGGTAAAGATCAGCGGCGGTATCGCAATCAGGCTGCCCAGCGCCATGATCTTGCCCCAGTCCACACCAATGTCGGTGATGTAGAGC
>JBMOJJ010000060.1:0-15118 GCA_049315845.1 Rhodoferax sp.
GATCAAGGCCGAGATTCACGAATACATCCTGAAGAACTGGCGCATGGTCAAGGTTGCCACCACCAAGGCGCAGCGCAAACTGTTCTTCAACCTGCGCTCGATGAAGCAGCGCTACAAGACGGACGACGCGGCGGCCGATACCGGCACCCACCGTGAAACCCTGAACGAGGAGCAGATCGACGCGATGGCGGCCGAGCTCAATGTCAAGCGCGAAGAGGTCATCGAGATGGAAACCCGGCTCGCGGGCGGCGATGTTCTGCTGGACCCAAACCCTTCGGACGAAGGAGACAACGCTTTTGGTCCGATTGCCTATCTGACCGACACCCGGCATGAGCCAACCGCGATGATAGAGGCCCACCAGCGCGACGTATTGGCCAGTGACGGCATTGCCAGCGCACTGCAAGCGCTCGACGAACGCAGCCGGCGCATCGTCGAAGAGCGCTGGCTCAAGGTCAACGACGACAACTCGGGCGGCATGACGCTGCACCAGTTGGCGACCGAGTATGGCGTGAGTGCCGAGCGCATTCGCCAGATCGAGGTTGCAGCCATGAAAAAAATGAAGAAGACACTGGCCGAGTACGCCTGATGTTGCGACGCACCATCCCGTTGGCGGTGATCGCCACCCTGTTCGGTCTGGCATCGGCCCACGCGGTCGCAGCAGGGCCGGCAACGCCCGCATGGCCCACCAAGGCGGTTCGCCTCATCGTCGGTTTTCCGGCCGGCTCTTCGCCCGATCTGACAGCGCGCACGCTCAGTGAGCCGCTGTCCAGGGCGCTGGGGCAACCTGTGATCGTGGAGAACAAGGTCGGCGCCGGCGGCAATATCGCGGCCGATTACGTGGCCAAGGCCAGCGATGACCACACCATCGGTCTGATGATCAACGGCAATATGACCATTGCCAAACTGCTCAATCCGAAGCTCGGCTACGATCCGCTGAAGGATCTCACGCCGGTCAGCCTGATCGCCGTCTCGCCGCTGGTGTTGACCGCGCCCGTCGGTGCGCCCGGCGCAAACGCGCAGGAATTCCTTGCCGCGGCGCGCAGTGCCGGCGACAAATGGAGCTACGGCACGCCCGGCGTCGGCACCGTCGGCCACATCGGCATGGAGTGGCTCAAGAGCAAGACAGGAATCAAGCCGGTGCATGTGCCCTACCCCGGCTATCCCCAGGTGGCCAATGCCATGCTGGGTGGACAGCTGCAGTTGGCAATGCTGCCCCCGGCGCTGGCGATGGCCCAGATCCGCAGCGGCAAGCTGCGCGCGATCGGCGTCACATCGGGCGGCCGCAGCACGTTGGTGCCAGAGCTTCCGAGCATGACCGAGGCTGGCGTGCATGGCTTCAGCCTGGAAATCTGGAATGCCATCGCAGCGCCCAATTCGATGCCCAAACCCGTGGTGGCCAAACTGTCTGCGCTCTTTAGCGAGATTGCACGCTCGCCCGAAATGCGCCAGAAGCTGTTTCAACAGGGTTGGCAGGTGGTCGGCAGTTCCTCCGAAGGTCTGGCCAACCGCGTCAAGGCCGACACCAGCCTGTTGGGCGGTGTTATCGTGATGCACGGCATCAAGGCCGAGTAGTCCGCGAGGCTTCAGCGGCCGCCGTCCGCAAGCCGATCCAGATCGGTCTTCAGCGTGTCGAATGCGCCCAGCAAGGGTTCGAGCTGGTCCGTCTGCAAGGCCTGCGTACCCAACTTCTCAATGCCTGCCGCCAACTCGCGGCACTTCTCGCGCAGGCGCGCTGGGCCGGCCAGTAGCGCACTGTGCTCCAGCGTCCGCAGCAACCGCATGGACTCGTTGCGGGCGCCCACGTTGTCCGGTCTGGCTGTCCATTGCCGCAATGCGCCGCCCAGTTGCAGCATCAGTGGCGACGACTGGGCAGCGAATTGCCTGACCGCAACGGCGTCCATCGTGGGCTGGCTGTCAGCTGTGACTTGCGCAAGCTGAGCCCGCGCAATGTCGCGTAGTGCGTCCAGCAGCCTTTGCTCGGGTTGCTTGAGAAATCCGGCGGCAAACTGATGCAGCAGGCGGCGAATGTCTTCGGCCGCCTCCAGGAACACCTTGAGGTGCTGCTGCATGGCGGGCGCATGATGTTGCACATGGCGGATGGCCTGCTCCAACGCATCGGCCAGTTCCGACAATGCACGCAGTCCAACACTCGCCGAACTGTTGGCCAGCGAATGCGCCCAGCCAACGGTGCTATCGGCAACCGGCCTATGCAACTCGAGCGCCCATTCGCTGAGTTCAACAAACAGGCGACGCGACCATTCATCGGCCTCATTCAGGAAAGCATTGAATACGGAAATATCGATGCGCAGCGTTCCAACAACCTTGGTCTGATCTTCCATTGCGGCCACGAGCGGACCCGCATCCTCGGCTCCAGGATCGAATCGTCCGGGGTCCGGCCTCTCGCCAACCATGGGCTGTGCTCCTGTCAAGCCATAAGCCTGACGCAGCGCAGCCAGAGCGCCCGGATGCGCAGCCGGCCCAGGATCGGCCTGTGCGACAAGAAACAGCAGCTCACGCAGCAAGGAGAGGGAAACGCTGCCCTCGCCCGCTGCCAGGGCGCGGTACTGACGAAGAATGCCGGACAGAGCGCGTTTTCCGCCCGCATCCACAGCGCAAAGACCGTTGGAAAGCGCCTCAAAGTAAGCAGCGCAGACTTGCCAGAAGACCCTCGGCTGCAGGTCACTCGGCGCGGCCACAAACCCCAGGCTGAGGTTGTACATGACATCCGCAGCCGCCGCATCGCCGGTCCTGAAAATTTTCAGGATGCAGTCATCGATCCGTATCCGAATCTGCCGGTCGTAGGCAAGCGGCTCCCTTTGGACCGGCAGCACCATCTCAATCCAGCGCCACTCAGGCAAGCACAGATCGACCGGTTGCACGCACGGGTCGCCATTTGACGCGCTATCTTCTTGCATGGGCCTGGGCACACCTTCTGGCTGGAAATTCAAATCTGAACAAGTTCGAAATCTTCCTTGCGGGCGCCACATTCGGGACAAGTCCAGTTGAGGGGCACAGCGCTCCATGGCGTCCCGGCCGCAAGCCCGTGCTCAGGGTCACCGACCGCTTCGTCATAAATCCACCCGCAAATCAGACACATCCAGGTTTTGGTTGAGCTCACAGCTGACAGCGCCTTCTAATAGAATGAGTTCTTTGAAAATGACCATGATGGCGACGGCGTCAAAAGCGTCACAACCGCCGTCATTCTGCCTCAAGAAATACAGATCGCCTTATCTTCGCCACCCCAAAGCCTCCCCACCAGCTGAAGCTCCCCCGCTCATGACACACACCACTGACCACAATCAAACCCTCTTCGATCGCGCCAGACAAGTCATCCCCGGGGGCGTCAACTCACCGGTCAGAGCCTTCAAGGCGGTGGGTGGCACGCCGCGCTTCGTACAGCGCGCCCAGGGACCCCATTTCTGGGACGCGAACGGGCAGCGCTACATCGACTACATAGGCTCCTGGGGTCCAATGATTCTGGGTCATGGCCACCCGGCGGTGCTCAAGGCAGTGCAGGATGCGGTGCTTGAAGGCTTTTCGTTCGGAGCACCAACCGAACGCGAGGTGCAACTGGCGGAAGAAATTCTGCGACTGATGCCTTCAATGGACATGGTCCGTCTGGTCAGCTCCGGCACCGAGGCGGCGATGAGTGCAATCCGGCTAGCGCGTGGCGCCACTGGCCGCAGCAAGCTGATCAAATTTGAAGGCTGCTACCACGGCCATGCCGATGCGCTGCTGGTCAAGGCCGGCTCCGGTCTGGCCACCTTTGGCAACGCCACCAGCGCCGGCGTACCGCCCGAGGTGGTGCAGCACACGCTGGTTCTGGAATACAACAACATTGAACAACTCGAAGAAGCCTTCTCCCTCTGCGGCAAGGAGATTGCCTGCCTGATGATCGAGCCGATCGCCGGCAACATGAACTTCGTGCGCGCATCCGTGCCTTTCATCAAACGTTGCCGCGAATTGTGCAGCGAATACGGCGCGCTGCTGGTGTTTGACGAGGTCATGAACGGCTTTCGGGTTGCGCTGGGCGGCGCACAAAGTGTCTATGCGCGCCACCTGCCCGGCTTCGAGCCCGACATGACGGTCATGGGCAAGGTGATTGGCGGCGGCATGCCGCTGGCAGCCTTCGGCGCCAAACGTTCGGTGATGGAACAACTGGCTCCGATGGGCGCGGTCTACCAGGCCGGCACGCTGTCGGGCAACCCGGTGGCCACAGCCTGCGGCCTGGCAACCCTGCGAGAGATCAGCAGGCCCGGATTTTTTGATGACTTGTCGCGCAAGACAAGTCTGCTGGTGGATGGCCTCAAAGCCGCTGCGGCGGCTGAAGGCGTGCCATTCACTGCCGACTGCGAAGGCGGCATGTTCGGCTTCTTTCTTCTGAGCGAACTGCCGCAAAACTATCCGCAGGTCATGAAATCCGACGGCAAGCGATTCAATCAGTTGTTTCACGGCCTGCTCGACCGCGGCGTCTACATCGCGCCGGCGCTGTACGAAGCCGGCTTTATGAGCGCTGCACATACCGATAACGACATCGCGGCCACCGTGGCAGCGGCGCGTGAGGTTTTCAAGTCGATGTAGATTGATAACTGCGAGTCCGCGCGTGGCAGGTGCCTACCATCAAACGATGCCGAGGGACTTCTTGAGAAAAATTCGTGAAAAGCCTGGCGGATATTCTGGCAACTCGCCAAAGCATTCATAGCCAAGCCGTTCGTAAAAGCCGCGCGCACCAAATTGCGTATCAACCCAGGCATTGCGGCAACCTCTTTGAAGTGCTTCCTGTTCGGCACGCTGCATAAGCTCGGCACCGACACCCCGCCCACGCAGATTCTGCGGCACCACCAACATCTGCGTATAGAGCCAGCCGTAAGCCGTGACACCCCACAGGCCGCCGATGACCGCGTTGTCGCCATCGCGAATTGCGACAGCAAGGGGACAGTTGTTGCCCGGCCCGGCCTTGCTCACGTTGTACCGGATCAAGGCTGCCGCAATGGACTTGCGGACCTCATCGTCTGCGCCGTCTGTGACGGACAGTGTGCAACCAGCCGGTTCGACGCCTGGAAGGTGGATCGGAGAAGAACTCAAAGCTGAGAATGCTCGCCAAATCAAAAGGATAGCACGGCGCCCCTGCAATGGCATGGCAGCAAGAAACCCGATCGCAATTGAGCTTGACCGGCCAGTCCAATTCCGCGATCATTCGCCTCCATCGCCTGCCAAACAGAGGCCCGCATGACTTCCTTCAAGCGCCAATCCGGCTTCACACTGATCGAACTGCTGATCGTGGTCGCCATTGTCGGTATTCTGGCGTCGGTGGCCTTGCCGGCCTATCAGGACTATCTGATCAGGGCCAGGGTCAGCGAAGGCCTGACTCTGGCGTCGCCCGCCAGAACCAGGGTAACCGAAAATGCGATCATGGGCGCAGCTTTCAGCACCGGCTGGACCTCACCAAACGCGACCAGCAATGTAGCCAGCATCGACATCGACGATGCGCGCGGGCAGATCACCATTACCTACACCGGCAAGGTCGCGGCGGCCGGAGCGAACACGCTGATTCTGGCGCCGAGAATCGGGGGTTCTGCCGGAACAAGACTCATCGGAACCGCAACCGGCTCCACCCCTGTGGACGGACAGATTGTCTGGAACTGCAACTCTGCCGATCAGAATGTGCTCATCAACCACGGCGCTTTCGGCACTTTGGCCGGCAAATACGCGCCGGCCAACTGTCGCGGCTGATCAGTGGCGGAAGTGCCGCACGCCGCTGAACACCATCGCAACACCGCGCTCGTCGGCCGCGGCTATGACCTCCTGATCGCGCATCGAGCCGCCGGGTTGGATGATGCAGCTGGCGCCTGCATCCACGACCACATCCAGACCGTCACGAAACGGAAAGAAGGCATCACTCGCCGCCGCTGTGCCCGATAGCGACAAGCCGGCGTGCTGGGCCTTGATGCTGGCAATGCGCGCCGAGTCCAGACGGCTCATCTGGCCGGCGCCCACACCCATCGTCATCCCGTCCTTGCAGAACACGATCGCATTGCTCTTGACGAACTTGGCCACGTTCCATGCAAACAGCAGATCCTGCAACTGTTCAGCCGTGGGCTCCATCCGGGTGACCACCTTCAAATCGACCAGCGTCAGGCGGTGGTTGTCGGCGGTTTGCATCAACAGACCGGAGCCAACGCGCTTGATGTCAACCGCGTTGCGTCCGTTGTTCCAGTCGTCGGCGCCGCCCGGCGGCAACGCGATCTTCAGTATCCGCACGTTGACCTTGCTCTTGAACACCGCCAGCGCCTCGGGCGTGTAGTCGGGCGCCATCAGCACTTCCACGAACTGCTTGGCGATTTGCAGCGCTGCCGGCTCGTCGAGCGTCCGGTTGAGCGCGATGATGCCCCCAAAGGCCGAAGTCGGATCGGTCTTGAAAGCCTTGCCATAGGCTTCCAAAGGATCGGCGCCGACCGCAACGCCGCACGGATTGGCGTGCTTGACGATGACGCAGGCAGCGCCTCGCGCGGCATCGAAACTCTTCACGCACTCCCACGCGGCATCGGCATCGGCGATGTTGTTGTAACTCAGTTCCTTGCCCTGCAGTTGCTGCGCGGTCACCAGAGAGCCTGGCGCCGGGTGCAGGTCACGGTAAAAAGCCGCCTGCTGGTGCGGGTTTTCGCCATAGCGCAGATCCTGCAATTTGATGAACCGGCCATTGGACTGGCCTGGGAACAACTGCTTCGGTGGTGTCCCATTGCCTTCTTCAAAATTGAGCGCCGAAAGATAGTCGCTGATCGCGCCATCGTACTGGCTGATGCGGTTGAACGCCGCCACCGCCAGGGCGAATCTCGTCTTCAGACTGACGCTGCCGGCCCGGAGTTCGCTCAGCACAGCCGGGTACTGGGCCGCATCGGTCAGCACCACCACGTCCTTCCAGTTCTTGGCAGCACTGCGCACCATGGCCGGGCCGCCGATGTCGATATTCTCGATCGCGTCCTCCAGCGTGCAGGCGGCTTTCGCCACCGTCGCCTCGAACGGGTACAGATTCACGGCCAGCAGATCGATGCTGTCGATGCCGTGGGCCTTGAGCGCCGCCATATGCTGGGGCATGTCGCGCCGGGCCAGCAGCCCCCCATGCACCTTGGGGTGCAGCGTCTTCACACGCCCATCCAGCATCTCGGGAAAGCCGGTCAGTTCAGCCACCTCCGTCACCGGCAGGCCGTTTTCAGCCAGCAATCCGGCCGTTCCGCCGGTTGAAATGAGCTTGACACCGAGCGCATGCAGAGCCCGCGCAAATTCGACAATGCCGGTTTTGTCAGAAACAGAGAGAAGTGCGTTCATGGGTTCATTTCAATGGTTCAATAAATCAGGTGGCGGCCGCAAGCGTCGGGTCAGTTCTGCTTGATCAGCTTGTGTTCAAGCAGCTTCTTGCGCAGTGTGTTGCGATTCAGTCCAAGCCATTGCGCAGCCTTGGACTGGTTGTTGTCAGCGTGGCGCATGACCACTTCGAGCAGCGGTTTCTCCACCACGTGGACCAGCATGTCGTACATGCCATCGGGCTCGGTACCACGCAAATCCCGCAGATAAGTCTCCAGACTGGTGCGAACGCATTCTTCTATTTGTTTCTTGCTCATACTGCCTCTTCCATGCTTTTTTCTTCCAGGTTACTGGATGCAGCGCGATCGTGGATTCCGATTCGGTCCATGCGCTCGTTCAATCTGTCAAAAAATTCAGATACCGCAGCCACCTGCGCGGCGCAGCTTTCAATCAGATTCATGCGCCGTCGAAAATCATCGCCACCGGGCAGCGCCTTGACGTACCAGCCTATGTGCTTGCGGGCACTTCGGACGCCCAAAAAATCACCGTACAGCGCGTAGTGATCCTGCAGGTGATCCAGCGCCAACTGCCTTACCTCGGCAACCAGGGGTGGAGCCAGATGGCTGCCGGTCGCCAAGAAATGCGCGATCTCGCGAAAAATCCAGGGTCGCCCCTGCGCTGCGCGACCTATCATGATCGCGTCAGCCCGCGTCGCCGCCAGAACATCGCGCGCTTTTTCCGGAGAATCGATATCGCCGTTGGCAACCACCGGGATGCCCACAGCCGCCTTGACTGCCGCTATCGTGTCATATTCAGCCGTCCCGCCATAGCCCTGCTCGCGCGTGCGTCCGTGCACCGCGATCATCTGCACACCCGCGCTCTCGGCAGCGCGTGCCAACAGCACGGCATTGCGGTGAGCCTGGCACCAGCCGGTGCGCATCTTGAGGGTGACCGGAACGCCCAGAGGCGCACAGGCGGCCACCACGGCCTCGACAATGGACAGGGCCATTGTCGGGTCCTGCATCAGCGCCGATCCGGCCCACTTGCTGCAAACCTTCCTGGCCGGGCAACCCATGTTGATGTCGATGATCTGCGCGCCGTGGTCGACGTTGTAGCGGGCCGCCTGCGCCATCAAGAAGGGCTCGGTACCGGCAATCTGCACCGCAATGGGGCCAGGCTCGCCCTGATGATCGGCGCGGCGGGACGTTTTTGCCGTATGCCACAAGTCGGGGCGACTGCTGATCATCTCGCTGACCGCATAGCCGGCCCCGAGCCGCCGGCAAAGCTGCCGAAAAGGCCGATCCGTGACACCCGCCATCGGAGCGACAAAGAAAGGATTAGCGATGGAAAAAGGACCGATGTTCATGTGCGTTGCTGATTCTAGCTGCCCAAAATTTCAGCAATTGAAACGCAGACCTATACTGACAAGGCGATGGAAGCATGGCTTGAACAATTACTGGCGTTGCTGGCATTGCCCAAATTCGGGTTGAGCACGGTCTTTGTCGTTTCCTTCATTTCGGCGACGCTGCTGCCGCTAGGATCCGAGCCCGCAGTATTCGGTTTGGTGACGCTGAACCCGCAGCTGTTCTGGCCTGCGATCCTCGTCGCCACCGCCGGCAACACGCTGGGCGGTGCCGTGACCTGGGCCATGGGGCTTGCCTCGCACAATGTCGTTGACCATTACCAGCACTCCAAGCACCATCTCAAGGCGCTGGACTGGCTGGAACGGATCGGGCCCAAGGCCTGTCTGCTGTCGTGGCTTCCGGTCATCGGAGACCCGTTGTGCGCGGTGGCGGGATGGCTCAAGCTGCCGTTCTGGCCTTGCCTGATCTACATGGCAATCGGAAAGCTCTGCCGCTACGTGACCATGACCGCGGCGCTAGTGGGCCTGTTCACGGGCTAAACCGAAAGAGTCATTCCGCAGCCCGCATGGATGCTATGTTTTTCATTCCAGTAATCGAGTTTGTACCCGGCTTTGTACCCGGTTTATGACTGGCGAGTATCCTTTGACTGGTCAGTCTGGCGCGCACCTCAACCAGCCAAAAAGCCCCCAGCGGCAAGGCTGGGTGTATGCTCATCCTCATGTCTTACATCAACAGATGCCGCAATTGCGGTGCAACCAGTTACAAGCCAGTCATCTCGCGGGACGATAAAGGCTCAATGCAGCGGTCGGGCACATATAGGTGTACCGGTTGTCAACTGGTATTTGCCAAGTTGGACGACTGGAGAGGAGGGACCGGAAAACCCCAGCAACCCCCTTCAAGCGTTTCTAACAACGGTCTGCACGGTTCCCCTGCCAATGCATAGTCTTGTACCGTATATCCACTCCCGGTGCGCTATCCAGGCGGCAGCCTCCAATTGAAGATGAATCGCCGACCGCAGTGGCTCCTTGACTGAGTCCGGTATCAATTCCTCTGGTTTGAGCGCTGATGGCACAACTGGAAGTGCACTCAACCGCGCCGGCGACTCACTGCAAACGCTGCAACCCGGCCCTACGTCTTTCTCCGGATCAAGCATCGAACTTCGTGCCGTCGCGAAGTTCTGACCCGAGTGTGATTTGTACATCGCTGCTACCGCAGGAGTTTGGGTACGACCCTGTCAAGTTCGCGTCGGATGAGTCTGCGAATCGCCGACACCTTTTGTGCTGCATCGAGGGAATCCCAAGGATCGATGCCATTCTTGTTCCTTGCAACTGAAACAGTGCTACTGGCGGCAATTGCTTGTTCGCGCTCAAGCTCTCCGCTGGCAAGATCGATCAAGAACACCTTAAAGTAAGCATAGGGCGCAAGAAACCCGACTCCCACTTCACCCGTATCGGCGCGTCGAAGCCTTTGCTCACGATCTATGTAAAAGCCGAGACCCTCAAGATGACCACTCCCTACGCTGGAACTGGCAGTTCTGAGCATTGAAGGTGCGCGATATGGTGTGATGAACAGGAGATGTGTAGCTCCCAATTCCGTCATCGCCGAACCAAGTTCAGTCGGTGGTGCAAATCTCGTACCCTCGAACCATCGTGTGGCCTCATGTTTCCCCGGATATTTCACTGCTTGAATCTCCGGACTGCCCGGTAGGCCCACACGCTTGACCGCCTCAATCGCCTCTCCAACCATCATGTTGTCGATAGCGGATGCACCAGTCGGCAGAGAGGAATACTGGTTCCGATCAAGGTTACTGCCGACCTCAGGTCTATGGTTGACTACGGCCAGTGTGTCGCCCATCAAGGCCAGTACCGCAATCTTGCGCAAATCGGCGGCGTTGACTCCAGAAGTCAGCAGAGCGGACAGGAGAAGCAAGACAAGTCTGATGGCGATGTGAGTCATAGCTAGTCTCAACGGACGGAATTCTGCAGCATCCTGAAACACAGCTTGCATGAAAGTAGCCCGCATCGAAAAAATGTGTTGACTATAAGCTGAACGTGAACGGCTTCGGATTGGCCATTGGCGGGGCCACCAGAAGGCAGCCGCCGACGAGGACCCGCCTCCGATGCCCTGCTGAATTACGTTTTGCCTCCATTCCTGACGTTCGATTTTGGCTGTCAGCTTCGGAGAGAAGTGGCAGGCGGCAGAAGACACGATGCGGGTGCTTCGATGTACGATCTGGCCTCTCCGACCCAGCCGCTGAAATGTGAGCGTTTGAAGCGACTTTTCCGAAGCAGGGCCAAGCCCATCACCTCCAAACACATCATGCCTGAACATCCTTGCATCAGACTTCTCAAGTCATTCTTCAGAAGGTCATGCGGTTTTTGGTTTGTGCTCTTTGTCCAGCTTGGGTATGCCCAGGTTCCAGTGGACTGGCCCACCAAGGGTTGGCAGACCTCGACACCCGAGGCGCAAGGCATGGACTCCGCAGTCCTGGCCAATTTGTACGAGTACCTTGCCACACTAGGCTTCAACACGGACAGCGTGCTGGTGATTCGACATGGCCGTATTGTTAGTGAAACTTATGTGGCGCCCTTCAGCGTGGAACTGCGTCACGATTTGCGGTCCGTAACGAAGAGCGTCGTGGCGACTTTGGTTGGTGTCGCAGTGCAAGAAGGCAAGATTGCTTCGCTAGATCAGAAAGTCCTCAGTTTCTTCCCGGACCGACATGCCAATGGCCCTCTACAGGAGATGGTCACCGTTCGCCACTTGCTCGACATGGCCTCTGGTATCCAGTGGCAAGAACATCCATACAACGAACAGTCCGATGCGTTGAAACTCTGGAAAAGTCCAGACTGGGTGAAGTTCATTCTTGATCGCCAGGTAATCGTGGCGCCGGGCAAGAAATTCCAGTACATCGCGGCAGCGCCCCATTTGCTGTCCGTAATTCTGACGCGTAGCACGGGCGCCAACGCGGCCGAATATGCTCGGCAGGGTCTATTCAAGACCTTGGGCATTAGCGACTTCGCCTGGTCCGCCGATCCACAGGGGCACACCGTTGGGGAAAGCTCTCTGCGCCTGATGCCGCGTGACATGGCCAAGCTGGGTTTGTTGTATGCGCGTCGGGGCCGTTGGGAAGAACGTCAGCTATTGCCGCCGGATTGGACAGATGCGGTATTTGCAGGAGGGCTGCCGAATGGGAACAACCCGCTCCGCGTTCCGCCTACCTACAGTCGGCTTTGGTGGACGGACGCCGCTGTGCCTTATGCAGCGGCCAACGGCCGACATGGACAGCATGTCATCGTCCTGCCTGAACAGGACATCGTGCTTGTGGTGACGAGCAAGACAGCCGACACCAGCCGCAGTTCGTCGCCGGTCGACATGGTGAAGAAATACCTCTTGCCCGCTATCAAAAGTGACACAGCCCTGCCAGAAGACGCGACCGGACGGGCGAAACTGGCACAGGCGGCGCGGCGATTGGATACCGTTGGGAAATACGAGTCCCAACAACCAACTACGCAAGCCAATGCAATGTCCAAGCGCACTTTCGTTCTCGATCCCAACGCATGGCGGCTTCGCGAGTTCGCTTTGGAACTTTCACTTCCCAATCCGCGTTATCGGCTCGAACAAGCAGCCAAGACCGAACCATTTTGGAATTGGTCGCTCGGTGGAGCGATTGGTTTGCAGGGCGATTATGTTGTGTCACAGCGTATGTTCGGCCGCCCGTGGGCAAGTCGGGGACGTTGGATCAATGGGAATACTTTCCGGGCGGAGACTCAAGAATTGGAGAGTTCCATCGTCACGGAATGGACAGCAGAGTTTGGCGACAATGAATTGGAACTAAGCTATGTCGATGGCGATGGTAACGCGATCAAAATTCGAGGTACACCAAAAGAGTGACTGACAGGATAGAAATTGGGCAACCCGGTAGCTGACGTTGACCAATGGCTCTTCCCGCTGCCCTGCTGAATTACGTTTTGCTCGACAGCTGTCTTTCTATTCTGACGGGCAGATTCGGAGAAAGGTGGCTGGCTCCAGAAGACACTGACGCGACATTCGGCTTTCCGAATTGATCGCTCCAAAGCAGCCGTTGGCATGAATAAGCCGAAGGTCAGCGATCCAACGTCGGCGATCTGGACAACGATAAGATCGCGGCACGATAATGCCAAAGAACCTATCGCGGCTCTTTTTTCGGCGACAACTTGAACTTCAACTACTTGTATCAGCGCTCCCTTAAGACCAGGGTCACGCTGTTGACGTTGGCGATATTTGTAGTCACCATCTGGGCATTGGTGATGTATGCAAGTCGGATAGCGCGCGCCGATATGGAACGCATGGTGGGCGAGCAGCAGTTCTCAACTGTCTCCATCGTGGCGGCTCAACTGAACGGGGAGATTGAAAGTCGGCTGCAGGCATTGGAAAGATACGCCGATGGAAGAGCCACGCCAGAACTGCTAGGCAGCGCGGCAACCATTCAGCAAAGATTGGAGCACAGTCCGACCCTTCAAAGCCTTTTCAATGCCGGCCTCTTCGTCACTGACGATTCCGGCACTGCAATCGCCTCAATCCCTGTTTCGGCGCAGCGGCTCGGCGTCAATTACATGGAACGAGACCATGTTGCCGCTGCACTGAGGGAGGCGAAGACCACAGTCAGCAAGCCGGTCATCGGCAAGACATTGGGGGTTCCGGTTGTCTCGATGGCTGCGCCCATTCGCGATGGCCAAGGCAGGGTGGTCGGGTCAGTAGTGGGGGTGACCGATCTGAGCCAGAAAAGTTTTCTCGACAAGGTGAGCGAGAGTCGCTACGGCAAGACCGGGGGCTATGTTCTTGCGGCACCCAAGCACCGGTTGGTTGTCTCGGCCAGCGACAAGACTCGCATCATGACGACTTTCCCTGCTCCTGGCGTCAACCCGCTGTTCGACCGGTATTTGGCAGGTTTCGAGGGTTCAGGTCGTGTGGTGGATACACGCGGCTTGGAGGTGCTGTCGGCGGCGAAACAAGTACCAGCGGCGGGCTGGGTACTTGTCGTCCGGATTCCAAGTGAAGAAGCCTTTGCTCCGATCAAGGACACCCAAGAGCGAGTGCTGTGGGTCGCGATCTTCCTGACCCTGCTGGCGGGCGCACTGATCTGGTGGATATTGCGGCGTCAGCTCTCACCTTTGCTGGCTGCGGCAAGCACACTGGCCAAATTGTCGGGTGCAGACGTTCCAACGAGGCCCTTGCCAGTTAGCAGGCAGGACGAAATCGGTCAACTGATCAGTGGCTTCAATCGCCTTCTGGGGAATTTTCAGGAGCAAGGTTTGATCCTGCGTAAGAGCGAAGGCAATTATCGGCGCATCGTGGAGAACTCGCCAGACATTGTCTATGTGTTTTCGATGACCAAAGGTGGCATCTATTACTCTCCCACAGTGCTGGCAGTGCTCGGCTATTCCGTAGAACACCTTCTTGCCAACCCATTCATGTGGGCCGAGTCAATTTCCCCAGACGATCGGCCCTTAGTCGCTGACGCTGTCGAAGCATTGAAGAATGGCACACCGTTCAAGATCGAGTATCGAATCAAAGATTCCAAAGGCGAATGGCACTGGTTATTTGACCGATCTACCAGCGTTCTTGAGGAAGATGGCGATGTCGTTGTTGAAGGTCTGGCGATGGACATCACCGAACGCAAGGCAGCCGAACAACAAATCCAAGCGCTGGCCTTCTCCGACCCTCTGACCGGCCTGCCCAACCGCAGGCTACTGATGGACCGGCTCGAACAAGCCATGACCGCGGCCGCCCGCCACGGACACCAGGACGCGATGTTGTTCATCGATCTGGATGACTTCAAGACGCTCAACGACACGCTGGGCCATGACAAGGGCGACCTGCTGCTCAAACAGATCGCCCAACGGCTGATAGCCTGCGTGCGCGAGGGCGACACAGTGGCGCGCCTGAGCGGCGACGAATTCGTTGTTTTGCTCGAAAATCTGAGCGAGGACGTACGGGATGCCGCCACACAAGCCCAGACCGTGTGTGGGAAGATCCTTGACGCCCTGGGGCAGCCCTATCAACTCGACGGCCACGGACATCACAGTACGGCCAGCATCGGCGTGACCCTGTTTGGCGGCACTCTGCGCGAAAACATCGAAGAGCCTCTAAAGCGCGCCGAGCTGGCGATGTACCAGGCTAAGAGAGCCGGACGCAACACGCTGCGCTTCTTCGAGCCCGAAATGCGAACTGCCGTCAATACCCGGGCGACACTGGAAGCAGATTTGCGTCAGGCCGTAACCCGAGGTCAGTTCCTTCTGTACTACCAGCCCCAGTACAGCGGTGGCAGGAACCTGGTTGGGGTAGAAGCGTTGGTGCGCTGGCAGCATCCCGAGCGCGGGAGGGTGTCCCCTGTTGAATTCATTCCAGTTGCCGAAACTAGTAGTTCGTTTCAGTAATATAGATACATATCACGCGATTCCGATGTCGAA
>JBMOJJ010000001.1:0-50969 GCA_049315845.1 Rhodoferax sp.
CTGGCCGTCCTGCCAGATCCAGTGTGTATCGATGGCCGTGACCTTGCCCGGCGCCGCCGCCGCCACATGCGTGAACATTGCCAGCGAAACATCAAAGTGATTGTTGGAGTGCGAACCCCAGGTCAGGTCCCAGTCGCGACAGGTCTGCGCGACACGAACCGACCCGGCCATGGTCCAGAAATGCGGGTCGGCCAGCGGAATATCGACGCTTTGCATCGACAGCGAGTGCGTCAACTGGCGCCAGTCGGTTGCAACCATGTTCGTGGCCGTGGGCAGACCGGTGGCGCGGCGGAACTCGGCCATGACTTCGCGCCCCGAGAAGCCCTCCTCGGCGCCACAGGGGTCTTCGGCGTAAGCCAGCACGCCGCGCATATCGCGCATCAGCCGGATCGCGTCCTTGAGCCGCCAGCCGCCGTTCGGATCCAGCGTGACGCGGGCCTGCGGGAAGCGTTCGTGCAGGGCCGTGACGGCTTCGATTTCCTCCTCGCCGCGCAGCACGCCGCCCTTGAGCTTGAAGTCGTTGAAACCGTAGCGCTGGTGGGCCGCTTCGGCCTGGCGAAGCACAGACTCGGGCGTCATCGCCTGCTCGTTGCGCAACTGAAACCACGGATTGTCCGCACCGTGTTCGCTGCGGTAGGGCAGATCGGTTTTCTTGCGGTCGCCAATGAAGAACAGATAGCCCAGCACCTCCACTGCGCTGCGCTGCTGGCCTTCTCCGAGCAGCGCCGCAACAGGAACATTCAGGTGCTGGCCCAGCAGATCGAGCAGGGCCGATTCGACCGCTGTCACGGCATGGATCGTGGTGCGCAGGTCAAAGGTCTGCAAGCCGCGCCCCCCGGTATCGCGATCAGCAAAGCGGCTGCGCATCGTATTGAGCACGGCCTGCACGTTGCCGATCGATTGCCCGACAACGATCTGTGCTGCGTCTTCAAGCGTGATCCGAATCTTTTCTCCGCCCGGCACTTCGCCAACCCCGGTGCGACCTGCGCTGTCGGTCAGGACCAGCAGGTTGCGGGTAAAAAAAGCGCCGTGCGCTCCGGACAGGTTCAGCAGCATGCTGTCCTGCCCGGCCACCGCGATGGCCCGCAGCGCCGTGACGACCGGTGCGCTTGATGCGTTCATGGCTGAGTTGCGCAACGGGCTCAGTCTGCGGTGATCTTGCGCGATTCGATCAGCTTCTTCCAGCGCGCGAATTCGGCCGCCTGGTAAGCGGTGAACTGCTCCGGCGTGTTCGCCACGATCTCGAAACCGAGGTCGAGCAGCTTGGCTTTGACCTGCGGATCGTTCAGGCCGGCCACGATCGCGGCATGTAGCTTGGCCTTGATATCGGCAGCCAGGCCATGCGGCCCGGCAATCGCCTGCCACGAATAGACATTGGCTTCCGTCACGCCGGCCTCTTCCAGCGTCTGCACCTTGGGCAGCAGCGGCGATCGCCTGGCGCTGGTGATCGCCAACGCGCGCAACTTGCCGGCCAGAATTTGCGGCATGGCGGTGTTGATGTTCATGAAAGACGAGTCGACCTGTCCGCCCAGCAAATCGGTCATCACCGGTCCGCCGCCCCGGTAGGGCACATGGATGCCGGTGGTGCCGGTCTGCAGCCAGAACAGCTCGGCTGTCAGGTGGTCGCTGCTGCCGTTGCCGGACGAGGCAAACGTCATCTTGCCGGGGTTCGCCTTTTCGTAGGCGATCACATCAGCGATCGAGTTGTGAGGCGATTTGGCGGGCACCACCAGCACGTTGGGGGCCTGAACGGCCACCGTGATGTAGTCAAAATCCTTCAGCGCGTCATACGGCACTTTGGCCAACAGGTGCGGTGCGATCACGAACGGACCAAGCGACGACACCAGCAGCGTATGACCATCGGGTGCGGCCTTCGCCACCACACCTGCCCCGATGGTGCCGGTCGCGCCGCCCTTGTTGTCAACGATGAAGGTGCCACCCAGCCGTTCCTGCAGCTTGGGCATCAATGTTCGCGCAATCAGGTCGGTAGAGCCGCCCGGCGGGAACGGCACGATCAGTGTCACGGGCTTGTCGGGCCATGCCAGCGCGGACGTCATGGCCATTGCGGCAACCAGAGTGCAAAGTAGTTTCTTCATACCAGATCTCCTTGGGATGGGTGGACCGCCTGCGGTCACCCGGGTTGAAAAGTGTCGCGGGGCAGTTGGCAGCGGCAGCATCTTGGTGGCACCGATGGTAGCGGTACCAAATCCGGTCGTCAAGGGTTCGCGGCACGGTTTTTTGCTGCTTCAGCTGCTGTCGCGCTCGATGATCGAAAAACCGACATCGACAATGCGCGGATTCACCGGTCGCCCCTGGGCCCGCTCGATCAGGAAGCGCGCCGCCTGCTGACCGATGTCCGCGCCGTTGATGCGCACCGTGCTCAGTGCGGGCACCATGTCCGCCAGGAACGGGACATCGCCAAAACCGATGATCGAAATGCGTTCGGGAACTGCAACGCCCTGGGCCCGGGCCTCGGTCATGACGCCCAGCGCCAGCAGGTCGGAGCTGCAGAAGATGGCGTCGACATCGGGTGCCTGCTCCAACAGGCGCGCCATCGCCTGCCGTCCGCTTTTGAGGGAACGGGAATCCCCCACATTGAGCACCAGCACTTCGCGCTGGCCGGCCTGCGCCGCGGCGTCGGAAAACGCCTTCGCGCGTCGGCCGGCCCGCTCGTCGTCAGCCCGCACCAGCGCCAGCCGGCGACGCCCCTTCGCCATCAGAAATCGCGCCACTTCGCGACCGATATCCGAATGGGAGAAGCCAATCAGCATGTCGATCGGCGTCAGCGTCAGATCCCAGGTTTCAAGCACCGGAATGCCCGAGGCCAGCAAGCGGGTCCGGCCCCTGCCCGGCGGCATGATGCCGGTCAGAAAAATGCCGTCCGGGCGCCGCCCGATGACGGCTTCAAGCAGTTGCTCTTCACGCGCTACGGAGTAGCCCGACTGGCCCAGCATCAACTGGTAGCCGGCCTCAAACAGGGCGCCGTTGAGTGATTCGATGGTTTCCATAAAGACCGACATGACCGTGCTCGGCACTACCGCGGCAATCAGCCGGCTGCGCGACGACGCCAGTCCGCCGGCCATCCGGTTGGGCACATAGCCGGTGCGCTGCACCGCGTCCGACACCTTTTGCAGAACCTGGCTGGATACCTGGGCCGGCGTGTTGAGGGCGCGCGAAGCGGTGATGGGCGCCACCCCCGCCAGCTTGGCCACATCGCGCAAGGTGATCGCGCCGCTGCTGCGCCGGTTTCTCCTGCTGCTGTCTTGATCGTTCATGGATGCTTAGAATGGTAGCGCTACCGGGCAGTTTACTGCTTTCTCGACAGATGCCCACAACGTTCGCCACACGACAGGAGATCGCGATGCCAGAAGCCGCCCGAACCATGCCGAGTACACCGCTGACCATCCGGATGAACGAACTTGACAATGTCGCGATCGTCACCAACGACGGCGGATTGCCGGCGGGCACCGTGCTCGGCACCGGGCAGACGCTGCGTGAGAAGGTGCCGCAAGGCCACAAGGTCGCGCTGGTCGACCTGGCCAGGGATGCGCCCGTGTTGCGCTACGGCATTCCGATCGGATTTGCAGCGCAGGACATTGCGGCGGGAAGCTGGGTCCATGAGCGGCTGTTGCGGATGCCTGATGCTTGCGCACTGGAGGACTTGCCGCTGGCGACCATCAAGCCTGATCCGCAGCCCCCGCTGGAGGGCTACACCTTCGAGGGATATCGCAACCCGGACGGTTCGGTCGGGACCCGCAATATCCTGGCGATCACCCAGACCGTGCAGTGCGTTGCCGGCGTCACTGCCTTCGCAGTGCAGCGCATCAGGACCGAACTGCTTGCGCAGTTTCCCAATGTGGACGACGTGGTGGCGCTGGAGCACAGCTATGGTTGCGGCGTTGCGATCGACGCGCCTGATGCCGTCGTGCCAATCCGGACACTGCGCAACATCAGCCTGAACCCCAACTTCGGTGGCGAACTGATGGTGATCAGTCTGGGTTGTGAAAAACTGCAACCGCAGCGTCTGCTGCCCGCCGGATCGATTGCATTGCTTGCCGCGGGCCAGCGCGGCGCCGATCCGGGCGTGCTGGACGTGGTCTGCCTGCAGGACGAGTCCCACTCGGGATTCATGTCGATGGTCGATTCGATCATGCGCCAGGCCAGTGTGCATCTGCAACGGTTGAATGTCCGCAGACGCGAGACCGTGCCGGCCAGCGAACTGGTGGTTGGCGTGCAGTGCGGTGGCAGCGACGCTTTCTCGGGCGTCACCGCCAACCCGGCGGTGGGTTTCTGCGCCGACCTGCTGGTGCGTGCCGGCGCCAGCGTGATGTTCTCCGAGACCACCGAGGTGCGCGACGGCATAGCGCAACTCACGGCCCGCGCCAGCACGCCCGAAGTGGCCCGGGCCATGATTGCCGAGATGGCCTGGTACGACGCCTACCTGAAGCGCGGCGGCGCGGACCGCAGCGCCAATACCACGCCAGGCAACAAGAACGGCGGCTTGTCGAACATTGTCGAAAAGGCGATGGGCTCGATCGTCAAGTCCGGCACCGCTGCGATCACTGGCGTGCTTGCGCCTGGCGAAAAGCTCAGCACCAAGGGCCTGACCTATGCGGCCACGCCGGCGAGCGACTTCATCTGCGGCACTCTGCAGCTGGCGGCCGGCATGAATCTGCACCTGTTCACGACCGGACGCGGCACGCCCTACGGCCTGGCGGCAGTGCCGGTGATCAAGGTGGCCACGCGCAGCGAACTAGCGCGACGCTGGCACGACCTGATGGACGTCAACGCCGGCCGCATCGCCGACGGCTCAGCCTCGATCGAGGCTGTGGGCTGGGAACTTTTCCGCCTGATGCTCGAGGTGGCCAGCGGCCGCCGCAAGACCTGGGCCGAGCATTGGAAGCTTCATAACGCGCTGGTCCTGTTCAACCCGGCTCCGGTCACCTGAACAGGCTTCAGCGCCCTGCTGCTGCTCGCGATCAGGGCGGTCAATTGAGATTGACGGCCGGCGCCTTCCTGACCAGCACCGCGGACTTGATCGAATCGAAGTCGAATTCATCTCGCAGTGAAACAAAGTCGACGCCTTCATCCGTGCCGGAAAACAGGTCGGCAATTCTTTTGCCTTTGCCATACACCACCAGACCCACGCCGCTGCCCTGCCCCAGCGCGTCTGTCACGTAGTAATGAAAACCGTCTTTCTCGAAACTGATGATGTTTTCACCCGTGTGAGAAGTTGTGCCCCGGGTAAAGACCGCGAACCTCGAGCTGGCCGATGCCGCTTGCTCGAGCTCCACGTTGCCGGGCGCGCCATAGCGATAAATCATTTGCGTAATCGATCTTCCTTGCGGATTGATGCATATCGAGAGCACTTTGCCGGTCGGGCTGTAGCTGATGCCGGCACTCGATTTCTTGATCTTCTGCATCTTTGCGCTGATAAATGTCCGCTCTGCGGCCGTGCAGTGGCTCGGGACCGGGGCCTGGGCGCAGCAGTATCCGCAGCAGAGCCATGCGCTTGCGAGCAGCGCGGCTTTGAATTGAATCGGCAGCATCATGAAATCCTTCCATCCGATGCCAGAATGCTCACCTGGCTGCATTCATCTGCTCAATCACCATGCGAAAGGGTTCGCTTGAGATGCTGGTCTCGCCCCTGAAAGGTTGATCCATGATCATGATCAACCCGACCACCATGCCCAGAGCTCCGAAATAGGCTCCGAGGACTCCCGCACGTCGCCCATCGAGTTTGGCGCGCCCCGCCATGACGCTACCAAGCAGCATCAGAATGGCGATATAGAGCCAGAACACCCGTGGCGATGAAGCGGTGGCCAGCTGGTATCTCAGGATTCGGGCATTTTCCAGCTTCCCCAGGGACGTCAGGATCTTGTCCGAATAGGACGACATTCCGGATTCCTGCACGTTTTTTTGAGCTGACTTGCGCATGTCGACGACGGCTCTTTCGGCCTCGCCAGACAGGAGCGGATTGGCTTGCGCCAACGAAATCCATTCATCCGCGACCACCGCCTTGACGTATCTTTCCAGTTGCTTCTTCTGATGCTGCGTGAAGGCGTTAGGCTGCAAATCCAGCAGGAAGAGGTACTGTCGCAACTCGAGGGATTCATTGATGACACTGTCCTGGGCCTTGCTGAAATTGGCGCGCACGTCACCCAGCGTGATCGCCAGCAGGAAGACCAGAAAGGCAAATATGCTTTTTTCAACGGTCTCAAAGAGCGCATCGGAATCCATGTTCCTGTTGCCGAACAGGAACCGGTTTGAAAAAGCTGCAATCGAAATTCCGGCGGCGGCAAAAAACATAAGAAAATCAGCCATGATGGTGACATCGGAATTCGACGCAACATGCGCCATCACCAGATCTGAAATATTCATAGGGATCATCAATAAGTCAAAGTCGTCGCCTCAGATTTCGCCCTGGCCCGCTGCTCCGTGGGTGACGCCAAACTGCCTGAGGATCGCGTTGCCCCTGAGCACTGCTGCATCAAGCCCGTCCTTGACGGACTTCTTGCCGGCAAAGATGTTCTCCAGCTCCATTTCAATGGCCTGACGGACCTGAGTGTAGTTGCCCAGACGCACGCCCCGGCTGGCCAGGGTCGGCCTGGCGTTCAGCAGTTGGCTCATGCCCGTCCACTGCTCCGGGTTCTTCTTGTAGAAGGCGTCGTCCTCCAGGCGTTTGACAGCCGCCTTGGTGATGGGCAAATAGCCTGTGCTGGCTGCCCACCAACTCTGCTGGGACGGGTCGGCGACGAACTTCAGGAACTGCGCGACGCCCCGGTAATCCGCCGGCTCGTGCCCCCGCATCACCCACAGGGTGGCGCCGCCCAGGGAAGTGTTCGCCTTGGGATAAGGCACTCCCCAGTGCGGGAACTCGCCGGTCCCCCAGTTGAACCCGAGGGATTTCTTGAAGCTGCCAATGGTCGACGACGACTGCATGAGCATCGCGCAATCGCCGTTGATGAACTTGGTATCGGGCTCCTCGATCCGTCCGCCGTAGGAGAAGATGTTCTCCTTTTGCCACCTGGCGAGGGCACCGACATGCATGAGGCCAAAGTCGCTGTTCATCAGTAGCTTGGTGTCCAGGCCGGTGTAGCCGTTCTGGTTGGTGGCGTAGGGCTGGTTATGCAAGGCAAATGTATTCTCAAGCATGGTCCAGGCCGGCCACGAGGTGGTAAAGCCGCATCGGGCGACGCCGCTGGCCAGAATCTTCCTGGATGCGGTCTCGACCTCCTGCCAGGTGGCGGGCGGCGCGTCACCGAGTCCTGCCTTCCTGAAGATGTCCTTGTTGTAGTACAGGATCGGGGTTGAGGCGTTGAACGGCATCGACAAGAGCTTGTCGTCCTTCTCGTAGTAGTCGGAGATGGCCTCGACAAAATCGACCCAGTTGGGCTCGATTCTCTGTTGGCGCATCAACCTCTGAACCGGGACAATGGCGTCTGACAACATCATGCTCAGGGTACCGACTTCGTAGACTTGCACGATGTGCGGCGCGTTCTTCTGTCGGTAGGCGGACATGGCCGATGCCTGCACTTCCGGGTAGGTCCCCTTGTAGACGGCGTTGAGCTCAAACTCGGTCTGACTTTGATTGAACTGCTTCACCAGTTCGCTAACGACCTCGCCGAGGTGACCGTCCATGGCGTGCCAAAAGGAGATCTCGGTCCTGGCCTGGGCGCCGGAGATCACCCCGAGCAGGGCCAGCGCAGCGACAGCGACCGCCCTGATGGCATGGGCCATGCGGCAACTCATGACCGCGACGAGGGAGGATGGCTTCATGGAGCAAGCTCCTTGGCTTTTCGGTCAGCCAGAAAGTCCTGGATCGCCTGCTGGTTCTCCGCGACCACCTTGGCAGCGGCGGCGTGAAGCAACTGCCGGTCGCACTCAGACTCCATCATGAATTTTGTCGGGATCTGGGAGAGACGCTGTTGTACGTCCTCCGGCGAAGTCAAGGCGGGCTTCTCGTTGCGGCAGGCCTCAGGCAGATCGCTGAGATCATCTTCCCACTTCGCGCGCTCGTGGTTCAGGAAAACGATGCGCAGGGTCGAGTCGTCGGGAAACACGCCTTCGATCTGGAGGCTGCGGTAAAAGAGGGACCAATAGGCGGTTGCCCGTTCCTCCATCACTTTGGGGATGCGGGAGAAGTCGTAATTCAGGATGGTCCAGGGCTGACTGCGTCGCCCGAGCTCCTTGAAGCCCACCGAGAAGGGAAAGGAACTGTTGAAGGCAAGGATCAGGGCGCGGCGCACCTTGCCAACCTGCATTTGCTTCTGGAATGTGAACAACAGGGACTCCAGACCGAGGTTTTCGTAGAGTCCACCATCCCCGGTGTGCCAGTAGTCCAGTTCGTCGCCAACCGTGAACGTGATCGGCCCCACCAATGGCGGGAACGAGGCGGACGCGGTGACCGCAACCGCCACCTTCAGGGGACAGGGATCGATCTGCAATTCAAGCGGAGTGACCGGGAGCAGTGACTCCCAGCGCTTCTTCATGACCTCGGGGTAGCTGCGGGTGATCCCCTTGCTGATCAGCGACCGATCCAGATCCGCAAGAAAGTCGTATTGCGCGGTGTCGGGGCTGAGTGTGGTGAACATGAAGCGTCGCCCGCTGTTGTAAAGCGTGCTGTTGATCATCAGCGCGGGGCTGTCCCCGCTCGCTTGTCGCGCGGCCAGATCGGCGAAGGTGCCGGGGCCCAGAAGACTCTCTTCGAGGATCTCATGCAGCGATTGGGCCGCCAGAGCCGAATTGAGGATGAACCGGCCTGAACCGAGCTGGCGCCAGATCAGGGCGCTCTGAAAGTCCTGGGACAGTTTGGCGTGGAAGTCGGTGAAAAAGCTCTGGTATGCCGGGGACAGCTTGCCGTCCGGGCCGAGCACCGGCGTCTGGCGCCCAGGCTTGTGCAGCGCATAGTAGGCGGCCGCCAGACCACCGCCGGAGACGCTGGAGAGGTAGGAGACCTGCTCCAGCACCGATCTTCCCGGCGGGGACTGCAAGCTGCCCAAGGCCTCCAGGCCGGCTGCGCTGTAAAGCGCAGCCCGACTGCCGCCGCCCGAGAAGGCCACGCCGATCACCGTGTCCTGCTGTGCGGTCTGCGAGATGCAGGTTGTCTCCGAGCCAGCTTTGGGCAGACGGGTTATCTCAGGCGAAGCGCACGCGCTCAGGAAAAGTGCGCCTGCAGTCCAGATCACGGCCGGCAACCGGCGGCTGAAGCTCGGTGACAGGTGATGGCGAAGGGTCTCTCCCATGGTCATGGTTTGTCCCCAGGTGTGACTTTTGCCTACGTGTTATCAACTTGCAGATGGCGTCAGGCCGTCCTGGAAAGGCGCCTTGCATGCAAGCAGGACCATGTTAATCGGGTTTGTCTGCCGGACCGAGCGCAGATGCCCGGATTTGCGAACTCTCTCTCTAAACATTGACTGACATCAAGTGGTTTGCCATGAGCTTTCTTGTCCGCATGCACATCGCCGCTGCCAGCGCCGCCCGGGTCGGTCAGCAAGCAGGTCTGCGACCCCTGGACCGTGCTGGTGGTAGCGAGCCGGGACGCATGGAGGCGATTGCGCGGTCTGAGCCGTCAATGCATCGGCGGCTCAGGACCGTCTCATCGTTTGCCTGAACGAGCGCGAGTGCGCTGATCCAGGCTGGCGGCGAAAAGGGCCGCCGCTTCTGAGTCCCCGATGGCTGGAAAACCCGTCAACAGGTATGACCGGCCATCCGCCACCGAACGAGGTCATCGCAAAGAAGGATGCCTGGAGAAGGAGCCCGTCACTCCCTGCGAACTGACGGGCCTGATGGAAATCGCCGCCCGTGTGCTTGACCACCCGGTCGGTCTGAGAAAGTTTCCATCTTTCCCGCTGTCAGCGACAGCGGAAATTCCCCCTGGGGAACCTCATCGGTGTGAATGGGCAATCGGTTCAGGCTCGGGCCCAACGCCCGCAGACTCCAGGGTTCGCGATCGAAGGTGGTCTTGAGAATTTGCAAACACCGGACTGGCCGGTTCGCCGCCGTGTCAACCCAGTTCAAAGCTTGTCACGCCGAACAATCTGTCGATCGGCAGTCGCGGCGCGGCGCCCCGATACATGCGAGCAGTCTCAAAGGCAACGCTCATGCCGTGGCGCTGCGCGAGTTCCACTGCCGCCGGGTTGAGGGCCGGTGTGTCCAGAAAGACAGGTGCGCCTTTGGGCACCTGCGATTGCAAGGCCAGAAACAGGCGCTCGGCCAGGGCTGGCTCATCCGCCAGCAGCGGTCCCATCTTGTAACCGGACAAGCAGGGCCGCAGCACACCATAGCCTGCCAGCCGACCCGCTTGCATCAGACCCAGCGCGATCCCGCCCGGCGGCTTCAGCCAGCAGCGCAGGAACGCGCGGCGGTCGTCCGGGAAGAAAGGCTGGTCGTAGGCGGCGATGTTCTCAAACGGCATCGTGTCCAGTTCCACCACGGCCCGATCGACCGGCGCTCGCCGCCCGCTCGCCCCCTGGTAGCGGATATTCCGGTACGCCATTTCAAACCCCGACTTGCGATAGTTTTCCTGCTGGGCCAGCACGCCATCCAGGCCGATGGTGCGTCCGCAAAGCCGTGCCAGACCGGCCTTCCAGATCTGCAGACCCAAGCCACGGCCGCGGGAGTCCGGCTGGACGATGTAGAAGCCGATGAAGCCGAAGGCATCGCCGTACTTCACCGCAGAAATGGTGGCCACCGGTTCATCGTCCAGCAAACCGACCAGAAAACCGCCGGGGTCGGCCGCATGGAAAGCGCGCGCATCGTGAAGCCCCGGGTTCCAGCCCTCTGCCGCGGCCCACGCAATGGCCGTGTCGACCTCCGGTCGTGTCATGCTGCGGATCGTGAAGACTTTTTCTTTCATGGGAGCCGCTGATTCTGCCAAACTTCATCTGCCTTCTCGCGCTCAGGCATCAAGAAAGAGCCGATCTCTGTCAAAGAGTCTCTTGCGCGTCAGCGTGACAAGGGCGACCCGGCAGGAAACTCGCCCGGGCTTGATCCAACGCAACATTCAACGCGATAACTGCTTGCGACCGCGCAGCGGAAGGAGTAGTGTGAAATGCGGAATATGTCGATGACAAGAATTTCGTGGATGGCCTGACATTTCCGTTTTTCAGTAGGAGACTATATGTTGACACTGCATTTACCCAAGAAGTTCGAGCCCATCAGCAAGAGTCTTGAGGGCTCGGATCCGGTCGCATGGATCGTCGGAGCCGTTGCCGGCGCATCGTTGATCGCCATTCTCGCTGCCGCCTTTTTCCGTTGATCTGACTCAACGGGGATCGCCGGTCTGCCTCGTCCCGGCTCCCTGCACCCGCTCCGACAGTTCGGGCGTGACCACACCGCCAAGCTGAAGCATCAGCCCTGACCGCGCGCAACTGCGCGCGCAGCGAAAATATTCTGAAGCGCCTGTGCGTCAGCAGCGTATCAGCGCCCGCTTCAGGCAAAAGGGCTTCGCAGTACCATAGGCGCACCGCCCGCCAGGGGGCAGACTGGCGGCCAGACCGGCCCGGGACCGATCTGCCACTTGCCGATAAAACAGTTCCAGCACCGGGAGCACGCATCATGCAGATCGATCCAGCCCTTCATTCAGCGCTCGATAACTACAAATTGCTGACCAATCTGGTGATACCCCGCCCGATCGCCTGGGTCAGCACGCAGAGTGCGGACGGCGTTGTCAATCTCGCACCCTTCAGTTTCTTCAACGCCGTCGGCAGCGACCCCTTGTACGTGATCGTCAGCATCGGCCAGACAGGCGACGCGACGCCCAAGGACACCGCGCGCAACATTCACGCGACCGGAGAGTTTGTGGTGAACATGGTGACTGAAGACCTGTTCGACGCCATGAACCTGTCCGCTGCGGACTTCCCGCCAGACCGCAGCGAACTGGAGGCGGCGCAACTGCAGACCGCGCCCTCGGTCCATATCAGCACGCCCCGGGTGGCGCAGGCGCAGGTGAGCCTCGAGTGCAAGCTCTTCAGCGCGCAGCCCCTTGGCTCGAACACGCTGTTCATCGGCGAAGTCCTGATGTTTCATGTTGCGGATCATTTGATCGGCCCGGGCTTGCGCGTCAGCAACTTTTCGCCGATCGGACGCTTGGGCTCACCTTCAGTGTATTGCCGCACGACCGACCGGTTTGACATTGCGCGCGTTTCCTACGCCCAATGGTCCGACCCGGCGACCTGAAGGACCTGATTGCTCGCGCCATGGTCAGGCCGGACCGGGCATGCACGGCGCAAGCAAAGTGCCCGCCATCGCACAAGCCGGCGGGCCTGCGATCAAGGGGTTGACAGGCTTGCTGTTTCTGTCGCCTTCGGCGACACCGCGCGCGGCGCCACACAAGAGCTTGCAATTGTTACAAGTGCTGCGGGGCCAAAACCGGCAAAGCGTCATACCCTAGTCGCACGAAGGCTGAGTCGACTCAGCTCATTGATGCCACCGACCGGAGGACGCGATCATGTTTGGATTTCTTGGCTTTGGCCGAAGCAGGCGCGTCAAGCATGAAGAGCCAAAACCAAAGGCAATACCGCAGATCGTCAGCGCAAAGTCCTGGAGAAATGAAAAGCAATGCGAGATGATCCGGCTTGCTTTGAACAATGTACTGTGTCGCCAAGGCATCGCATCGCAATGGCTCGCCTGCGAACTGCTGCCGATGCCGCGCCCGGGCGCGGCTGATCTGATGCTCACGCAGTTCGTGATATTCCAGTGGCGCGAAGGACTGATTCGCTATGCGCCCCGCCTGCAAGATGAATTGTTCGATGAAATTCATTCATTCGACAGCAGCGTGCTGGCGTCCGATTTTCTGTTCGTCTGGAAGTTTGCGCTTGAGAGCGAAACCGCCCCTGTCAAGCCCGCGGCGCAGGCCGTCAAATTTGATCTGCCGAAATCAGCGCTGGATCGCGATGATGACGAAGATTGCGTTGACGACGGTTTCGCCGCCACGGTAGTGACCGGTCATTGACCGCAGCATCGCCGATCCGGGCGATGTTGTCCATGGTGCGATACTGCGCGCCGTGTGTCTGAATTCCTTGTCCGTTTCCAGTTCCTTGCCACCATGAACATTCCATTCCTTTGTTGCGCGATCAGCGCCGTGCTTTCATTTGCGCCTGTCGGCGATGCGGTTGCGGCCGGCACCGCCAAGCCAGCGACCCGGATCCGGGCCGAGATTTCGGCCGAGCATCGCTGGGACTTCACACCGATCTACACCAGTTGGGAAGCCTGGGAAGCCGGCATGAAGGAGATTGACGCCAGGATCGACGCGTTTGTCGGGATGCAGGGCTCGCTCAGCAAGGGCCCCGATGCGGTCCTGAAAGCCTACAAGGCATTCGATGAAATCGGCATGCTGCAGTACAAGGTGTATGGCTACACCTCGCTGCAACGCGACGTCGATACCCGCAACCAGGATATCTCGGGAAAATTCCAGCGCGTGATGGCCCTGTTTGCCAAGCTGGGAACCGCCACGTCGTGGTTCACGCCCGAGCTGTTGACGATCCCGCAGCCGACGATGGAAGGCTGGATTGCCGCCACGCCGGCACTGCGGCCTTACCGATTCTCGATCATCGACAACTACCGGCAGCAGACCCATGTGCTGGACGAGAAAGGCGAGCGTCTGCTGTCCTACGCAGCGCGATTCGACGCAACGCCGCGGGCCGCCTTTCAGGAACTGTCGACCTCGGATATCAAGTTCCCGCTGGTGACCCTGTCCGATGGCAAGGAGATCAAGCTGTCGCCGGGCACCTACCAGTCGGTGCTGGCGACCAATCACACGCAGGCCGACCGCGCCAAGGCTTTCGAGACCTTCGTCAAGACCTATGCGGCGACGAGCAACACCTACGCCGCGATCTACAACGGCGTGCTGCAGCGCGACTGGTTCAATGCGCAAGCGCGCAATTTCCCCGACACGCTGGAGGCGGCGCTCGACGGCAACGCCATTCCCGCATCGGTTGTGACAACGCTGGTCGATACGGTGCGCAAGGGCACGGCGCCGTTGCAACGCTACATGAAGCTGCGAAAGAAGCTGCTCGGCCTGGAAACCTACCACCCGTATGACGGCGCAATCCCGATCTACAAGACGGACAAGATCTATACCTATGCGGATTCGCGGGACCATGTGCTGGCCTCGGTCGCGCCGCTCGGTCCGGACTACGTCGCCAAATATAAAAAGTTCCTGGCCGGCAAACAGGTCGATGTGTACGAGAACGAGGGTAAGCGCAGCGGCGCCTATGTCAGCGGCATTTACGGCGCCGGGCCCTATATGCTACTGAACCACAACGATACGCAGAACGCACTGTTCACGCTCGCTCACGAAGGCGGCCATGCGATGCACACCGTGCTTTCGCACGAGTCGCAGCCGTTCGTGACCGCAGGCTACACCATCTTTGTCGCCGAGGTGGCGTCCACCACCAACGAGCGTTTCCTGCTGAACCACCTGCTGCAGACGACGCATGACCCGAAGGAGCGATTTCTGCTGCTGCAGCACGCGGTCGATGCGATCGTCGGAACTTTTTACACACAGGTTCTGTTTGCCGACTATGAATTGCAGGCGCACAAGCTGGTCGAGCAGGGCAAGCCGATCACTTCCGACGTGCTGAGCGATATCTACCTCAAGCTGATGAGGGACTATTACGGCGACACGGTCGCAATCGACGAGCTGTACAAATACACCTGGTCGCGCATTCCGCATTTCTACAATTCTCCGTACTACGTTTATCAGTACGCGACCTGCTTCGCTTCGTCAGCCAAGCTGTTCAAGGACATGACAACCGGCCCGGACGCGGCGCGCGCCGCGGCCACCGAGCGCTACCTTACCCTGCTCAGGAGCGGAGGCAGCGATCATCCGATGCGCCAGCTGCAGGGCGCCGGAGTTGACCTCTCCAGGCGCGAGACCGTGCAGGCGATGGTGGACCAGATGGAAGAACTGGTCACGCAGATGGAAGTTGAAGCCGCAAAGATTCGATGAGCCATCCCGCAGCCAGCTTGACAAGCCGCTGAAGCAAGCCTGAAAGGCGCTCGCGTGTCGCTTCGGGCCGATTCACTGGCAGCGCTGCAGATTCGCGGTCCGGCGGCAAAATGCGCCGCCGCCATCGCACTGCGCTGCGACGCCTCGGAAGTCGATTCAGCCGAACTGTTTGCGCAGCCGCTCAACCTGCCCTGCAGGCCGGATCGGCCCGAGCTGGTTTCCATCTTGAAGACGCAGCAGCGTTCAGTTCATACGGTTACCGGTCGTGCCGCCCTGATTCACTCGCTCGCGCATATTGAACTCAATGCGGTGGACCTTGGCCTGGACATCGTCTGGCGTTTTCCTGGCATGCCAACGCAGTTCTATCTTGACTGGGCGATGGTGGCGCAGGAGGAGGCCAGGCACTATGGCTTGCTGGCCGATCATCTGTCGGGTCTTGGCTTTCAATACGGCGATTTTCCGGCACACAGCGGCCTTTGGGACATGGCGCAAAAGACCAGTGCGGACCTGCTGGCCCGTCTGGCGCTGGTGCCCCGAACCCTCGAGGCGCGCGGGCTTGATGCATCGCCGCGGGTGCGCGACAAGCTGCTTTCGGTGGGAGACCGGCGCGGCGCTGAAATACTATCGGTCATCCTGCAAGACGAGATCGGGCATGTGGCAACCGGAAACCGGTGGTACCGGTGGCTTTGCAGCGAGCGCGGAATCGACCCGATGGCGACCTACACGCTGCTGGCGCTCCGATACTCGGCGCCAAGGCTTCGCGGGCCGTTCAACCTAGAGGCCAGGCGCGCCGCCGGTTTTGACGAGGATGAACTGGCGGCGCTGCTGCGCGTGTCAATCGACGCCATGGACAGCGCGCGACAGGCGCGAAGCAACTGAAAGCGCTCAGGCCTGGGGCGTGACCACCGGTCCGACGTCCCCTTCCAGATTCGACACGATCGCCTTGCGATACTCGGAGACATAGAAATCCACCGCCCTGGTCTGATCCTCCTGCTTGCCGTTGTGGGACAGGAAGTTGAAGGCGTTGTAGCGGCCCGCCGCGAAAAGGATGGCGGCACTAACCTCCCCGTCATTTCCGTCCACGGCCAATCGGTTGGCGAGATGGATGAACTCGTCAACGAGCTTGAGAAATTCGGGAGGATAGGCCATGACAGTCTTTTCGTTGCAGTGATCGAATTGCGCAAACCGGCGCTTGTCGCGGCTGTCAGCACCATGCGAGCATATCGCAAGGCGATTTGGCATATGATGCGCGTGCTCAAAAACGAAAGAAACGCGTGAACTGGTCAAGCAACCCTTTTTCCGACAGCCGTGGCGCACCGCTCCCCATGTGGGACACAGACGCATTGCTCATCGATGTGCGAACGGCAGCAGAATATGCCGGCGGTCATGTCGAGGGCGCCATCAACCTGCCGCTGGATCGATTCGCACAGGACTATGCAACTGTCGCCCCCGACCCGTCCAGACAGATCATCCTGTATTGCCAATCCGGTGCCCGTTCCGGGCAAGCGCTGCAGTTCCTGCAGCAGCAACGCTACAAACAGGTGGTCAATGGCGGCTCGGCCGCAGCGGTCGCATTGAAGACAGATCGCCCGATCCGGCGCGATTAGCGCGGTCCCGGCCCTCAGTCAAGCCCGGGCTACCAATCGAGCGGGTCGGACCGGCGCTTGATCAGGAGTCGGCCGCGTCTTGTGGCCTTGGCAGGCGTGGCGATCCGAGGAAGAGCACCGGATCGACCATGGCGCGGTTCAGGCTGACCGACCAGTGCAGGTGGGGACCGGTGGCACGGCCGCTTGCCCCGACCTGGCCGATGACAGACCCGGCGCTGACCTGGTCACCGGTCTCGACCTGGATCGATGACAGATGGCAATACATCGTCAGGAAGCCCGAACCATGGTCAAGCCAAATCGTTTGGCCGTTGAAGAAGTAGTTGCCGGTGTCGATCACGACGCCCGTCGTCGCGGCCAGCACCGGCTCGCCCTGGCCTGCGGCAATGTCCATTCCACTGTGAGGGCTGCGCGATTGACCGTTGAAGACACGCCGCAGTCCAAATGAACTGGAGCGCCGGCCGCTTGCCGGTTGCCGCAGTTGCAGGTCAGCGGGTTGGCTGGCGCTGACGGTCGCCATCACCTGGTTCAGGTGCACCCGTTCACGCTCGTAGCGGGCCAGGTCTTGCGGCGACAGATCGACATGTCCAGGCTCAACCTTGAGGCGTTGCTCGGGATAACGGAAGGGACTGATCGTGAAGGGCATGACAGCGTCCGGCGCACCCTCGCGCTTCACGTGCAGAATTGCCGGACCGGGAACCGATGTCAACGGGATGCCGACAACCGCCGTCCATTGCGTGCTCTCCCTCAGCACCAAAACCGGCACGCCACCGAAGCGCGCCGCGGGTGGCTGCGCCGAGGATCCGAGCCCGATCTTCACCACGCCACCGGGTGTGGCGCGCTGCTCCGGCATTTCGATCGCGCCAAGTCCCCAGGACAGGGCGCAAAGAAGCAGTCCGACCCCTGCTGCCGGCAAAGAAACGGCAAGACCGGTCGTCGTGGGCGAGGAGCACATGCCAAATCAGCAGGCCGCTACTTGGGGCTTCTGCGCAGCAGCACGGTCAGCACCGGCGGCGTGATCAGCGTCGTCAGGATGACCATGATCACGATGACAGAGAACATCGCCTCGCTCATCACGCCCAACTGCTTTCCGACCATCGCGAAAATCAGACCCACCTCTCCGCGCGGCACCATGCCCCAGCCCACCAGCCACTTGCCGGACCGGCCCGCCGCAACACCGGCGACGAGTTTGCCAAGGATCGCCGCCAGGGTCACACCCAGTCCAATCCCCAGGACCTTCGGATCCGACATGGTTGCCAGATCAACCTGCATGCCTGTCAGGACAAAGAACACCGGCACAAAGAAATAGCCGATCGGTTCAATCATCTGCTCATGCTGGTGGCCTCCATGCTTGAGCAGGACTGGCGTCAAGCGCTCCGCCGCCCCTGGCGGCAGATCGGCAAGCAGAGGTTCAATCTCGCGGACGATCTGCGGGCGTTCGAAGTCCTTGAGAAAGACCGGCTCGAAAAGCAGGCCGGCGGCGAACGCGCCAATGATGGGCGCCAATCCCAGCACATGGGCCAGCCACGCGAGTGCCAGCGCAGTCGCGAGCACCTGGGCAAACAGCATCGAGGGTCCGGCATCGATCCTGGCCAGCCACTGACTGGAGCGCGGTGCAATCAGTCGACCGATCCAGATCGATCCGACCAGGAAGCCGGCGGCCTGCAGGATGATGCCGGCCACCTGCCCCAGGCTGACACTGCCCACCTGAACCAGGCTGGAGACAACGGCAAGAATCACCAGACCCAGCACATCGTCGATCACGGCGGCACCCAGAACAATCTGCGCCGCCGGCAGATCCAGTTTGCCAAGATCGCGGAACACGCGCCCGGTGATGCCGACCGAAGTCGCCGCCAGCGTCGCGCCCAGAAACAGGTAGGCATGGGCGGACAAGCCGGGCAGCAGCCAGGGACCGACGACGAAGGCTCCCAGAAGAAAAGGCGCCACGATGCCAATCGTACCGACCGCAAACGCGCGCGGACCGACCCGGACCAAGTCGGCCAGCCGGGTCTCCAGCCCGATCTGAAGCAGCAGGACGATGACCCCCAGCTCAGCGATGAACTCGATGATCGGGTCGGTGCGGATGGATTCGAATGCGCCGACTCCGACCAGCGCAAGGTTGCCCAGCACGACCCCAAGCAGCAACTCGCCCAATACCGCAGGGAAACCGACGCGCTGCGCCAGCGGCGCAAAAAGGCGCGCACTCATCAGGATGATCGCCAGCCAAAGCAGGTTGGTGCCCACAGCACCGGCGGCCGAGGCCCATGCAAAAAGAGGGCAAAGCGCGAGAGCGGCCGCCGCGATGTAAGGTTTCATGAATTAATTCATTCTACGGCGCCTTCGATGCTCCGGCGGCCGAGCGCACGAGCTGAAGTTGTGACCCGAGCCACGAGCGGCTGGCGACCGCCGCCCCGCCTGAGCACCTGACCAGATAGGCCTGGCCCGAAATGCTGCTGCTGGATGCACCCAGTTCAATGAACTGCTCGGCGCTCTGCACCAGACCCCGGTCTTCAAGGTATTTGAGCTTGTTCAGAAGATGGGCCTTGGCCTGCGCGGCCTGGTACCAGCTGCCGTTGCGATTGAAATCACAGGCCGAGACTTCAAGCCTTGACAGCAGGACCTCGATCTCGACCCGGGCAGCCGGAGCAAGCGTCGCGGCGCTGCTCGCCGCAGCGGCGAACCAGGTCAGCAGAAGAGCCAGGAATCGTCGCATCGTTCGGCCCCGCGCCGCTGCTCAGAGCAGCCAGTCGATCGGCAAGACCGACAGCAGGTTGACTTTGGCGCGCAGCAACCAGCTCGCTTCCGGCTCGGTGCCGTGACGGACCGCGCCGGCCGCGGTTCGCTCCGTCCATTCCAGCTTGCTGCCCTCCGGCACCAGACGGGCCTCATAGGCGATCATGGGCACGTCGTCCTCAAAAAACGCCGCCAACTGCTGCGCAAGCGCCGGGCTATCGATCACCAGGCCCATTTCGGTGTTTATCTTTGCCGAGCGCTGGTCCATGTTGAACGATCCGACAAAGATGCGGCTGCGGTCGACCGCAAAAGTCTTCGCATGCAGGCCGGTCGAAGAACTTCGCCCCAACCTGAATTTTTCACGCGCCTGCGCTACCGCGTTCGGCTTCATCTCATAGAGCTGAACGCCAACCGTCAGAAGATCATGGCGATGCTTGGCGTAACCCGCATGAACGGCACTCTCATCGGATGCCGCCAGTGAGTTGGTGAGGATGCGCACCTTCACACCGCTTCTCGCCAGCCCCACCAGGGCCAGAGTGCCCTCGTCTCCCGGCACGAAGTACGGTGAGATGAGCTCGAACGTCTTCTCGGCACGGCCCATCGTGTGCATCAGCGCCGGGAACAGCAGCACATCGGTGCGGGCCGTGGTGTCCAGCGGCGTGGTCAGAGTCGCATCGATGTAATCGACCGAGTCCGGGTCGGCGCGCGTCTGGCTGAACCTGCTCTTGAGACTGGCGACGCCATCGGCGGCAGGCAGGCCGACCAGGCTTGCGGCCGGATAGGCTGACGGACTGTTCCAGTAAAGATCGAACTCGCTGGAGACATCGCGCACTGCGGCGCCGACAGCGACAACATCCAGATCGGCGAATACGACGCCCTTGCCGACTCCGAAGTACTCGTTGCCGATGTTGCGCCCGCCGACGACGCTGACCTGGTTGTCGGCCGTGAACGACTTGTTGTGCATGCGATGGTTCAAGCGCGTGAAGTCGGTCAGAAAATTGAGCGCGCGGCTGCTGCGGGAGGCGATCGGGTTGTACAGGCGCACCTCCATGTTCGGATGCGCAGTCAGCGTGGCTATCATCGGGTCGAGTCCGCTGGTGTTCATGTCATCGAGCAGCAGGCGAACGCGCACACCGCGCTCGGCGGCCTGCCAGAGCGCCTCGAACAGAAGCAGGCCGACCTGGTCGGCATGCCAGATGTAGTATTGCACGTCGAGTGATTTTTCCGCCGCGGCGGCGAGCACCGCTCGCGCGGCGAAGGCGTCATGCGGATTGACAAGCGTATGAATTCCGGTCTTGCCCGGATGTGCGGCCACACCCTGGGCGAGCGCAAGGCCAAGCCAGGTTTGCGAACTGTCCGCCAGAGCCACGCTGACGCTTCGCCCCTCCAGCGCAGGCAGGCTGGCACAAGCTGTCAGCAGCGACATGACCGCAAGCAGCGTTGCGATCAGCATTCCGCTTGAGCGCCCGAAAGGTGAATTCATGGTTGCCCGTTCAATAGTTTCCGAAATGCGCGCGTGCCATCAGGACGCGCCCCTCACCAGCCGTCAAATGATAACCAATGTTGAAACCCGCGGCTGCGCCAGATCATGGTCAATTTGCCCGCGGCGGGCGCTACTGCGGCGCTGACATGCGCGCAAGCCCGCGCGCGATGCGGGCGATCTGCGCCCAGTCACTGGCCACGATGTCCTGGGTATGCGCCAGGTTGTTGCGCAGCGACTGCAATTCGTTCATCCCCTGCTTGGCCGCCGAGCGCGACGCAAAGGAGAACCGGACCGGAAAGTCCGGGTCGTTCAGCAGGATCACGCTTTTGTCGCCCAGTTGCAGGCAGTCGATCAGCGCACAGGGTTGCCCAAGGCGACCACGCTCGTCGCGCAGCGCAAGGGCCTTTTGCAGGCGGCCAGAAGACAGCAGCGGCCGCCACTGTTCGTGCGGAAACAGTTGGGCGATGCGACGCGTCAAAGCCATCTCGATCAGCGTCACAATGCCGAACAGCCACATGCGCACCTGCGGCTTTTGCATGTCGCCGCGCCCGATGATGCCACCGGGCTCGCCAAAGGCTTCGACCAGACAGACATCCTGGCGGTTCAGCACTTCAATCACGTCGGGCAGCGGCGCGTCAGCCGCCACCACCTGTCCGGCACGGATCGGGCGCAGGCGCGCGGGCCCGGACGACTCGGACAGGTCCTCGAGCAGCACCAGACCGGCCGGCCGGCCCTGTTCGCGCAGCAGCGCGGCAGCAACGCCCTGCTCCATCATCGACGCCCTGATCGCATGCTGGGTCATCGAGGCATCGAACGAGAGCACCGGCTCGGCGATGTCGCCCGCGCTGAAAACCTCGGCGAATCTGCGCGCCGTGCGGGGTCCGTCGGCGCCCGTCAAAAATGCAGGGTTGACGGAGGACTCGGCTGACGTTTCAGGGTCGGCTGAATGCTCGGCCAGCGCAACGCCAAGTTTCGCGGCCTCACGCGTCCACAGCGCCCATGCACGGCGGTAGAGATGCGGGTCGCCCTCACCCAGCACGCCAAGCAAACCTGCCATTTCGCGCAGATAGGTCCGACCAAAGCGCGGGTCGTGGCGGCAGATGTCGCGGCAGTTGTCCATCAGGTCGGCCAACTTGATGGTCTTGGCCGCCGGCGTTGCGGCCTGCAGGTGCCTGCGGTCGATCGCCTTGCGCGCGACACGGTTGCCGTCGCCGGGTCGGCTGACGTCCGTCAGGTCGCTGACCAGCGCCGCCACGCGCTCGCCGAATTCGCGACGGATGTCGCCGAGCGTGACCTCGGTATCCTCCACCAGATCGTGCAGCCAGGCCGCAGCGCAGACCTCCGGGTCATCAGTCACGCTGCCGACCTCGTGCACCACACCCTTGAGGTGCACCTCGTAGGGCTGCTTGCTGTACTTTCGGCGGTGGTCAATGTGCCGATGGGCCTGCGTTGCGAAGGCGCTGGCGCGCGTGACGAGATCTTGGGTCATGCTGGAACGAATGGTAGTGCTGCGATGTGCGGCAAGCATGCCATATTCCTGCGCCTGCCGTCTTCCGCGAGTCGCTTCGCCACCGAAATCAAGCCCACGCCAGCGGATGCAACACCCGGTCGGCCTGGCCGACGGGCCGCGATAAAATCCGGCCTCAGGCCGCCGTGTTGCCCGGCCTGACCTCAAGAAGGAAACCCAGTGAAGATCATCCACCTCACGCTTGCGATCGCTGCTTTGCTCCCGTTCGCCGAGGCGCCAGCGGCCACGATGGGCTACCTGAAGGACAGCCCGATGGGAAAGTTCAACGAAGAAGACTTTTCGCTGTTTCAGCAAGCGTCGAAAAAGGCGCTGAATGAGGCCGTCGACGGCGAGACCGTCGACTGGAAGAACACGTCGACCGGAAGTTCGGGATCGATTTCGCCGCTCAAGAGCTTCGAGCGGGGCGGACTGAAGTGCCGCAGCGTGCGGGTCAGGAATCAGCACAAATCGCTGCGCGGCAACCAGACCTCCAACATGTGCCTGCAGGCCGACGGCGACTGGAAGATCGCCAAGTAGTCGCTCTCGCGCTCAGACCGATCCGACTACCGGGCCGAAGGATCTTCCAGTGATGACGATGTTGCCGACCTGACCGGCAGATTCCGGCCAAGAAACTCGAAACTGTCGCGCCAGCATTGAAGCGCCTGCGCACGCCAGAACATGACATGAAAGGCGTGGGTCTCACCCGGGTAATAGTGGGCGCTGAAGGGCGCTTGCAGCCGCTGCAAGGCGCGCTCAAGCCGCTGAGAATCAGCTGCGACCGGATCATCAAGTCCGGCCGCAATGAAAAGACGGGGCAACTCTGGCAACTCCGCCATCGCTTCGACCACGCACAGCGGGTCCGCCAGCGCATGCCGGGCAGCCGGGTGGCTGGCGTATTCTCCGAGATAGGAACGGGCGGCGTCGGTCGCAATGCCGGCGGCCATTGAAGACACGCCAGCGCGGCGATATCGTTCCGGCCGACTGCTTTGCAGAAAGCCGCAATACAGCAATGCGGCGATCGGGCGCAGGCCGCGCGCGAACAGCGGCGCTGCAAACGGTTCTGGCCGCAGCGTGCAGCAGGCCAGGGCGACCGCGAGCGCCAGATTGGCGCCGGCGGATTCGCCGGCCAGACCCATGCGCCGAGGATCACCGCCATACTCGCTGACATGGTCGGTCGCCCACAGCCAGGCTGCGCAAGCATCCTCAAGGGCGGCTGGAAACGGATGTTTGGGTGCCAGCCGGTAGTCGAGATTGCAAACCAGGTAACCCTGCGCGGCATAGGCGGCAGCGAGCGCGCGGTGGGTGCGCCTGGAGCCGATCGCAAAACCGCCGCCATGCAGGTAGATCAAGACCGGATGGGGCCCGGGCCCGGCCGGTCGCAGAATGTCAAGCAGCAGGGGCTCGCCGCCATGGCGGGCGTATTCGATCTCTTCGAGCAGGCTGCAGGCGGCCATGCGCTGTCTCATTCGAGGCATCAGGTCAACCATGCCGGCCAGCGCGTGCATGCCGGCGTCCAGGACAATGCGGCGCGCCAGTTGTCCCGAGGCAAGCATATCGAGCCAGCGGCGCATGTGTTCTGCGAGCAGTCGGTTCCGTCAGGGAGGGCTCAGCCGGGAGATGTAGTCCGAGACAGCCTCCAGGTCTTCGTCGCGGTAGGACTTGATGACCTTGACCATGGCCGGATTCGCATTGCCCCGCTTTTCATCCCTGATCAGCGCGCCCTCGCGCAGCAAATACCCGTAGTGCTGCCCTGCAACCAAGGGAATGAATTTCTGCGCATTGCCCTGGCCAGCGTCGCCATGGCAGACTGCGCAGTCCCTGCCAAAAAGCTCCTTGCCGCGACCCAGAGCAGTGCCGGCGCCCTGGCCGCCTTGTTGCCCCTGCAGGGGCAAGTCCTGTAAATAGGCGGCGACATCCGCGATTTCCTGCGTTGTCAGCACATGCTCGTCGGCGAACGGGGCCATCTTGAGATTGATTCGCCGGCCCGAACGAATGTCGGTGATCTGCTCGATCAGCACGCTGGCGTGCTGGCCGGCCAGGCGAGGATAGGCGCCGCTGGGGCTGCCGATGGCGCCGTGCCTGTGGCACCCTTGGCAAGCCTGAAAGGCCTCGGCGCCGCGCCCCGCATCGCCCTTGAGTTGGAGCGCCTGCAACTTCTCGCCGGTCATTTCATTCCAGACCAGGCCCGCCTTCTGCCCGTTTCCGGGGACCTGACCCTGGACCTGCAGCGCAATCGCCCAGAAAATTAGAAAAACTGCGATCTTGACCAATGGGTTCACGATGTTTCCTCTCTCGCTAGCGAGCACAGTTACTTTGCGCTGATGTATTCAGCCACCGCCCTGATGTCGTTCTCGGTCATGCGCTTGGTGACCGTGCGCATGAAACGGGCCCCAGGATTGGTGTGCAGATCGTTCCTGAACTTCATCATCTGCTCGACCAGATATTCCCGATGCTGACCCGCCAGACGCGGGAAGCGCTTGGTCCCTGAACCGTCCGGCTCATGGCAGCCGGCACAGGCCGGCAGACCGCGCTCCTCATCGCCGTCCTGAAAAATTTTCTCCCCCAGGGCCGCCGCAGCCGGATCGTTGATCTTCTCGGAACTCGGCTTCTGCCTTGAAAAATAGAGCGCTATGGCCTTCAGATCGGACGAATCGAGCGTCGGCACAATAGCTCCCATGACGTCACTCTTGCGTGCTCCCGACATGAAGTCCTTCAACTCCCGCAGCAGATATTCCTGATGGCGACCCGCCAATTTCGGAATGCTCGGAATCACACTGTTTCCGTCCATCCCGTGACAGCCGGAACAAACTTGCGCAATCACGGGCGGAACTTTCTCAGCCTCATCTGCGATCGCAGACCCGCAAAGCAACAAACCCGCCGTCAGCGTTCGACAACAAAAGGCTTGAACAGTGACTACCATGGCTTTGATCCCAAATAATCAGCACAGAGACGACTCGACCGATGCGATGCTAGTTCAAAAAGCAATCGGACACAAATCAGAATCGGCCTGGCTGGCGGCCGGATGCCAGGACCACGCCGCGGGATGACCGACAGCCCCGGCCCGCAGCAGGGGTGCGAGAATGCAAGTGGAAAATTCGTTGTTGCGGTCGATGCGGCGTGGCTTGAGCCGGTTGCGTTGTCCATCCCCTGATCGGCTCATGAAATCTTTCTTCAAGAAGTTGCACTGCGGCGTTCTGGCGCTGATCGTTCTGATCGGATGCGCGGGTTCGAGCCCGCCGGACACGGTGCGCGCCGCGCCACCCGCAGGCAGACCCCGGCTGATTGCCTTGATCGTGATCGACGGACTGCCTCAGAGGCAACTTGACGCCTACCGCGACCAGTTGGGTCCGGACGGATTTTCCCGCTTCATGGATCATGGCGTCTGGTTCACCAATGCGCACTTCGACCACGCCTACACGGTGACTGCGACGGGCCATGCGGTACTGCTCAGCGGTGCGAACCCGAACCGAACCGGCATCATTGGCAACCAGTGGCGCAACGCGGAGACAGGCGAACCGGTGTATTGCACGTCGGACCGCTCGGCGACCTACATTGGTCACCCGACCAAGCCGCTTGACGGCACCAGCCCGCGCAATCTGCTGGCGGAATCGCTGGGTGACGCGCTGCGCCGCTCCGATCCGCGCTCCAGGGTGATCGCGATCTCGGGCAAGGACCGCGGTGCCATACTGCCGGCCGGCAAGGCGGGAACAGCCTATATTTACATGGCCGGCAGCGGCCAGTTTGCCTCCAGCACCTACTATATGCGCGTGCATCCGTCCTGGGTAGACCGGTTCAACGCAGACCGCCCGGCTGACCGCTACTTCAAGGCCTCCTGGACCGCGCTGCTGCCAAATTCCGCCTACCAGCGCGGGCTTGCAGGTGATCCGGCATCGCCGGGCAACGGCGCCGGCTTGCCCATCACCTATGGGGCGCCGCAGGACCAGGCGCCGGGCGCACGCTTTTATGACTCCTTGCTGACGGGACCGTTCGCCGATGCGCTGACACTTGATTTTGCGCGCGCCGCAGTGGCCGGCGAGAGACTGGGTCTGGGCGATGCTCCGGACATTCTGGTGATCAGCCTGTCCGGACATGACTACGTCAACCACACCTTCGGCGCCGAGTCCGGTCAATCTCAGGATCACACTTTGCAGACCGATCGTCTGCTGCAGGCTTTTTTCAGGGATCTCGATACGGCCGTGGGGCGCGGCAACTACATCGCGGCACTGACCTCTGACCACGGATTCATGCCGACGCCGGAGTACAGCCGCCGTCTGGGTCGTGATGCGGGCCGGATTGCCTCGACTCCGATGCTGGCAAGGATCAACGCCGGCCTGGAGCAGCGCTTCGGAAACGGAAAATGGGTCATCGGACTGTCCGGCGCCACGCTGGCACTGGACCGGGCCCTGATCATGCGACAGAATGTGGACCGAAAGGCCGTCGCGATGCAGGCGCGAGCCCTTCTGCTGGCCGAACCCGGCATCGCTGCCGCGTACACGGATGATGAATTGCGCGATGGACTGCGCGCCTCGGAGCCTCTGTTCGAGTCAATGCGCAAATCGTGGCACGAGCGCGTGTCGGGAGATGTGCAGTTTGCCCTGAAACCGAACTGGATGTTTGGCCTTGGCAACAACGCGACCCATGGGTCTGCGCACGACTACGACACCCATGTGCCCCTGATGCTTTGGGGTCCGCGCTGGATCGGCGCTGCCGCCCGCTCAGGCAGGGTTGGCATCGTCGATCTGGCGCCCACGCTGGCACAATTGCTCCAGATCGCTGCGCCTGCGCAATCGGACGGAAAACTACTGCCGCTGGTTGCGCCTTGACGCTGGCGAATTTTGAAACCGATCAGGCAGGCAATTTGCTTGTCTGAAATTGCACAAGGTCGCTAAAGCACCGCTCGAACTCCTGTATCACACGCGGATCCTCATAAAGGCAGGGGCAATGTTCGAGAATTCTCTCTGCGAGTCCTGCGCGCAAAGCAGAATTGTTTGCAACCGTGACTGCAATGTCTATATACGACTGGGGACTTGTCGCAATGCATTCGGTGAGCCCCATTTTTCGATACATGGCCTGCGTGTGCCTGCCTCTCTGAAATTCACCCGGCAAGGTCACGACCGGGGTACCGACCGAGAATGCTTCAAGAGATGTATTCATGCCGTTGAAATGAACTGTGTCGAGCATGACATCCGCCAGGGCAATGAGGGTCAAATAATCCGCACTGGCCATGCGCGGCAGGAAGACGATTTGGCTTGCCACATCCGGCATGCAGTCGTTCCAGCGCCTTTGCAGCAGTTCAGTCCAGTGCCCGATTTTTCCCGAGACCATTAACAACTTGCCTCTTGGATCCCGACGGAGTATGCCGCCAAGCAGTTCATCCATGTCGGGATGAACTTTGAACAGGTTTTGCGGACAAAGATAGATTCGATCTTCATCGGACAGGCCGAAATCTGCCCGGGTCTTGGGTTTCTTCGGAAGAACGGGTCGGTAGTAGTAAGCCAAGGTCCCCAGATCATTCAGCAGATAGAGGTTTTCGCTGTAATGACTCGATGCCTCCGGCTTTTCATAAAGATCATTGGAGATGAAGTAGTCTATGGTTGAAATACCGGTTGTGTCGGGGTGGCCAAATGACACGCATTGCACCGGAGCCAGTCTCGAGTACGCCAGAAAGTAGCCAAAAGGCTCCATCCCAATGTCCTGGTAGAAGAGAACATCCAGTCGTTGAGCCGCAATCAGCGCCCGGGCTGCTGTCAGATCCTGCGGCACGGTGATGCTTCGGTCCGCATGCTGCCTGATGAAGCTGGAATACTCATCGTCAACGGTCGGTGCGATGAAGATGGCGGATACCTCAAACCTGTCTTTTGACAGACCAGCAAACAGTCCGCGACTGGTGCGCCCAATGCTGTGGTTGTGGAAGAACTGGGATATCAGGCCGATTTTGATCTTTCCATCAACGCAACCGGATTTCTTGATGCAGTGTTCAGCCACAAAACTCAGAGAAGGAACAATCCGTCGATACAGTTGGGCCGTCTTGACCTGCAAGGTTAGGTCGGACATGCCATGATAGGCGAGGTAGAAATTTGTCCACAGCGCCGAGGCCATCGGATCCTCCAGCACCGGTTCAGTAACGGGTGAACCCAGCATGTCATCCAGAACGCACTCCATCCTCTGACGCTCCGCCCGCATTGCGGCTGACGACGCAATGATGGGCGAAATCAAGGTGGCGGTTTTAGCGCGCACGCCCAAGCCAGGCTTACACGCCAGGGCTCTGTCATAGGCCTGTGCCGCTTCGGCGGTATCGCCAAGGTATTGCAGTCCCAGTCCCAAGCTTTCCCAATGTTCAGCGACCTGGGGTTCAAGCCTGCACAGTTCCTGCCATTGCTGGATCGAAGCCTCAATTGCACCCAAAGACTCGAGAACTTGTGCATAGCGCCTTCGGGTTCGTGGATCATCGGGTTCAAGTTCAAGTGCCTTTGCCAAAATGCTGGCTGCAGCCCTGATCATTCCGATCTCCAGCGCGACCGATGCCAGCCCTTTCAATGCGTCGACGCGGGCAGGCTCAAGTTGCAGTACCCGTTCAAACCCAAGCTTTGCGTCCTTGAAACGACGCTCCTGAAGAAACTGCTTCGCCTCGCGAAGAAGCCGCGCCGCCTTCGCATTGCCCTCAGGATGCGGCAAGCCTGCGGCGGCACGACGATTCTTCTCGCCCATGTTGATAGCCCTCGTCTTGCAATCGTCAAAGTGTAATAAAACTTCTTCAGGTCGAACTTGGCGCTAGATCGGTAGTGAACCCGGTTCACTGATCAACCGCAAGACCATTGACCTGCGACTCGTTGACCCGTCGCTGTGCTTTGCCGGTCACGAAACCGTTGCGGACAATGCCAGCGGCGGACTGGCACCGGTGCAAGTCCAAGTGCCATCAGACGCTGACAACAGCGACTGCAGGCGGTATCGCGCGAACGTTCACAAAGGAGCCACCCATCAATACGCGATCGCAGAACTCGCAAAACCGCGAATCCAGTCGTTCACCGATAGAACGCTTCGACTCTGCCCTTCAATTTGATCAGCAGCGGATTGCCTTTGCGGTCCAGAGTCTTGCCTGCGGGCACTTTCACCCACCCTTCGCTGACGCAGTATTCCGCGACGTCCAGACGTTCCTTGTCGTTCAGCCGAATGCCAACGTCATGCTCAAAGACGGCAGCGACGTGATGGGGACTGCGGGGGTCGATCGACAGATGGTCGGGCAGCGGGGGGAACAAGATCGCTTCATCCATGGGTATATTCTTTCCAGTTGGGGAGAATTTACCTCAGTTTTCCATCTTCTGGCGCCCGGTCACGGCATGGCGTTCAATTGGGTGGCGATGCATTCCCTAGCCGCGACAGCGGCGCTGGACGGCAGACTCTACCTTGAGATCCCTGCCGCACTGCAGTCAATTTCTTCCCGCAGTTACCACTTCCTGTGCTCGTCATCATTCTTGTCTAGCAGGTAGGCTGCGGACACTTTGCCAGCATCGATGCACATTTCAATCACACTTCCGCCTCGCCGAGTGGCGTTGTACTGGTCGATTGCGTCATTGGCGCTTTTCGAGCCAATATGCCCACCAAAAATGAACCATACGATGAATACGGCGCCTATCAGGGTGATGACAGCATGCATTGTTTTCATTTTGCCTACCTTACCTTATTTGGTCAGTGTAGCCCGATTCCGTAACCGCAAAATGCCTTGCCTGCTCCGGCTTGTTGAAATCCGAAGCCGTGAAGGCAACTCAGTCATTCGGCGGCGAGTCCGTTGAATCCCGTCGTGGCCTGGTATCCCGGGCTCACCAAGCGACCTCCAAGGCTGAAGTCGCTGCTTGTAAGGCAGCAGCTTGACCTCGGTCAACAGATGCATCGTCCAGCCATCCGCCACAGGCAAGAAGAGGGCTATAAAGGGTCTTCTTCAGCGTTTCGAAACCATCGTGGGCCGCTCACAATTCAGCCTGTTCCCTACCAACCGACTGGCAGTGGGTCAAGCTCAGCTTGGCTTGCGACTCTCATTGGCACCCATCAGAAAGACGAGGTCACTATGACGGATAACAGCAATTCAAGAAAAATGAACCATTCGATCCATAGCGGTGCATTTTCCCGGCGGGACATTCTGAAATATTCAGCCGGAACTTTTGCCGCTGCTTCCGTTGGCTCATTGACGTTTGGATGCGGCGGTGGCAGCAGTGGCGGTGCGCAGTTGCAGCCCTACCCGATTGATTCGGCCAACGTCCGCACGACGCAGCAGCGGATGATTGCCTTCCCTGCGACGCCGCCGGGCGCTGTTGCCACACCGCTACCGCTCCAGAACCTGAATCAGGTTGCAAGCTACAGCAAACTGGGCTACGGCAACTGGACCTTCGGATCGGGCCTTCCGATCGCGCCAAGATACGAACTCATGCCGTCGCCCTACAGAAATCCAGCACCCGTGCGCAACGCCAAGTTTGCCAATTTCTTCGCCTTCACCGACATTCACATCACCGACAAGGAAGCACCGAATCAGTTCATTTACATGCAGCAGTTTGACTCCGGCTCCTACAACAACACGTCAATCTACTCGCCAGTGATGATGTGCACAACGCAGGTGCTGGATGCCGCGATCCAGACCGCCAATGCGCTGCACAAGCAAAACCCGTTCGACTTCGGCATCTCGCTGGGCGACACCTGCAACAACACCTCGTACAACGAGCTCAGGTGGTACATGGACGTGATCGACGGCAAGCCCATCACGCCGAGCTCCGGCGCTCATGCGGGGGCAGAGACGATCGATTATCAAAAACCGTATCAGGCGGTCGGGCTCGACAAGTCCATTCCCTGGTATCAGGCCATGGGCAACCACGATCACTTCTTTATCGGCTCGTTCCCGGTCGATGCCGACCCGTCGCTGGGTATTCGCAAGTCCTATGTTTCAGACACGATCTGGAACGTGGCCGATGTTCTCAATATTCCATTTCCCCCCGTCAACTTCCCAGCCATGTTCAACATGGAGAATCTCAAGGGAACGCCAAGCTACTACATGGGCACCCTGAACGGCGCGACCCCGTACGGCGAGATTCTCTACACCGGAATCACCACCGATCCCAAGTTTTCCGCCGGCGCACCGAAGGTCGTGGCCGACCCGGACCGTCGCTCGCTCCAGCGCACAGAATGGGTGCAGGAGTTCTTCAACACCACGAGCACACCCGTCGGTCATGGTTTCAACCTGGTTGACAAGACCGATCCCAACTGGCACGACAACGGGTTTACCTGTTACAGCTTCATGCCGAACGTCAAGATGCCGCTCAAGATCATCGTGCTTGACAACACCCAGTCTGAACATGACGGCTCGACCGACATTCACGGCCATGGCTATCTCGACGCGCGCCGCTGGGCCTGGCTCAGGGCAGAGTTGGCCGCTGGCCAGGCCGAAAACCAGCTGATGATCATCGCAGCGCACGTTCCCATCGGCGTCTCCGCGATCGCTTCCGAGACCGAGTGGTGGGCCGCGACCGACAACATCACACCGGAGAATCAGAACGCGGTGAATCTGACCGGCCTGATTTCCACGCTGCAAGCCACACCGAATCTTCTCGCGTGGATTGCCGGTCACCGGCATCTGAATGCAATCAAAGCCTTCAAGTCTCTGGATAGCACCAAGCCCTGGCAGGGTTTCTGGCAGGTCGAAACCTCGTCGCTGAGGGATTTTCCGCAACAGTTCAGAACCTTTCAGGTCTATCTGAACAGCGACTACACGGTCTCCATCGTCACGACCAACGTTGACCCGGCGGTCGCAGACGGCACGCCCGCGGCCGCGTCGCGCAAGTACGCGATAGCGGCGCAGCAAATCGTCAAGGCCGAGGTGACTTTGAGTAACCCGAATGTGGCGAGCCTCTGCACCGGTTTTGACGCGAAAAACAACGCGATCCTTACGCCCCTTGACACCATTGATCCAACACAGAATCAGGCCGGATATGTGCTGCCCGCAGACAACTATGGCCTGCCCAAAGGCAGCTTGATGGGCGCCACACGCGACCCGACGATTCTGTATGAGAACATGGCAGATACGTCCAGGTATTCTTTGCCGGTGCAGGTCAACGGCTCGTGCAACGCAGAGTTGTTCAAGCAGCTGAGTCCGCAGATGGTCAGCCTCTTGAAGACCATGTTCCCGCAAGCATCATGAGATTGCGAAGCGCTATGAGTCCTAAGAACGTATTCTGGAGGGAGCTTTCTCTGGGTCTGGCCGTTGCTGGAATGGCCGCCGGCTGTGCAAGCGTTCCGGCCGAGAATCAGACCCTGTCCGTGCCGGGTGGTTTCACGGGTCTGCTGGCGGGCTATCTTGCGCCGAAGGACTGGCCCAACAGTCTGGCTCTGGTGCCGCCGGCACCCGCTGCGGACTCGCCAGCCTTGGTGCTGGACAAGGAGATCAGCCGCCGGAGTTTCCTGTTGCGCGATACAGCGCGCTGGATGCTGGCGAGTTCGGACGCCGACCTGAGTTTCCCGCATGCGGCAGGCACATTCTCCTGTGCGCTGGACGCGCCGGTCAGCGAGGCGGCCACACCCCGACTGTACAAGCTGCTGCACCGCACGCTGACCGATCTGGGGGGCTCCACCTATGCGGCCAAGACGCATTACAAGCGCGCGCGCCCGTTCGTCTGGAACAGCGAGCCCCTATGCACGCCGAACGACAGGGAAATGCTGGAAAAGGATGGCTCCTATCCTTCCGGGCACACCGCCGCCGGTTGGGGCTGGGCGCTGATTCTGGCTGAGGTTTCGCCAATGCAGGCCGATGCCATCCTGATGCGTGGCCTCAGTTTTGGCGAGAGTCGCAATGTCTGCAACGCGCATTGGCACAGTGATGTGGTTCAAGCCAGATCGGTAGCGGCAGGCACGGTGGCAGGACTGCACAGCAATGCCACATTTCTCGCTGATCTGGCCGCCGCCAAGACGGAACTGGGCGCAGCGCGAAGCAAGGGCCTCAGACCCACGCGTGACTGCGCGGTGGAGGCCGCGGCGCTGGCTGTGCAGCCCTCATTGGCACAGTAAGGGATTGACCGATCCGATCATGAGAAATCACCCCGCAACAAGTCAACAAAAAAGCGAGCGTTGCATGAACAAGTACTCCACTGTCTTTTGGTCACTGCTGGCATTCGCACTGTCAGCATTGACAGCGTGCGGCGGCGGCAACGCATCCACACCGGCACCGCTGAGCGACCAGAACATCAACCTGATCTTCGTGCTCAGCCCGGACTTGACCTATGCCGCCGACGGCGATGTCAACCCGGTGACCAGCAACCTGAGCAATCAGGGCCTTCAGCGCTCACTGCTGATGGCCAGCTACCTGAAACAGCAGGTGCTGGGCGGCAAGAACGTCACCGGCATCTATGCGGTTGCGCCGATGACGCATCTGCAGACTGTCAACAATTGGCCCGACTTGGCCTCGATGGGCGCGATCCAGCAATTCGCGATGTTGAACCAGATCTCGCTGCCCAAGCCAGACAATACAACGCTGGGCAACAGCTTTCCGCTCAATGTCAGCTATGCCGCCGGCATGGTGCTGCCCACCGGGGTGGCGGCGCCGTACGCGGGGCTGCTGCCTTGTCCTTCCTGCCAGGGACTTGATTTCAGCAACTCGGGTGGCCGCAACGACGCTCTGGTCGACGGCATCCTGAAGACCAAAGCAAGCGGATTTCACGTCTTTTCGGCACCGTGGGAGACCGCCAGTGCCATGCTCGTCAACATCAACAAGCGGTATGACTCCAGCCTGACGATGCCGTCAGGCTACGCGGGGCCGAACCTGGTCTATGCAGTGTCCATCGCGCCCTCAGGCAATGCCAGACTGGTCACTTTTGACGCCAACCTGACCCCGACGCGCGCTCCCGTGGTATTGCCCGCCAACCTGCCAAAAGCCCTGTGCAATGTGCAGCAGCATCCGTTTGGCTTCAGCATCACGGCCGGCCAGCCGTTCAGCCAAACCATGAACGGTGTCACGACGACCGGCGCCGTCAATGCTGTCTTGCCAAAGGGAATCAGTACCAACCAGACCGTTTACATGATTCGCCACGCGGAGGCGCACCCGTCATCCGCATTCGATGACGGCAACTATATTGCGGCCGGCCAATGGCGTGCGCTCGGTCTGGCCGATGCACTGCGCGGCAAGATCAGCCCGGACATCGTGATGTCGATTGACCCGGCACAGGTGGCTGGCGCGCCGGGCAACCCGAACATGTTCTCGTATGTCAGAACCGACATGACGGTCGAACCCTATGCCATTGCAAACAATCTGCCGTTCTATCTGGTGTCAAGTTTCAGTCTGATGGACGTTGATTCCAGCAATCTTCCTGACAGCCTTTTGACCAGCCAGTCGGTCATCAACGCCACCAACTATCTCTTCATCGGCGGCAGTTACGCCAACAGGAAGATTCTGCTGGCCTGGGAACATGATCACTTGCCCCCCACCCTCAATGACTTGCTCAGCCGCTACTTTCCCAAGGGCGGCGCCCCCGTGCTTTCCAACACCTTCTGGCCCAGCAACGACTACGACACGGTCTGGACCGTCAAGCTCGACGCACAAGGCAACCTGACAGCCGACAACGCGCTGTGCGAAGGCATCGATTCCGCGACGCTGCAGAAGCTCTTTCCAACCGCGCCGCAGTTCTGATCTGCCCACGGGCACACTGACGGAATTCGAATCGGCAAGCTCGAAGGCGCGGATGCCTTCACCTTCTATATCGTGCAACCGAGTGGCGCCAATCCAAGGCCCGGTTTCGCCGAATAGAAGCGGGTGAAGTGATCTGGTCCCAAGCTTTTGACTGAAGATGGAGCCAAAAGAAGATTGACCCAAAGAAAGGAGAAGGCAATTCGGATCTTTCCTCAGCCATTGCCGGGCATGGCCCGGGAGTAACATTTCGGCAGGAACTGCACCAACGGCTTGCCAGTGCAGCGCAACACTCAAAGTGGAAAAACTGATCATGGTCAACCGCCGCAATTTCATCAAATTCTCCGCGCTGACGGTCCCGGCAGCGCAACTGTCGGCCTGTGGAGGTGAAGACACGACCGAGATCGTCGAATGGCCGATTGCCAAGGACGTCTACACCACTGCCGAGCAGCAGATTTGCCCCATTGGTCTTGCTGCCGATACGCCGCCTCTCAACGCGATGGACCTGCCGTACTCCAGGTATGGCTACAACGCATGGCGAACCCAGCCCGGCCTGAAGCACGAGAAGCAGCAAGTCCTCGCTGCGGCTTACACGGGGGCGCCGAACGTCGCGCGTCTGCTGACCTTCTTTTCGATCTCGGACATCCATATTGCCGACAAGGAGTCGCCCGCGCAGCCGCTCTACTTTGGCTGGACAGCGCAGTTTGGCGCCCCATCGAACGACGGGTCCGCCTATTCGCCGGTGATCCTCTCGACGCCTCACGTCCTCGATGCCGCCATCCAGACGATCAACGCGCTGCACAAGAGGACTCCGTTTGATTTCGGCATCTCGCTCGGGGACGACGCCAACAACACCCAATACAACGAGCTGCGATGGTTCATCGATGTGCTCGACGGCAAGGTCATCCAGCCCAGTTCCGGCCATCATCTGGGGGCCGACAGCGTAGACTATCAACGCCCCTTCAAGGCCGCCGGGCTTAACAGGGAAATTCCATGGTTTCAGGTGATCGGCAACCACGACCAGTTCTGGATGGGTTCGTGGTATGAGAATGAAAAAACGATGTCAGCCCATGTCGGGACCAGCGTCCTCAACATGGCGGCCGGCGGTGATTCAGCGTCAGGCGGCATCAATGGCACCGGCTTCTATACCGGCGTGGTTGACGGCTCCACGTCGTTGGGGCTGGTGATCAAGTCCGGCCCGGAAGTCAAGGGCCAAGCTGCGCCTCAAGTCGCAGCCGATCCGAATCGACGCTCACTTGCGACCAGTTCGTCTTCGACCGCGAACTGGATGCGCGAGTTCTTCACCACGACGACCAAGCCAGTGGGTCACGGCTTCACCCAGAGCAATCTAGACCGGGATTTCGCCTGCTACAGCTTTCAACCGAAGTCGAACATCCCGATCAAGGTGATCGTGCTTGACGACACCGTGAAAGGTCCGGACAACACCGAATACGCAAGAGCATGCCTCGACCAGCCCCGGCTCGATTGGCTGATCTCGGAGCTCAAGGAAGGGCAGGACAACGACAAGTTGATGATTGTCGCGGCGCACATCCCGATCTTCCCGCAGCAAACGCTGGACCGCACGTCAGGCAACTTTCAGTTGTTCGTCGCGCCGCCCAGCGTGGTGACGGACGCGAAGCTGCTCTCCATCCTGCACGGATTTCCCAATCTGATGCTGTGGATGTCCGGGCATCGCCATGTCAATGTCGTCACCCCGCAGCCCTACAACGCCAACAACCCAGCCGATCAACCGGAAAGAAACTTCTGGGAGGTGGAAACCGCATCGCTGCGGGATTTCCCCCAGCATCTGCGCACTTTCGAGATTCGCCGTAACGACGACAACACGATCTCCATCATCGTCACCAACGTCGATCCGGCCGTTTCGCCCGGCTCGCCGGCGGCCGATTCGCGCGCCTATGCTGTGGGCGCTTCACGGATATTCAATGCGACTTCCCTGAGCATCGGTGATGCCGGCTCGCACGCCTGTAACGCCGAACTGGTGAAGCAATTGACCGCCAGGATGCAAAAAGTCATCTCGGGGATCGGATCGCCGATCTGATCGCAAGGGTTTCACCGGTGCCGGTGGGGATCCACTCACGCCGCGACCGCTTCACCCCAATAGTGATAGGACAAGATCTTCGGGCCAGGAATGTAGCGTGACTGCGCATTGGGATTGAATCCGGCCTCTTGCAGGAGGGACGGTATATCGCGGTCCAGCAGACAGCCTCCGGCAACCCTCTTCCAATAAGGCTGCAGGCGGGTTTGCCACTTGAAGACATTCGGGTCCGGCGACTTTCCATGCTCGGAAAACAGCAGCTTGCCGCCAGGCTTCAACGCCCTCCTCATCTCCTTCAGGGCGGCAATCGGGTCCGCTATCGTGCACAGCGTGTAGGTACAGACCACCGTGTCGAAACTGGCATCCTCGATCGGCATCCGTTCGGCCGATAGTCCTATGATTTTGATGTCAATGCCGGCTTGCAGGCTGCGCTTGAGGGCCAGCCGGTGCAATCTCAATGCCGGATCGACGCCCACAATCGTCTTGACCCGGGCCAGATCATAGAACGGCATGTTCAAACCCGTTCCAATTCCGATTTCAAGCACTTTGCCCTGCGCTTGCGGAATCACCTTCATGCGCTGCTTGCGCAGGGGTGAGAAACTGCAGGAAAAATCCAGCAGGTAGGGCAGCAGATTTCGTTCGTACCAGGTATCGGACATCATGCCTTCTGAAGAAATGTGACTTTTCAAATCTTATCGGGACCACCTGTTGCCCTCGCATCCGGTCGGCCGCCGGTCTGCGAACGAATCGACCGCAATTTGGCGGCAAGCGTGGCCATCGAAAGCGCGCCAGTGTGCGTATCCAACAGCCGTCCGCCCGCATCGTAGAAGAGCGAAAGAGGCAATGCATTGGAGCCTATTGTGCGGCCCAACTCGCTTCGCGAGTCCATCAGAACATGGTCAAGCTTCAGTTGCGAATTTCTCAGGTAGTCCTGTACCCTGGCCGCGTCTTCACCCTGGTTGACAAAAACAAAGACCACTTCTGTCTCGTCTTGTTGCGCCTGTGCGAGCACTGGCATTTCCCGCCGGCACGGCGGGCACCAGGTGGCCCAAAGATTGACCACCATGGGTTTCCCGTGGGAAATGGATGCCAGCGTCGAGCTTTCTCCCGCGAGCGTCTTCAATTCAAGCGATGGCAACACCTTCTGACCGGTCGTGCCAAGCATGCCCGGCGCACCCGACATTGCCCACGTCAGCGCACCCGCAATCAGCCCCAGACTCAGCGGTCTGCGCAGTTCAGGGCGCTTTGAGCCGCGCCAGAGGGCCAAGCCAATGGCAGCGGCAATCCCCGCCCATGGTGTGAATCCGCCGTCACGAATGTCGAATATGGACCATGGCGCTTCGCGGTATTGATCAAACCAGATCGCAACAAAGACAATCCGCGCCGTCAGCATCGCAGCCAGCAGCATATCCATCAGGACGTTGCTGATGCCGATCCGGTCGCGTCGCCCAACCAGATGGCCTACGATTGCCGCGACCACGATAGAGACAAGCAAGAGCAAATGGCTCACTTGAATCGCGAAAGGGCCCAGATTGACGTTCAAATGCGGGCAACGGTCGGTTCGAATGCCGGTACGGCAATGGGTTTGTCGCTCATGGCATTCCCCGGTCCGGCTATTTCTTGTCCAGTCGCATGATGCCGAGCATCTTCATGATGTACTTCTCATAGATCGGCTCTGAAGTGCCGTTCTTCATTTTGTACATGAAGTACTTTTCGTAGGCGATCTTCGCCAGGTGCACCCATTTGCCTTTCTTGAACCAGTTCACATTGCGCGGAGGTATTTGTGGCAGGGCGACAAACGCGGCACCCGTATTGCCCATGTCGGCCAGGCAGATTGCATTCCAGGTTCCCTTGGCATCGGCCGGTTGTCCGGCCAGATCGGCTTCAATGTTGTGCACGATGGCCGTGACCATGGTCTCGATCATGTAACCGGTCTTGGGCGCACCGGTGGGAACCGGTGTGACCTCAACCGGAGGAATCGCCACGCAAACACCGGCGGCAAAGATGTTGCGGTACTTCTTGCTGCGCTGGAATTCGTCGATCAGGACAAAGCCGCGCGGGTTGCACAAGCCCTCAACCGCCGCCACCGCATCGACCCCCTTGAAGGCCGGCAGCATCATGCTGAACCTGAAGGGCAACTCGTGCTCCTTCTTCACCTGACCGTTGTCGTCCAGTTCGGTGACAAACATCTTGCCCGCTTCAACGCGAGTCACTTTGGCATTGGTGATCCACTTGATGTCGTTGTTGCGAAACTCGCTTTCCAGCATCGACTTGGAGTCGCCGACACCGCCCAGGCCCATGTGCCCGATGTAGGGCTCGCTGGTGACGAAGGTGATCGGAACCTTGTTGCGCTTCTTGCGCCGCTTCAGGTCGGTGTTCAGGATGAACGTGAATTCATAGGCGGGACCAAAGCAGGATGCTCCCGGCATGGCGCCGACCACGGCCGGTCCCGGGTCTTTCAGAAACTCCTGGTAATCGCCCCACGCCTTCTCGGCGTGATTCACGGTACAGATCGAATGCGTATGCGCTTCAGGCCCGCTTCCCGGAACCTCCTCGAACGACAGCTTGGGGCCGGTGGTGATGACCAGGTAGTCGTAGTCCAGTCTGCTGCCATCCTGCAATTCCAGAGCGTTGCCGGCGGCGTCGATCTTCTGCACACGCTGCGCGATGAAGTCAATGCCTTTCTTCTCAAGGTAGGGCTTGATCGGAAAGGTGATGGTTTCGCGCTCTCTCCAGCCGACAGCGAGCCACGGGTTGGACGGCACAAACTGAAAGTAGTCGATCGCGTTCACGACCGTGATGCGATGTGAGGGGCCGAGCTTTTCGCGAAGCTCGTATGCGCTTGGCATGCCACCGATGCCGGCGCCGAGAATGATGATATGAGCCATGAGCGTCTCCTGAAATTGACGGGCTTAACAGAGTGGATGACGGAGCGATTCAGCGCTGAAGCAAGGCATTGACGACCTCGAGCTTTGGCTCGTTCAAGTCGCCGCTCAAGGCATGCAGTCGCAACTGACTGAGCAGCAAATCGACGCGCGCTTGCAGCAGGGACAGTTCCGCGCTGCTGGCGTCGTTCTCTGCCTGCAGCAGATCCAGCGTTGTGCGGTCACCCACCTGCCGGCCAAGACGGGTCGCATCCAACCTGGCAAGACTGGCCTTGTGAGCCTCACCCAAGGCCGTCAGGCGGCTGCTGCCGGTCTGGATCCCCAGCCAGGCGGTCCGGGTTTGCTGGCTGATCTGCTGGCGCGCACGCTCAAGCTCGGCACTGGCCTTTTCCTGCAGGCGCAGTGCTTCATCCTGCCTGGCACTGCGATAGCCTCCGGTGTACAAAGGCACGTTCAGCTGAAGCCCTATCATTTGCTGGCTGGCGGTGTTGCTGGCAGAGCCGAAGTTCCCGTTGCCGCTGAGCTGATCGCGCCCAGCCTGGGCCACCAGGTCCAGTGTTGTCGCACCCGCCGCGCTGTATTTGGCAAGTTCCTGCTGCGATACCTGCAGATTGGCCGCCTGCATGCGCAAGAACAGATTCTTGTCCATGGCTTGAGCCAGCCAATAGGGCAAGGGTTGCAGGCTTGACGGCACCACATTGCTTGCTGGCGGCAAGCCCTGAACAGAGGGATTGGGGACCCCGGTGGCGTCGGTCAGGGCGTTCAGCGCCAGAGCCAGTTCATCCTGCGCGGAAAGAACCTGGGCCTGCAGAACATGCGCTCGAGCCGATGCCTCGTAAGTGTCGGTGACAGGCTTGTCGCCGAGAGAGAAACGGTCCTTCGCCTCGACCCGGGCCAGATCAACCGCCTTTTGTTGTTCGCGCAACAGCGCCAGCTTGTTGTCAGCCAGCACCACGCCAAAATAGCGTTGCGCCGTTTGCAGCATCAGGTCTTGCTGCGCGACTTGCCACTCCAGCTCGGACACCTCGACCGAGATCTCCAACTGGCGGCTTTGCGCCTTGCGTTCCGGATTCAACAGTGGCTGACGCGCACTGAGCGCCCAGCGGCTTGAATTGCCATTGTTGATGGAGCTTGCAAAACCCACGCCGTCGGATGTGCCAAAGCCCGGAGCGGAAAAATGGGCGCCCGTCATCTCGGTCTCGCTGTTCATCCGTCCTGCGGTGGCGCTGAGCATCACCGCCGGGCGCCAAAGCGACGCCGCCTGCTCTTTGCGGGTTTGTCCCGCCTGGCGCGAGGCCTGCGAAACGGCAGCCTGCGGATCGTGCTGGGCTGTGGCCTGCCACGCCTCCAGCAGATCCATGGCTTGAGCGGAAACAGAACCGATCAGAACGGCGCCGGCAAAGAGTCGTTTGAATTTTTTCTTCATTGTGCCGATCCCTAAAGATTGGATTGAATCCAGCGCAGCAGTTCGGGGGCCGACAAGGCGCCCGAGAGTCGCGCCTTTTCCTTGCCCTGATCAAACAGGACCAGGGTCGGAATGCTGCGAATCGCATAGCGGGCGCTCGCCAGCGGGCATGCCTCGGTGTCTACCTTGACGAAGCGCACCTTGGGCATCTGGCGCGCTGCGATGACGAACTGCGGCGCCATCATCTTGCACGGACCGCACCACTCGGCCCAGAAATCAACGACCACGGGCAGTTCGGTGCCCGCCAGGAAGGCGGGCAGATCCTGATCGTTCATTTCAGACGGCTCAGCGGCCATGATGTCTTTTGCGCAGCGCCCGCAAGCCAGTTCATGGCCCAGCTTGTCTGGCGGGACGCGGTTCCTGACGCCACAGTTCGGGCAGACCAAAAGCATCGGGCGCTCGCTATCAGTTGCCTGAACTCAGACCCAGCTTTTGCATGATGGTTTCCATCAGACACCACTTGGTCAGTCCGCTTTGCAGCAGGTTGACGCCGACAAAAGCGGTGAATGCGAGCCACCACTGGCTCATGAAGATCGGGCTGCCGGGGATACCCAGGGCCAGCGACAGGAGAATGAAAGTGCCTGCGACGACACGAACGGCTTGCCAGGATGTCATGGTTTTTTCCTTGAAAAAGTTGATAGACAGAGAAACAGAACAGATGGGCGCGAACGGATGAAATTCAATCGGCGACGACTTGATCGAGATGGCTGCGGTAAGCGACGTAATACAGCGTCGGGATCACGACCAGCGTCAACACGGTTGAAACAAAGATGCCGAAGATCAGCGATATCGCAAGCCCGTTGAAGATCGGGTCATCCAGGATGAAGAAGGCGCCTAGCATCGCCGCCAGGCCGGTCAGCATGATGGGCTGCGCCCTGGTAATGGCCGAATGCACAATCGCGCTCTTGAAAGGCACACCCTCCCGCACCTGCAGCCGGATGAAGTCGACGAGCAGGATGGAGTTGCGAACAATGATGCCTGCCAGTGCGATCATGCCGATCATGCTGGTGGCCGTGTACTGGGCGCCCAGCAACGCATGGCCCGGCATCACGCCGATGATGGTCAATGGAATCGGGGCCATGATGATCAGTGGTATCAGGTAGGAACCGAACTGCGCGACCACCAGCAGATAGATCAGGATCAGGCCGACGGCGTAGGCTGCGCCCATGTCCCGGAACGTCTCGTAGGTGATCTGCCATTCGCCGTCCCACTTGAGCGCGTAGTCCCGGGTGGCGTCCTCGGGCTGCCGGATAAAGTATTCGACGATGGGGCCACCGCCGGGTGTTTGCAGTTTGGCGATCTCGCTGCGCATCTGGAACATGCCGTACAGGGGACTGTCGATCTTGCCGGCCATGTCGCCGACGACAAAGTTCACCGGCAGCAAGTCCTTGTGATACACCGGCTGCTCGCGCACGGTATCACTCACGGTCACCAGTTCGCTGATGCGCACCAGCTTGCCGGAGGCCGCGCGAACACCCAATTGCAGCAGCGCGTCCAGATCGCCCTGACTGGTCTCGGGCAGCTGCAGCATGACCGGTGCCGGGTAGCGGCTGGCATCGTGCATGTAGGTGGCGGCCTCGCCCGCCAGACCCGCCCTGAGTGTTGTCACGATGGCCTGCTGCGGCACGCCAAGCAGCGCCGCCTTGCGCCGGTCCACCAACAGGAGCTTGCGCGGCGCAGCAGAAATGCTGCTGTCGTCCACGTCCACGATGTCAGGGGTTTTCTCGAACACTGCTCGCACCGCCTTGGCGACGCTGAGCCGGCCAGAGGCTTCCGGGCCATAGATCTCGGCCACCAGCGGCGACATCACCGGCGGTCCCGGTGGAACTTCCACGACCTTGACGTTGGCGCCCATCTTCCGGCCGATTTTCTGCAGCGCGGGGCGCAGCCGGGTGGCGATGGCGTGGCTTTGTTCGCTGCGATGGTGCTTGTCGACCAGATTGACCTGGATGTCGCCGACGTCGCCGCCGGCACGAAGATAGTATTGACGCACCAAGCCGTTGAAGTTGATCGGCGCGGCCGTTCCCGCGTAAGCATGGTAATCGGTCACCTCCGGCACGGCCGACAGGTAGCCGCCCAATTCTCGCAACACTGCAGCCGTCTTCTCAACCGGTGTGCCTGCAGGCATGTCGACGATGACCTGAAACTCGGACTTGTTGTCCAGCGGCAGCATCTTCAGCAAAACCAGACCGGTGGCCGGCAAGGCGATCGAGATGACAATCAGCACCAGAATGCCAAGACCCAGCAGGCCGCGGTTGCGTTTGCCGCTCTTTTCGTCCAGCAAGGGCTTGAACACGCGCTGAAACAGCGGACCGAGCTTGCCGCTCAACCCTTTTGGCGAGTGCGCATGCGCATCGGCAGCATGGGTTGCAGGGTGAACCTTCATCCACAACCTTGACAGCCACGGCGTGACCATGAATGCGATGGCCAGCGACAGCAACATGCCCATGCTGGCGTTGATCGGGATCGGGCTCATGTAGGGCCCCATCAAGCCCGACACAAAGGCCATGGGAAGGAGCGCGGCGATCACGGTGAAGGTCGCCAGGATGGTGGGTCCACCGACTTCGTCCACCGCGCCGGGAATGATCTCGGCCAGTGTCTTGCCGGGATGGTGTTGCTGGTGGCGGTGAATGTTCTCCACCACCACGATCGCGTCATCGACCAGGATGCCGATCGAAAATATCAGTGCGAACAGCGACACGCGGTTCAGTGTGAAGCCCCAGGCCCAGGAAGCAAAGAGCGTCACCATCAGCGTGAGAATCACCGCCGTACCGACGATGGCCGCCTCGCGCCGACCCAGTGTCAGAAACACCAGCGCAACGACCGAGGCGGTTGCAAACAGCAGCTTTTGAATCAGCTTCTGTGCCTTGTCATTGGCGGTCGCACCGTAGTTGCGGGTCTCGGCCACCTGCACGGAGTCCGGTATCACGGTGTTGCGCAACTGATCGACACGGCGCATCACCGCATTGGCCACGTCGATGGCGTTCTCGCCCGGCTTCTTGGTAACCGTCAGGGTGACGGCCGGGAACTCAGCGCCGCCGTCTTTCTTCGCTTGTCCATACCAGGCATAACGGGTGCTGGGCAAAGGGCCGTCCTGAATGTCGGCAACGTCCTTCATGAAAACCGGCTTGCCGTTTTGCACGCCCACAACCAGTTCAGCCACTTCACGCGCCTGTTCCAGGAAAGGGCCGGACTCGATCGCCACGCTTCGGTTGCCCGCAATCAGTTCGCCCACGGGCAAGCCCAGATTCGCGGACTGCAGCGCGTTGCGCAGGTCGCCCACGGTGATTCCACTGCCCGCCATGCGCGCCGGGTCGATGCGAACCATGACGGAGCTTCCCGGGCCGCCGATGGTTTCCACCTCGCGCGTACCGTTGACACGCTTGATCTCGGCCTCGATGCTGTGGGCGACGCGTTCGAGCTCGAGCGGGCTGGTCGCGGCGTTCTTGCTGTACAGCGTCAAACTCACAATCGGCACATCGTCGATGCCCTTGGGCTTGATGATGGGCTCCAGCACGCCCAGGCCGCGCGGCAGCCAGTTGGCGTTGGAGCGCAGCGTGTCGTGCAGACGAACCAGCGCCTCGGTGCGCGGCACGCCAACTTTGAACTGCACGGTCAGAATGGCCAGACCAGGGCGCGAGACCGACATCACATGTTCGGTTCCGGCCATTTGGGACAGCACCTGCTCGGCCGGTGTTGCCACCATCTGCTCGACGTCCGCCACCGCTGCGCCAGGAAACGGAATCAGCACATTGGCCATCGTGACATTGATTTGCGGCTCTTCTTCACGCGGCGTGACAAGCACGGCAAAAGCGCCCAGCAGCAGAGCCAGCAGGGCCAGCAAGGGAGTGATGTGCGCGCTCTGGAACTGCGCTGCAATCCGCCCCGAGATCCCCATTTTTGTGGACTTGCTCATCTCAGCGCACCTTCGCCGCGGCCTGCGGGTCAGCCGCTATTTTTTCGCCCTTTTCAACGCCGCTGAGGACTTCGATCCGGTCGCCCTGTGCTCGACCCAGCCGGACCTGGCGCAGCGCCGGTCGTCCCTGTTCATTCACCACATAGAGGCCCGTCATCTCGGAACGGCGCACCACGGAGCGGATCGGCACATAGAGGCGTTCGTTGACCACCCCCGGCTGGCCCGGGGCGCTGGCTGCCATCCAGACACGTGCAAACATGCCGGGCGTGACGCCCTTGAGGCTGTCTGGCAAGGAAAGCCTGATCTGGGCGGTGTGGGTGGCCGCATCGACCGTCGGCAAAAGCTTGACCAGGGTGGGCGACATCAGCCCCTGCGCGGCCATCAGGCCGGGTATTTCGAACTGGACCGCCGACGTGCTCTCGACAGAGGCGGCCAGGCTGGAGGGCACCGCCGCCGTGACCCGCAGCGCTGCGGGGTCGTGCATGACAATCAGCGGGTGACCCGGCATCGCCATGTCACCGATCGCCACTGGCACATCGCTGACGATGCCGGCATAGGGCGCGTTGATCACGAAGAACCTCGATTGGGTTTGGGCCGCGCTGGACTGCGCCTGCAGTGCTTTCAGTTGGGCATCGGCGGCCTGAAACTGGGCCAGTGCCCGGTCCAGCGCAGATTGGCTTATGTACTGCTTTTGAAACAGTTGCTTTTGTCGTTCGTAGTCCTTGGATGTCACATTCACCGCGGCGCGCGCCGCCTCGACCTGCGCAACGCTGGCGGCTGCGTTCTGGTCGGCAGCGCGGGCATCCATGCGCACCAGTTCCTGTCCGGCGCGGACCCGGTCACCGGCCTTCACGTTCAGCGCAATGATCGCTCCGGCCACCTGGGCCGACAGCGTGGATTGCCGGACAGCCTCGACGACGCCGTCATAACTCACGCGGTCGCCAGCAGAAGACCCCGACGTCTGAACAGACACCGTGGCAAGGGCGGCGGAATCAGCCGCCGATGCCGACGGGACTGCCGCAAGTCCGGCGACAAGCAACGCGGCCAATAAAGGGGTTTTCAACATCCGTCACTCCTGAGCCACCCGAAATTCGGTAGCGGTTTAAAACAATCCAACTATTTGACTAATTACCTATTTAGTTGAATAATACATCAAATATCTCCATCTGACAAGCCGTGGGATCGAGTTGATATCATGAACGATGAACATTTGAAGGGATGCCGCTTGATGGAAAATCTGCCCGCTGAAGCCATGCTGGAAGTGGCGGCCTATTTTCAGGCGCTGTCAGAGCCGACGCGCTTGAAAATTCTCAATTTCCTCAGGGTCGGAGAGCACAATGTCGGCGAACTGGCCCAGTTGTGCGGTTCGACAGCAGCCAACGTTTCGCGTCATCTGGCGCTGCTGAGCAAACACGGCCTGGTTGAGCGGGAGAGCCGCGGCACCAGCGTGTATTACCGCATTGCGGATGAGTCAATCTATGCCCTGTGCGACCTGGTTTGTGGCAATATTTCTCGGCAAATGGACCGCAGCACGAAGAAGCGCCAGGCCTTCGTGCAAGGGCTTTGAACCGCTGAGGCAGGCCCCGGCTAGCCGCGATTGGGCGGTCGCGGTCGAAACCTGCGCGGCAACTGCGGGATCCTCAGACCCAACGCGGCATCCTCGGACCAAGCGACTCAAGAAGCAAGAGAAGGCAATCAGGGCTTCATTTCAGCCGTTCAATGCTGACGCGCGCCGTAGATAATTTTGTCAGCCTGTGCCAATTCAGTGCCGGCGAATTCAGGGACAAGTCCGGCCGGCGTTTGACATGAACCTCACTACCTTCCAGCGGCACTCACTCAAGACGCGCGTCACGCTGTTCACACTGGTCATATTTCTGGTCAGCATCTGGTCGCTGCAGTACATCGCCAGCCGGATGCTGCACCGCGACATGGAGCAATCGCTGGGCGAGCAGCAGTTTTCGACGGTCGCGCTGATTGCTGACGAGATCAATGCAGACCTGGCCGATCGCCTGCGGGCATTGGAGAGGATTGCCGAGGCAACAGAGCAGGCGATGCTGGACAATCCGGCGGCCTTGCGGACTTCTTTGGAAGGCCGTCTGCTGCTCCAGGGATTTTTCAATGGAGGCGTTTTCGTCGCTGGTGTCGACGGCGTCGTGATCGCCTCCACACAACCGCTCATGGTACCGCCCGGCCTCAGCGTCGGGGATCGCGACTACATGATCGCAGCCTTGAAAGAGGGCAGGACATCCATCGGCCAGCCCGTCCTGGGCAGACAGCAGTCGCTCCCGATCCTGGCGATGGCGGCACCCATTCGCAACGCCCGGACTCAGGTCATCGGCGCGGTCGTGGGAGTAACCAGCTTGAGTCTGCCCAATTTCCTGGACAGGATTTCTCAGAATCGCTACGGCAAGAGCGGCAATTACCTGCTTGTTGCAGGGCAGCACCGCTTGATCGTCACCGCCTCCGAAAAGAGCCGCGTGATGGAAATACTTCCAAAGCCCGGCATCAACCAGAAGCTCGACCGCTTCATCAATGGCTACGAGGGGACTGACACGCTTGTCAACCCCCTCGGTGTCGAAGTGTTCACCGCAGTCAAGCACGTTCCGATAGCGGCCTGGTACGTTGCTGCCACGCTGCCGACCGCGGATGCGTTTGCTCCGGTCCACGCACTGCTGCAACGCACCACAGGCGCGGCAGTCCTGCTCACGCTGCTGGCCGGCGGCCTGATCTGGTTGATGCTGAGGCGCCAGCTCGAGCCCCTGCAGGCAACCGCCAGAACCCTGGCGACATGGTCCGACGGGAAGCAGACACTTCATCCTTTGCCTGTCACCCGTCAAGATGAAATTGGTCAATTGATCACTGGCTTTAATCGACTGTTGGCCGACCTCGGGCAACGCCAGGAATGGTTGAAACTAAGTGAGTCGCGCTTCAGGACGATGTTCAGCGAGGCACCGATGGGCATCGCATTGATTGGCTCGCTGACCGGTCATATCTACGAAGTCAATCCAATGTTCGCCCGGATTTCAGGCCGAAGCGTGGAGGAAATGACAGGCATCGACTGGATGAGCATCACGCACCCTGACGATGTGCGGCAGGACCTGGACCAGCTGGCGCTGATGAACGCCGGCAGGATAGCCAGCTTCCAGATGGAAAAACGCTTTCTTCGCAAGGACGGTGAACTGGCGTGGATCGATATGAGGATTGCTCCGATCTATGTCGAAGATAGCGCGCACCCGCGTCATATTTGCATGATAGAGGACATCAGCGAGCGCAAGAGGAACGAAGAGACTGTGCGTGAAAAAAGTGAGCAATTGCGCCTGTTGTATGGAGCCAGCCAGCGATTGAACCGCACCCTGGACCTCGATGAAATCTACAGGGCGATCAATGATTTCATTTCTGTCATTGCTCCCAACGACAGCTTCTCAATCTCGGCGTTTGATCCAGACACCCAACTGATCGCGTGCCGGGCCTACTTCATGGACAAGCAGCCGGTTGACGTCGGTGCTTTTCCATCGATCCCGCTGGAAGCACAAGGCCAGGGGACTCAAAGCATTGTTATTCGCTCGGGCCAGCCCCTTTTGATCGGTGACTATCAAGCCCGCGTGAAAACGGCGAAAACCAGCTATTTTGTGGACGATCAGACCCACGAGCTGGTCCGGCAGGTTGACCCGGAAGAGGAAGTCATACAGTCGGCGCTGATCGTGCCGCTCAAGGTCGGCGGCCAGGTCACAGGCGTGATCCAGGTGATGAGCTGTCGCCCGAACGCCTACACCGAAGACCAACTCAAACTGCTGGAATCGCTGGCCTTGCACGCAGCCTCGGCCGAACAAAATGCCATCCTGTTCGCAAAGATGCAATTTGAATTGGCCGAGCGGAAAGTGGCCGAGGCCGCGCTGCGCGAGCGCGAACAGCTGTTGCGTGAATCGCAGAGGGCAGCGAATATTGGCAGCTACATCAACCATCTGGAAGCCGGGACCTTTGAATGCACGGCGGCTCTGGATGATATTTTTGGAATCACCGGGGACTACCCGCACACCAATCAAGGCTGGTTGGATTTCATGCACCCCGATTTCACGGAAGTCTTGCAGAATGCTCTTTCGGAATCGGTCCAGAACAAGAAGCCCTTTGATTCCGAGTACAAGATCATCCGGCCCCGTGATGGGGCGCAGCGCTGGATGCATGGACTCGGAGAGATTGCCTATGACCATCGCGGCAAGGCCGTCAGCATGGTGGGCACCGTTCAGGACATAACCGAACGCAAGGTCGCCGAGGAACAACTTCGTAAACTGTCGCTGGCGATTGAACAAAGCCCGAACTCCATCGTCATCACCGACATCGCTTCCAGGATCGAATACGTCAATGATGCGTTTGTGAAAGTGACTGGATACAGCCGCGAGGAGGCCGTCGGTCAAACCCCCCACATCCTGCAATCGGGCAAGACGCCATCCAAAACCTATGTCCGGATGTGGCAGGCGTTGGGCAAGGGCAAGGTATGGAAGGGCGAGTTCTGCAACAGGACCAAGAACGGGCGCGAATTTGACGAGTTTGCGATCATTTCCCCGCTGCGTCAGTCCGATGGGCGTGTGACCCATTACGTTGCGGTCAAGGAGGACCTGACCGAGCGCAAGGCGGCCGAAGAGCAGATTCAGAGCCTGGCCTTCTCGGACCTGCTGACCGGGCTGCCGAATCGGCGCATGCTGATCGTCCAGTTGCAGCAGGTCATGATTGCCAGCGAACACGAGAAGCGCCAGGTTGCGTTGCTGCTGGTCGATCTGGACCATTTCAAGAACCTCAACGATGCCCTCGGTCATGAGAAGGGTGACCTGCTGCTGCTGCAGTTTGCCCTTCGCTTGAGCGCTTGCGTCAATGAGGGTGGCACGGTGGCTCGCCTTGGCGGTGACGAATTTGTCGTGATCCTGACGCAACTGGACCAAAGTCCGCTGGAAGCGGCGATGCACGCTGAAACAGTCGCCAACAGGATCCTGAATTTACTCAGGCAACCCTACCAAATAGACGGTTCAGAGATTTCCTGCAATGCCAGCATCGGCATCACCTTGTTCGGCGACAGGCATGAGGACACGAGCGAGCCCTTGAAGAGAGCCGAACTGGCCATGTACCAGGCCAAGGCGCACGGGCGCAATACGCTGTGCTTCTTTGATCCCGATATGCAGGCTGTGGTCAATTCCCGCGTCGCCCTGGAGGCCGGTCTTCGCGAGGCGATCGAGACAAATCAGTTCCTGCTGCACTATCAGCCGCAGGTGACAGACCAGGGCAAGATCACCGGCGTCGAGGCGCTGCTTCGTTGGCCGGACCCGAAGCGCGGCATGAGGTCGCCGGCGGAATTCATCCCGCTGGCAGAGGAAACCGGCCTGATCCTGCCAATCGGCAACTGGGTCCTGGAGACGGCCTGCAAGCAATTGGCTCGATGGGCCACGATGCCCGCGATGGCGCACCTGACGGTTGCGGTCAACGTCAGCACCAGTCAGTTTCACCAGCGGGACTTCGTCGATCAGGTGCTCAGCACGCTGCACCGCACCGGCTCCAACCCCAATCGGCTCAAGCTCGAGTTGACCGAGAGCGTGCTGGTCACGGATGTCGCTGGCGTGATCGCCAAGATGAGCGCCCTCAGGGGAAGAGGGGTCACGTTCTCGCTGGATGACTTCGGCACCGGCTACTCGTCGCTGTCCTACCTCAAGCGCCTGCCGCTGGACC
>JBMOJJ010000379.1:0-3372 GCA_049315845.1 Rhodoferax sp.
GTGGCGAGCAGGTGGGGCGCACGCTGAGCAGTGTCTTCACGCTCTGCGCCCACGCACACCGGCGCTGCGCTGAGCTGGCGCTGGGTGAGGCACAAGCGGCGCAGGCGGCACCAGCGCAGGCGGCGCCAGTGCTGCTGTATCTCGAAACCGCACGTGATCATTTGCGCAGCGTCGCGCTGGATTGGCCTCAGAGATTACCGGAGCTCGGAATGGACGCGCGGCGCATGGACTGGTTGCGCGGGTGTCCGCTGTCGCTGGCCTCGGCTCGACCCGTGACCGACGATGACGCTGCCCGTCAGACGCTGGGTGCTTTGCGCAACTGGCTGGAGACGGCAGTGCTCAAGCGGGACGCGTTGTCGTGGTTGCAGGAATGTCGCGAGCCCGATGCGCTGGTGCGCTGGTGCCAGGCGCAGGCCGACAGACCGGTGCCTGCGCGCTGTCTGCTTGCCTGGCATCCAGTCGCTCATACTCTGCGACCGCCGCTACGCGCCTTGGATGTGCTGAGTGATGACGTGCCGTCGCAGGAAGCAGGGCTGCGCCAACTCGGGCACGCCCTGGCGCAGGATGCCGATTTTGCGCAACACCCGACTTGGCTGGGTCACGCTGCTGAGACCGGAGCCTGGACACGGCTGTGCCATCGCCAACAGCGCACCGCCCACAGTGCCTGGACGCGGATGAGCGCTCGCTGGCTGGAACTTGTGGAACTCGCTATGGTCGATCAGCAGGCTTCAGCGCTGGGCAGGGAGACTCTGCTGGCAAGCGGAGCGATGCATCTGGGCGACGGCCAGGCGCTGGCCTGGTGCGAGATGGCGCGCGGCCTGTTGTTGCACTGGGTGCAGCTCGACGGCGGCGGCGCGGTGCAGGACTACCGCGTGCTGGCGCCGACCGAGTGGAACTTTCATCCGGACGGCGCGCTGGCGCAGGCGCTGAGCGCCTTGCCGGCCGACGACCTGCCAGCGGCGCGCACGCTGGCGGCGGCCTTCGATCCCTGCGTCGCCTGCACGGTATAGACTGCGGCAAAAGGAGACGCTCGGCATGCCGCAAACAAAGAACTGCAAGATGCTCAATGTGCTGTGGCTGCAGGCCGGCGGCTGCGGCGGCTGCAGCATGTCCCTGCTGGGCGCGGACACGGTTGATTTCCCCGCGCTGTTGCGCGACAACGGGATTGAAATGCTGTGGCATCCGGCACTCTCGGTGGCCGACGCGCAGGACCTGCCGGAGTTGCTGCAGGACTGCCTGGCCGGCCGCTTGCGTCTGGACGCGCTGTGCATCGAGGGCGCGATGCTGCGCGGCCCGCAGGGCAGCGGGCGTTACCATCTGCTGGCAGGCACGGACACCCCGATGATGGAATGGGTGCGAAAACTCTCCGGTGTGGCAGCGCACGTGCTGGCGATCGGCAGTTGCGCCGCTTGGGGCGGCATCACGGCCAGCGGCAGCAATCCGGCCGATGCCTGCGGCCTGCAGTTCGAGGACGAGCGCCATGGGGGGCTGCTGGGGGCGGGCTTTCGCGCTGGCGCAGGTCTGCCGGTGATCAATGTGGCCGGATGTCCGACGCACCCGGAATGGGTCACCGATACGCTGATGGCGCTGGCCGCCGGCCTGTTCGGACCCGACGATCTGGACCCGCTGGCGCGTCCGCGCTTCTATGCCGACGAACTGGTGCACCATGGCTGCACCCGCAACGAGTATTACGAGTACAAGGCCAGCGCCGCCAAGCCGTCCGACCTCGGCTGCACGATGGAGAACATGGGTTGCAAGGGCACCCAGGCGCATGCCGACTGCAACTCGCGGCTCTGGAACGGCTACGGCTCGTGCACGCGCGCCGGCTATGCCTGCATCAGCTGCACCGAGCCCGGTTTTCAGAGTCCGGGTCATCCGTTTCATCTGACGCCTAAGCTGGCAGGCATCCCGACCGGTCTGCCGATCGACATGCCCAAGGCCTGGTTCGTCGCGCTGGCCTCGCTGTCCAAGAGCGCCACGCCCAAGCGCGTCAAGAAGAACTCGCACAGCGACCACCTGGCCGTGCCGCCGGTGTCGCGCAAGACCGGGCTTCGTTAGGACGGAACATGAGCGCCGCGCCGGGCCGCCCCAAGCAAGCTCGCACCCCCTCGGGGGGCAGCGAGGACATGCAATGCCGAGCGTGGGGGTCACCATGAGCCGTTTGATTCTCGGACCCTTCAACCGCGTCGAAGGCGACCTCGAAGTCCAGCTCGAGGTGCAGGACGGCCGGGTGGTCGAGGCGCGCGTCAACGCGCCGATGTTCCGCGGCTTCGAGATCATGCTGGTCGGCCGTGACCCGATCGACGCGCTGACCATCGTTCCGCGCATCTGCGGCATCTGCTCGGTGTCGCAGTCGGTGGCCGCCGCCAAGGCGCTGGCCGACGCCTCGGGTGTCGTGATGCCCGCCAATGGCCTGCACGCGACGAACCTGATGCTGGCGTGTGAAAACCTGGCCGATCACCTGACGCATTTTTATCTGTTCTTCATGCCCGATTTCACGCGCGAGGTGTATGCCGGGCGCAGCTGGCACGGGCAGGCGCAGCAGCGCTTTGCGCCGCTGGTGGGCGCCGCCAGAGCGGGCGGATTGCACAACCGCGCGGCGCTGGCGGCGCGCGCGCGCTGGCTGCAACTGCTGGGCGCGCTCGGCGGCAAATGGCCGCACACCGGCGCCATCCTGCCGGGCGGCACTTCGCGCGCGGTCGAGGCGACCGAGCGCGTGCGCCTGCTCTCGGGCGTGCGCGAGATGCGCGCCTTTCTCGAGCAGACCCTGTTCGGCAGCGCGCTGGAAGAGGTGGCGGCACTGGACAGCGTGAGCGCCTTGCAGCGCTGGCAGTCGCGAGCGCAGCGCAGCGACATGGCGCTGTTCCTGGAGATAGCGGCCGACATCGACCTGTTGAGCCTGGGCCCGGGGCCGGGGCGTTACCTGAGTTACGGCGCCTATGCCCAGAGCGAGGGCGGACACGCGCTGTGCAGCGGCGTCTGGGACGCCGGTCTGCAGCAATGCCTGGCGCTCGATCCGGGCCGGATCAGCGAAGACATGCGCCATGCATGGCTGTCCGAAGGCGAGGGCGGCCTGCCGCTGCATCCGATGGTCGGCCTGACGCAGCCGCAACCGGACAAGCCCGGCGCCTACAGCTGGAACAAGGCACCGCGCCTGGCCGGGCAGGTGATGGAGACCGGCGCCATCGCGCGGCAACTGGTCGATGGCCAGCCCCTGATCCGTGCGCTGTGCGCCGCGCATGGCGGTACCGTGTTCACGCGTGTGCTGGCGCGGCTGCTCGAGATGGCGCGCATCCTGCCGCTGATGGAGCACTGGCTGCTGGCGCTGCAGCCGCGCGAGCCCTATCACCAGGTTCAGGCGATGCCGGCGCA
>JBMOJJ010000380.1:0-3371 GCA_049315845.1 Rhodoferax sp.
GCCCGTTACTCAAAGCGACGCGTTCAATGGATGGGTTGAGCGGGGGCTCAAACCCCTGAAATTCTTGGGCCAGTTCTTCAAGCGTGCGATCCGTGACTAGTTGCCCGACTACCTTGCCAGAGGGCGTGACGCCAAATACCAATTGGCCGCCTGACCCGTTGGCAAACGCGCACAGGGTGCGGCAGGCGCGGTCTTTCTCTGCGGTGGATTTTTTGAATTCCACGGTGATCGACTCGCCTTGTTTGACAAGGGCGGTAATTTTGTCGAATTGAATGGGGCTCATAAATTACGGTAGCCACTGGCATGCCGACGAGCTATCCATCGTTAAGCACGGAGCCCACCAGCGTTACGCCGCCTTCTTGCAGGCGACGCGCTAGCAGGGTTACATCAGGCATCAGGCTCTGGTTCTTGCGTGCCACCATGAGCGCGGCACCGGCGCGGGCGGCGATGATTTCAGCATCGGCATAGTTGGCCCCGGCTGGGGTGTCAATGATGATCACGTCAAACTTCTGGGCGGCAGCGCCTAGCAACTGTCCAAAATCCGGGCGGCCCAACAGCTCTTGGGGGTTGGGGGGCACAGCGCCAGTCGGTAGCACCGTCAGACCCGCCAAGCCGGGAATCGCAAGGGCGGCTTCTAATCCACAGCGGCCGGCCAATATGCCAGAAAGGCCGGCGCTCTTGCCTAGTTTGAACAAGGTGTGTTGCCCCTCGGTGGGAGCGGCGCGCAGATCAGCATCCATCAATAGCGTACGTTGCCCTTGTTGGGCAAACACAATAGCCAGGTTGGCGGCAATAAAACTGCGGCCATCTCCTTTGCCTGCGCTAACCACCGCAATCACCTTGTGAAGGGGGTCGGCGTTGAACCAGCGCAGCATGAGTTGGCTGCGCACGGCACGTAGGCTCTCGCCAATCGGGCTGAAGGGTTTGTAGGCGGCTACCAACTCTGTGCCAAGGCTGGTGTCTTGCTGGTTCAGGTAGGCGTAGTCAAACTGCCTGGCCAAGGCGAAATCAATGTCTTCTTTGGTGAGCAGACTCAGCGAAATCGCGGCGTCGCCAAATTGAAGATTGTGTTGCTGTTGATGCTCCATGATGCGGGAGGCATCTTCGGGGCTCAGGCGGCCAGCCTCGACCAGAATGCTGCCAATCGATCTGCTGGCGCCCGACGGAAGGGTCTCGCTCATGTGGTGCGCCCTCCGAAGCGGAAACGTCCAAGCAGGCTGGCAGGCGCAGGTCGTGCCGATGTGATGTTGCCCAACACCGGCAGGTTCAGCGATTCAGCCAGATCCTGCGCTGAGCGCACGTAACGTTTGGCCAGCTCCAGCATCAGTGCCAAGCCAATGCCCAGCAGGGTACCCAGAAAGATGGAGACCAGTACGTTGAGGAAGATACGTGGTTTGGATGGTTCAAGCGGCGCAGTGGCAGGGTTCAGCACCAGAATATTGGTCTGGTTGGTTTGACTCTCGATGTTGGTTTGCGATGCGCGCTGGCTCACCATCTCAAAAGCGCGCTGGGCCGATTCAATATCACGCCGCAGCACATTGAGTTCATCGCGCTGTTTGTTGATTTTCAGAACGCGGCTTTTTTGTGTGGAAAGCGCACTCTTGAGTTGTTTTTCGCGCTGTTTTCCGACCTGGTAAGTGGTTTCAATCGAACTGGTGATCTTGCGGGTTTCCAGGTCCAACTGCGTCTTGAGAGTGGCCAACTCGGATTCGGTGCGCTGGGTTTGTGGGTGGTTCTTTCCGAGGTTGATGCTGCTCTCGGTAAGTTTGGCTTCGAGCCGCGCAATGTCAACCTTCAGGCCGTTGATCAGCGGGCTTTGCATCACCTCGGCCACGGTGTCAGCTTTGTTACCGCTTTGGCGCTTGCTCTGGCTGTCGGTGGTCAGACCCTCGATGCCGGTAAGCTGGCTGGATGTTTCGTTCAGTTTGGCAGTTTCAAAGTCGAGCCGCTCATCAACGGATGTGATGCCGTTCTTCTGCTGGTAGGCCGACAAGGCGCTTTGGGCAATCTCAAGCTTTTCGCGTGCAGCCTTGGTTTGTGCGTCAAAAAAAGTGGCGTACTGACGGGCCGGAGCCAGCCGCAACTCAAGGTTGACGTCCATGTAGGCTTGGGCATAGGCATTGGCCACGGCCGCAGCAAAATCTGGGTCGGTGCCGGTGTAGTTGATGTTGATCACATTGCTCTCACGAGAGGGCTTGACGTCCAGATTTCTTTGCAACAAGTTGCCCAGCCAATCAATCAGCTGGCCTTTGCCTTTGGTCGCGGTTTGCCATTGCTGCCTGATGGCGGCACTCTCGTCCATGTGAAGCAGTTTGACGACGTTTTTGGCTACCCGGTCGCTGTTGATGATGTCGATCTGGGTGGCCATGTAACCGGGCGCCATCATGCCCTGAAGCAGCAGGCCGCTGACGGCGTCAGGCGACTTGACGTCCACCACCATCGCAGAGCCGGCTGTGTATTGCTTGGGCAGCAGCAAGCTCACGATCAGAGTAGTGGCCACCGTTACCAGCAATGCCAGTAGCGCCACCCGGTAGCGGGCGCGCAGGATGAGCAGAAATTGTTGCAGAGTCATATGTGTATCAGTTGAGGACAGAGCACGCGCACTGCGTGTCGCTTTCGTCTGTCCCGCAAGTTCTCAGAATATGCTTTCTTTGACATAAATAACGTCATTGGGCAGCACCGGGTCGGTCAGTTGCGGCTCGATCAGCTGGATGCTGCCGTCGGCGCCCTTGCGGTGCAGGCGCAGGCGCTTTTCACTCCCGCGGGCAGTGGGGCCGCCGCCTTGTGCCAGTGCCTGCATCACGGTCATGTCGCGCTCAACCCGGAAGGCACCCGGGCGCTGCGCTTCGCCGTAGATGTAATACACGGATGCGCGGTGCACATAAATACTGTCGCCGCCTTGCAGCACGATGTTGTCCTGCAGTCTTTCATCCAGAAAGATGGAGGGGATATCAATCTGTTTGCGAAACAGCTTGCCGTTGCGCGTGCCCACAACGATGGCGATGTCGTCACCGTTGACCGTGGCGCCGCCAGCATTGGCCAGCATGTCGCTCAGGCGCGTGTTGGCTGTTTCCAGCGGAAAACGCCCGGGACGATTAACCTGCCCCAAGACCGAGACCTGGTTGCCGCGGATCTGCAACAGCACGATGTTGACCTGGGGGTTCTGGATGAAGCCACCGGTCTGCAGCGCATCGGCGATCTTCTTCTCGGCTATCGCGATCGACAGGCCACCCAGATCGACAGCGCCTATCAACGGGTAGGTGATGGAGCCGTTTTCGGAGACGCGGGTTTCTATGGTCAGGTCCGGGTTCTGAAACACCTGGATCTTGATCGCGTCGCCCGCGCCCAGCGGGTAGTCTGTGGATTGATTC
>JBMOJJ010000381.1:0-3370 GCA_049315845.1 Rhodoferax sp.
GGTCAACATCGTGGTCGACTGCAGCCACGCCAACTCGCGCAAGAACCACGCGCTGCAGACGCTGGTTCTGAAAGATGTCGTGCACCAGATCGTCGATGGAAACGAGTCGATCAAGGGCGTGATGCTCGAATCCAATCTGTTCGAAGGCAACCAGAAACTGGGCCGGCCGCAGGACCTGCGTTATGGTGTCTCGATCACAGACGCCTGCCTGGGCTGGGACACCACGGCCGCATGCCTGCGCGAGGCCGCGGCGCGGCTGCGCACCGCACGGCGCTGAACTCTGGCAGCGTCAGTCGTCCAGTCCCAACGCGGTGACTCGCAGCACATCGCCCGCCTTGAGACCCTTGAGCTTGACTTTGACGCCGACCTTCAGGTCGGCCACCGTTCCCGGACTGACGGTCACGCCGCTCGCATCGCAGCGCTGCCCGCGCAGCACAAAGTTGGCCAGGCTCGTGAACAACTCGATGCGGCCACTGATTTCCACTGTTTTCGGGCTTTGCTCGTCCTCCAGCTCGATGCTGGAGGCCTTGAGCACGCCCGACTGCCAGCTGCCGTTGACCTGCAGGCGCGCGCCCCGACTGATCTGCGCGCCGGCCGGTTTGTAGCTGGCCTGGCTGGCATCCACCGCGATATTGCCCAGATTGAAGCTGGCGGCTGAAGCCATACTGGTCACCACACCCTCGATTTCCACCTCGCCCTGTAGCGGCGTTGCCGCGCCCACGCCCAGCAGCTGAACACTCTGCACCAGCAAAGCGCCATCTGCCGTCGACAGCGCGCCCAGCGCCCGCACCAGCGCCCCATCAGCCAGCCCGCGAACCGGGTCGCCGGCCAGCATCATCCCGTTCAGGCTGCGCTGCGAATTGGAAACACCGATCAGTCCGGTGCTGACGACCGAGCTTGCCGAAACCGAGGCAACGCGGGTCGCGCTCCAGCTGCGCGCGTCAACGCCTGCCTGCAAGCCCCAAACAGCCACCCGCTGGCCCGGCATCAGCGGCATCGCGGCGCTGCTGCCCTCGAACACCGTGCCCGGGTCGGTTCGCACGGTCATGCCGGCGACCGTGAACTCACCAGTGGCACCGGGCACGGCGCGACCGGAGCTGACCAGCCCCTGGGCGATTGACCAGACCTCGATGCTGCTGGCGGTGCCCAGTGTCACATCCGCGCCGCGTTCACCCTGCACCGTTGCCACCATCCCGAGCCGCAAATCGGTTGCACTGAGGGTCTGGCCGTCAAGCATCACCCTGGCCGCCGTGTCATCGAAGCGCACGCCGTTGATGATCACGCTGCCAAATCCGGAAATCGTTCCCTGGGTGAAGATGACGCCGGTGCCACCGGTTCCCGGCAAACCCGCGATGCTGGTCGCGCCGCCGCCGCAGCCGGCGCTCACGGCAGAGGCTGCCAGCACCATCCAGTGGCGCCGCGTCAGGCACGTATCGGGTTTTGCAGGCTGGCTCATGGTGTTCTCTTGCTCCTGTTTTTTCGTGCTGCGGGGGGGCTGACTTCCGCCGGCTCGGCACCGGGCTGCACGCTGTCAAAAAAATAGACGCCAAAGCGGATCCGGTGCGCCGGGCCGGCTATCCCCTGGCTGCGCTGCTCGGCAACGGTCGCGGTCTGCAGAAAATGCTTGAGCACGCCAGCCCAGAGACGACGCGCCTGCTGCTGCAACTGAGCGGCCTGCTCAGCCGACAGATTCTGCGAAAAGGCGCTTTGATCGAGCATCAGCGGCTCGCTCCGGTCCGGCGCCAGGTTGTGCACCGCGGCGCTCAGGTGATCGCTGACACTGGCCGCCAGAAAATGGAATGATTCCCGCAGTCCTTCGTGTGGCACGAACGCGCTTGACCTGAGCGCCACAAAGTCGTCGCCCTGGCGCTCAACGACACCCAGGCGTTCGAGTTCGTCGAGCACCGCGCGGGCGCCGAGATCGCTGCTGACTTCCGCGACCAGGGTCGTGAAGTCAGGCTCGCCCGCGTTGCCGCGACGCGGCGTGCGGGCCAGCGCACGCGGGCTCTGGTTGGCATTCAGAAAGCGCGGCTCGCTGATCCAGCGTGCCACCACCGAGGCCGCCACCGGCACCATCGGACTGGCCGGCTCCGCGCTGACCGGCGCCTCGCGCAGGCGCTTGACGTCCTTGCGGTGCACACCGGTGAGCAAGGCGATGCGGGTGTCCGAGTTGCCCTTTCCGGCCAGCCCGTAGGCTGCCAGCGCCTCCTGCACCAGCGCGGTCTTGAGCAGTTCGATCATCGAAGGCAGCTGCAGTCCATGGTCAATCATCAGTCGGGCCAGTGGCTGCAGCACCAGCGACACAGCCTGCCCCGCCAGGGCGGGTTCAGGCAGTCCAGCGCCACGCTGTGCAGCTGAATCAGTCGGTGAAGGCGGTTTGCTCATGGCGCTTTGCTGTCGTTCAAGCACGCGATTGTGCCCGATTCAGGCGCTTCGCACAAATTTTGGTGTTTTTTCCCAAAATAGTGGGCAAACCCTTGACAGGTTCTTTTCATTTTGTACAATTTATGGGAAACATTCCCTTTTTAATCACCGGAGCCTGCCATGATGAATCCCCTGCACCATTTCACACTCAGCCTGGTTGCCGCTGTCGCGCTGAGCGCCTGCGGTGGAGGCGGCAGCGGCAGCACCGGGAGCACGACCGCCATCAGCAGCACCGTCATGGACGGCCTGATCAGCAACGCGCTGGTATGCCTGGACAGCAACAAGAACGGCGCCTGTGACAGCGGCGAAGTCCAGGGCCGCACCGGCGCCACTGGCAAGGTCACGCTGGCCGTTCCAAACGCCGAGCTGGCAGGCGCAATGCTCGTCGCCATGATTGGGACCGACGCCGTGGACGCCGACACCGGGCCGGTCACCGTCGCCTACAAATTGACTGCGCCGGCAGGCCACCCGGAGGTCATCAGCCCGCTGACAAGCATGGTGCAGCTCAAGATCAGTACCAGCAATGTCAGCCTGCAAGTGGCGCAGGACTATGTCAGGACCCAGACCGGCTTGGCGATTTCTCCGTTGGATAATTTCATCGCAGGCCGCGACCACAGCGCAGACCACAAGAAGGCCGGCGAAATTTCCCGCCTGCTGGTCATCGGCGCGCAAAACGCAGCAACCGCCTCTGCGGCCGGCACCTCCTGCAGCGAGGACGACGACTCGGACGCCCACAGCACCAAGACCCGCAATGCCAGCGGCTTGCTCGAGCGGCTGGCGGAGGTCCGCAGCGCCGCGGAAAGCAGCGAAGTGGTTCAGGCCTGCAGCAAAAGCAGCATCGATGCCCACTGCGACAGCGTGATGAAGACCAAGGCACCGACCTTCGCCTGCACACCTGCAACACCTGCAACACCTGCAACACCTGCAACACCTGCAACACCTGCAA
>JBMOJJ010000382.1:0-3360 GCA_049315845.1 Rhodoferax sp.
GCTGGTGACCCGCCCGGCCTGCGTGCTGGCCGACGAGCCCACCGGCAATCTGGACCGCGCCAGCGCCAACGGGGTCTTCGAGCTGATGCTGGAGCTCGCCCGCACGCAGGGCATCGCGTTTGTCGTCGTCACGCATGACGAAACGCTGGCGGCGCGCTGCGGGCGCCAGTTGCGGCTGGTGCAGGGCAAGCTGTCTTCAGGATGAGTTTTGCGAACCCTGCGTTTTGGAACCGCGCAGCAGTGCCAATGCCAGCAAGGCCGAAGCCAGCATCAGGAACAAACTGACCGCGTTGAGCACCGGCGTCGCGCCTTCGCGCATGCGGCCGTACATCATGACCGTGAGCGGTGCGTCGGAGCCGACCAGCATCAGCGTGGTGTTGAAGTTCTCGAACGACATCAGGAACGAGATCGCGGCCGCGCCGATCAGCGCCGGGCGCAGGTAGGGCAGTGTGATGGTGGCGAACACCGCTGCGCGCGAAGCGCCCAGGTTGTAGGCGGCGTCTTCCAGCGTGCTGTCGAAGCGCTTCAGGCGCGCCGTGATGGTCAGCGTTGCAATCGACACGATGTAGGAGAACTGCCCCAGCACCACCAGCGGCAAGCCCGGGCGCAGGAAATCGAGCTCCAGCGCCCACAACTCGTCGGCCAGGTTGGCAATCCGGCTGGCGAAGGCCAGGATCGAGATGCCCAGGATCACGCCCGGGATCACCAGCGGCGCCAGCATCAGCAGGGACAGCGCCTGCTTGCCGCGAAACCGCGTGCGCTCGATCAGGAACGCATTGGCTGTGCCCACCAGCACCGACAGCAGCGTGACCCAGCACGCGACCACCACGCTGGTCCACAGGCTGCCCAGCAGCGCCCGGTCGGCAAAAAGGCCCTGGCGCTTGCCGCCTGCGTTGCCCAGAAACCAGTCGAGCGTAAAGCCGCGCCAGGGCGGCGCCGGGTAGGGCGCGTCGTTGAACGCGAACACCGCCACCACGACCAGCGGCAGAAAAAGGAAGACGAAGAACAGCAGCGCGTAAAGCACGGTGCTTGCGCGCAGCCAGGCCGGGCGGGGCAGCGAGGGGATCATGGGCGCTGCATCACTTCGCCAAATTTCTGGCCGCTGAGCTTCAATCCGAGCCACACGATGGCGGTGCTCAGGCCCAGCAGCAGGAAACCGAACGCCGCCCCCTGTTCCCAGTTGAAGCGCGTGATGAACTGGGTGTAGATCTGCTCGGTGAACCACTGCGAGTTCTTGCCGCCCAGCAGCGTCGGCGTCAGGTAGTTGCCCAGCGTCAGCATGAAGACCACGATGCAGCCGGCGACGATGCCCGGCGCGGCGTGGGGAATGACGATTTGGCGCAGGATCGCCCAGCCGTTGCCGCCCAGATCGTAGGCGGCCTCGATCAGCGAGTCGTCCAGACTCTCCAGCGCGCCGATCAGCGGCACCACCATGAACAGCATCGAGGTGTAGACCAGGCCGACCAGGATGGTGGCGTCGTGGTACAGCAGGTCCACCGGCGCGGCGCTCAGGCCCAGCGTCAGCAGCAACTGCGGCAGCACGCCGGACTCGCGCAGCAGAATCATCCAGCCCAGCGTGCGCACGGTCTCGCTGACCCAGAACGGGATCAGGCACAGGATGAACAGCGTCGATCTGGCGCGACCGCGGGCGATCTTGGCGATCATCCAGGCGATCGGAAACGCCAGCAGCAGCGTCGCCGCGGTCGCCAGAATCGAGATCAGCGCGGTGCGCACAAAAGTCAGCCAGTACAGCGGCTCCTCGACAAAGGTCCGGTACTGCGCCAGACTGGCCTCGTAGACGCGCGGCGCCACGCGCGCGCGCAGCGACAGGACTGCGAGTTCGACGTGCGGCAGCACGATCAGCCCGAGCAGCCACAACAGCGCCGGCGCGAGAAGCAGCATCAGCAGCAGCCTGGCCTGCGCCTGGCGGGCGGCGGCTTCAGCTGGCAAAGCACACCGCCCGTCGCGGGTCAAAACCGAAGCTCACGATCTCGCCGACCGCGAGGTCGGACAGCTGCCCGGTCTGGGGCAGCGCGACGCGAAATTCGGTGCCCGAAGTCGTTTCGCGCAACAGCACCGCCGAATTGGCACCGTCGAACAGCAGGCTGTCGACCCGGGCCTGGTAGTGGGGCAGGCCGGCATCGGAAAAAATGACGGCAGCGCGTGACAGGCTGGCCGCTTCCGGGCGCACAAAGGCCTCGACCGCGGCGCCGCTGCGTATCGTTCCCGCGGCGCGTGCCGGCAGCGCGAGGCCGCTGGCGCTGGTCACGGTGACGATGTCGCCATCGACCTGTGTGGCATGCCCCTTTACGCAGTTGTTGGAACCGACAAAACCGGCCACAAAGGCGCTCTGGGGCGCGTAGTAGAGCTGCTGCGGCGTGCCGACCTGCTCAAAGCGACCCTGGTTCATGACCGCCACATGATCCGACAGCACCAGCGCTTCCGACTGGTCGTGCGTGATGTAGACAAAGGTGGTTCCAAAAGCGGCCTGCAACTGCTTGAGCTCGATCTTCATGTGCTCGCGCAGCTTCAGATCGAGCGCGCCCAGCGGCTCATCGAGCAGCAGCAGCGTCGGCTCCAGCACCAGGCTGCGGGCGATCGCCACGCGCTGCTTCTGCCCGCCCGACAATTGATCGACCTGCTTGTGCTGGGCGCCGGGCAGGCCGACCCGCTCCAGCATCTCGCCGACGCGCCGCCTGATGTCGTCCCTGGCGACGCCGCGGCGTGCCAGGCCGTAGCCGACGTTGTCGCCGACCGACATCATGGGGAACAGCGCCAGCTGCTGAAACACCATGTTGACGGGGCGCTTGTTGGGCGGCACGCCCCCCATCGCCTTGCCGCCAATACGGACCTCGCCGCTGTCCGGGCTCAGAAAGCCGGCGATGATGCGCAGCAGCGTGGTCTTGCCGCAGCCCGAGGGGCCGAGGATCGAGAAGAAGTTGCCGCGTTCGACGCTGAAAGACAGTCCGTCTACCGCCTTGAAGCCACCGTAATGCTTGGCGACGCCTATGGCTTGCAGATCGGGCTGCACGGGACTCAGCGCAGCGGCATTCAATGCGCAATATCCCGCCGGACCGCCCCAAGGGTTCTCGTCGAGCGGCGAAGCCAAATTAGCCTCCTCGGAGGGCAGTGAGGATGTGAGTGATCGGCTGAGGCCGATCCAGGGGCAGTGCCGAACGTGGGGGCCATCTATCGATCTTTCTCGAAATGACGACTGCTCAGAGGAGTGAAGGAGGGTGGCAGGATCAGGTCGGCGGGGCACTCAGCTCCGCGGCTGTCCCCCGGCCTGCGGCCTCCTCCTTGATGCCTCTGCGCTGAGCACCCCACCAACCAGATCCGAACTACTTGCCCAGCCCGCGC
>JBMOJJ010000061.1:0-15035 GCA_049315845.1 Rhodoferax sp.
ACGCTCAGCGCCTGGCCCTGGCCCGGGAACAACTGTTCGGCCAGCAGAGCGACGCTGTACACATCGAACAAGGTGCCATAGGCGTCGAACAACACGGCGCGCGGCGCCTGCAGCCGAACGGCGCGGGTCTTGTTGCTACGCAGGGGGCTGGCGTTCATGGTGCCCCTAGTCTATTAGATACCTGACTGGCTATTAACTTTGAATAAAGCTATTTATCAATGACAAAAAAGTAGGTAATCGTTCCGGATCGGACTGCGGTGATGTTCAATCCGCGAAGGCCTGCAGCATAGCCTGCCGGGACTGCCGGACGATCGCTTCTTTCCAGTCCGCGCGGTCGATGTAGAAAGCGTCGCGCAGGTCCTGCTTGATTCTTGCGGCCAGGCCGGCGTCGGCCTGCGGGTGCTTTGTCAGCCACTGCTCGGCGCGCAAGGCCTGCAGCACTTTCAACAGCGCCAGCGTGCCGAACTCCATCCCGATCGCGGTGATCTCGGCCTGCGGACATTCGTCATAAACGGCGCCCCACATCAGGCCGGCCAAGGGGGCCGATACCGATGCGCTGCCGCCAAGCACCGTGACCGGTGTCGCTCCGGCGCCGCCCCACCACCGCCGTGCCCGCTCCAGCGCGGCGCTGTCGTCGCCCCTGCCGGCAAAACCACGCTCGCAGGCGCCGCTCGCGCCCAGGCCGGTATGCAGGTCGATCCAGGCCAGACGCCGCGCCTGGGCGGCGTGCTCGCGCAGGATCCGGCGCAGCGTGACATTGCTCCAGGTCGGCCCGGTTCCGCCAAAGAACAGACCATCGGCAAACTCGTACTGCCCGCCCGATACCGCTGCCTGGGCCGATCTCATGCCGTGCCGGACCAGTTGCCAGCCCAGCGCCAGGTAGTTGCCGGCGCCGGGCGGCCATTTCTCGGGCAGCAGCAGCGGATGCAGGCGGCGGTAGGCCGGATTCGTCGGCAGCGGCCGGGAGAAGTCCTGAAAATTGCGGTTCAGGTCGACGTTCTCCTGCGTGAAGCGGCGAATGTGCGAAAAGCCGTACGGGTTGAGCGCGTGCAGGTGCAGCACGGCCACGCCGCTGGCGGCGAAGCGCGCGCGCAGCGCCTCGTCCTGCAGCGCGTTGACCTGCACGCCGGAGCCGCAGAAGCCTTCGACGCCGTGACAGCCGCTGCTGACGATCAGCAGTTTGCCGGCGCTGGCGGGCCCGTCCCGCACGACATCGATCGCCAGCGCTTCGCCGTCGCGGCCGGGCAAGGGATGCGGGTACGAGAGCACGGCCAACCCGGCCTGCTGCGCCGCGGTGAGAAATTTGTCCCGCGCCTGCGCGTAGCTCGATGAAAAGGCGTCGCTGGCCTGCATGCCGGGGTGCCGGGTCGAGCGGTTCAGCGCCGGATCACCGCGATCGCCTCGATTTCAAGCCGGCCACCGAGCGCCAGGCCGCTCGAACCGAAGGCGCTGCGGGCTGGATAGGGCGGGCTGAAGAAACTGGTGTAGACCGAGTTGAAGTTGGCCCAGTCGTTCATGTCGGCCAGCATGACCGTGCATTTCACGATGTCGGACATCGTGTAGCCGTGGGTTTCGAGCGTGGTCTTGATGTTCTGCAGCGCCTGCCTGGCCTCGGCCTTGATGCCGCCCGGAGCCAGCGTCAGCGTGCCGGGCTGGTTGCCCATCTGGCCCGACAGATAGAGCGTGTCATCAACGCGGACGATCTCCGAGAAAGGCAGGCCGAGCGCGGCAAACGCGGGGGAATTGAGAAACGCCACCGGCGCGGCGGCAGGATCAGGATCGGGCATGGCGGTCTCTGCAAAGTGGTTTGACCGCCAATGTAACCCAAGCAGGCGCCGGCTCTCACTAAAATCGCCGCAATGACACACCCATACCCCGCACTGGGCACCGGCAGTGGATGCGACGACCGGGCCGGCCTGCCCGGTCGCGCCATTATTCGAGAGGTCGGTCTGCGCGACGGGCTGCAAAGCATCACGCGCGTGCTGGCCACCGCGCACAAGATCGAGTGGATACGCGATGCCTATGCGGCCGGTCAGCGCGAGATCGAGCTTGGCTCCTTCGTGCCGGCCCGGCTGCTGCCGCAACTGGCCGACACGGCCGAACTGCTGGCCTTTGCCAAGACGCTGCCGGGACTGAGCGCCTCGGTGCTGGTTCCCAATCTGAAGGGCGCCGAACGCGCGATGGAATGCGAGGCCGATTCGATGCTGCTGCCGCTCTCGGCCAGTCATGCCCACAGCCTGGCGAACCTGCGCAGCACGCCCGACGAAGTGCTGCTGGAAATAGAGCGCATCGTCGCGGCGCGCAATGGCCGCGGCTCAAGAACACTGATCGAGGTCGGGATCAGCACCGCCTTTGGCTGCACGCTGCAGGGGCGGGTCGAGCCAGCCGAAGTGCTGCGTCTGGTGCGCGCGGTGCTGGCGGCGGGCGTTGACAGGGTCGGGCTGGCCGATACCGTGGGCTACGCCGATCCGGCGATGGTGCGCAGCCTGTTCCAGCAGGCTTTGGCGCTTGCCGGCGACAAGCTGGGCTGCGCTCACTTCCACGACACGCGCGGCCTCGGCCTGGCCAATGTGTGTGCGGCGCTGCAACTGGGCGTGACGCGCTTCGACGCCTGCCTGGGCGGCATCGGCGGTTGTCCGCACGCGCCGGGCGCGAGCGGCAATATCAGCAGCGAAGATCTGGCCTGGCTGCTGCGCAGCATGGAAATAGAGACCGGCATCGATATCGACGCGTTGCTGGCGCTGCGCAAGAGACTCGCGCTCTGGCTGGAAGGCGAGCCGATGTACGGAACGATCTGGCGCGCCGGACTGCCCAGGACGCTGCGCGCGGCGGCGACCCGGCAAGACAGCGCAAACTCAATCGAGGAGCCCGCGACATGAACAAACCTGCCGACACCGCCCACCCCTTGCCGCTGAACGGCCTGCGCGTGGTCGAGTTCACCCACATGGTGATGGGGCCGACCTGCGGCATGGTGCTGGCTGACATGGGCGCCGACGTCATCAAGGTCGAGCCGATCGCGGGTGACCGGACGCGCCACCTGCTGGGGTCGGGCGCTGGTTTCTTTCCGCTGTTCAACCGCAACAAGAGAAGCATTGCGATCGACCTGCACAGTGCGGCCGGGGCCGAAGTGGCGCGCAAGCTGGCGGCCACGGCCGATGTCGTGGCCGAGAACTTCAAGCCCGGCACGATGGGCAAGTACGGGCTCGATTACGCCGCGCTGTCCAGAATCAATGAGCGGCTGATCTTTGTCAGCCTGAAGGGCTTTTTGCCCGGCCCCTACGAGCACCGCACGGCGCTCGACGAGGTGGTTCAGATGATGGGAGGTCTGGCCTACATGACCGGGCGCCCGGGCGACCCTTTGCGCGCCGGCTCCAGCGTGAACGACATCATGGGCGGCATGTTTGGCGCGATCGGCGCGCTCGGCGCGCTGATCCAGCGCGCAATCACCGGCAAGGGGCAGGAAGTGCAGAGCGCGCTGTTCGAGAACAATGTCTTTCTGGTCGGCCAGCACATGCTGCAGTACGCGATCACCGGCAAGCCGGCGGCGCCAATGCCGGACCGCATTTCGGCCTGGGCGGTTTACGACGTGTTCACCGTGCGCGACGGCGAGCAGATCTTCCTGGCGGCGGTCAGCGATGCGCAATGGGCCACCTTCTGCGATGCGCTGGGTTTTGACGACCTCAAGGCCGATCCGCAATACGCCAACAACAACCAGCGGGTGCAGGCGCGCGACAGCCTGATACCGCTGCTGCGCGAGCGGCTCGCCACGCGCAGCGCGGCCGATCTGACCGCGCTGTTCGAGCGCGTCGGCCTTCCGTTTGCGCCGATCCGCAAGCCCGAGGAACTGTACCAGGACGAGCACTTGCTGGCCACTGGTGGCCTGGCAGACATCACGCTGCCCGATGGCGAGCGCGCCGGCCAGACTGCCAAGACCACGCTGTTCCCGTTCACCATGGACGGCCAGCGCCTGGGCGTGCGCCTGCAGCCGCCGACCCAGGGCCAGCACACGGTGCAGTTGCTGACCGAACTGGGCTATGACGCGCCCCAGATCGACGCGCTGCGCCGGGCCGGCGCTGTCGCGTGATGGCAGCCTGGCGTCAGGGCGCGCGCAAGTCGTCGCTGAGGGTGCGCAGGAAGGCAACGATGTCGCTGACCTCGGTTTCGCTCAGCGCCGGGCCTGCGCTGGCGGCGCGGTTGAACGGCGCCTTCTCGACCTCGATGTTCGCCAGGTAGCGCGCCGGCAGGTCATTGCTGACGGCCTGACCGTACCAGTGCTGCGGATCGCTGTTGCGGCTCGCGTAGAAGCGCACCACCTCGTGCAGGTCCTTGAAGACGCCGTTGTGCATGAAGGCCGGTCGCTCGGCCACGTTGCGCAGCGTCGGCATGCGGAACTTGCCGCAAAAGTTTTCGATCGTCAGGCCCGCAGCCACACCGGCGGGCAGCGCCGGCGCGCTGCGCTCCGGTCCGCATAGCCCGAGGTCGAAGAAGGCCGGGTCGGCGTTTCTCGGGATCGCCTTGTTGCGCGGGACGCCGGTGGCGTAGTAGCTGAACTCGGAAAACAGCGAGTCCTCGGGCTTGGCACTTGCCGGGTTCATCAAATGACAGCTGGCGCAGTTGCCCTTGGCCGCGTCCATGAACAGCGCCATGCCGCGGGTTTCGATTGCGCTCAGAGGCGCCTGGCCGCGCACAAAGGCGTCGTACTTCGAGCTGAAAGGCTGCAGGGCCGAGCGCTCGAAAGCTTCGATCGCCACGCCGATCTGGATGAAGGCGGCGTCGGTGTCGGCAAAGATGTCGGCGCCGAACTCCTGCCTGAACAGGCCGGCGTAAGCGGCTCGCGCGATCTTGTCGACCACGGTCTTGCGATCCGGGTTGTTCATCTCAAGGGGATTCAGCAGCGGGCCCAGCGCCTGCAGCGCCAGTGTGTCGGCGCGGCCATCCCAGAACATGCCGCCGATCGCCTCGGTGACGCCGTCGGTGGTGACAAACTGGAACGCCGGCACCAGCGCGGCATAGGCGTTGGTCATCGCGTTGCGAAGGCCGATGGATCCCGGCTGGCTGCCCTGCGCGACGCCGATCATCGAGCCGTGGTTGCCGGCAAAGCCCTGCTGCGCCTGGTGGCAGGCCGCACAGGCGGTGCCGCGAGGCTCTGAAAGATTGCCATCAGTGAAGATCAGGCTCCCGAGCCGGGCGCGGTCGCCCGGGCCCGGTGGCAAGCGCGCGGCATCGGCAGCAGTGACGGGATCGAGCCTGCCCGCCGCGTCGTCGGAGCCGCTGCCGCCGCCGCAGGCGGCCAGTGCCAGCGCGAATGCGGCGACAAGCGCTCGCAGCACTGAAGTGAAAATCGGTTTGAGGTCCATCGCAGCTTGTCCTTGGTGAAGTCGGTGACGACAAGTGTGCAGGCCAAATATGGAGCAATTGTGGAGACCGGCGGGCCCGTGGTCGCTTGCGAGCCAGGGACTTGTAGTGCCGGCGCAAGCGCTGTTTTGTATCGAATAAACCCATCCGTGCCCTTGTCTTTTGACTTTTTAGAAGGTAATCTGCCGGCATGGACAAGCTCAAGCAGATCGAATCCTTTGTCTCGGTGGCGACGCGCGGCAGCCTGACGGCCGCCGCGCGCGCCGAGGGCGTGGCGCCGGCCATCATCGGGCGCCGGCTCGACGGGCTCGAGCAACGTCTGGGCGTGAAGCTGCTGGTGCGCAGCACCCGTCGCATCACGCTGACCCACGAGGGCAGTTCGTTTCTGGAGGACTGCCAGCGTCTGTTGATCGACTTCGCCAACGCCGAGGCCAGCGTCTCGGCCGGCGGCATCAAGGCCAGCGGTCATCTGCGCGTGACCGCACCGGCCGGCTTCGGGCGCCGCCACGTGGCGCCGCTGGTGCCGCGTTTTCGGGAACTGCACGCGGACGTCAGCATTTCGCTCAACCTGAGCGACCGCGTCGTCGATCTGGCCGCCGAAGGCTTCGACTGCGCGGTGCGGGTCGGCGACATGCCCGACTCCAGCCTGGTCAGCGTGCGCCTGGCCGACAACCGCCGCCTGTGCGTGGCGACACCGGCCTACCTCAGGCGCCACGGCACGCCCGCGCAACCGGCCGAGCTGTCCCGGTTCGATTGCCTGACGCTGTCGAGCGACGCCTCGCAGACGCGCGGCTGGGCTTTCATGGTACCGGCTGGCAGTGCCAGGGAACTGATCTATCTGAAACCCGGCGGGCCGCTCAACTGTTCCGACGGCCAGGTTCTGCACGACTGGTGTCTGGCCGGCTACGGCATTGCGTGGCGCAGCACCTGGGAGGTCGAGGCCGAGATAGCGGCCGGACTGCTGGTGGCGCTGCTGGAGGATTTCGCGGCGCCGGCCAACGGCATCTACGCGGTCTTCGCGCACGCCAAGCACATGCCATTGCGGCTGCGGCTGTGGATTGATTTCCTGAAGCACCACTATGCCCAGAGCGGCTTTTGGCGGGCGCCATGATGCAAGTCAGCAGCGTTTCGGTCCGGCGTGTGGTTCTGTGCGCGGATGACTTTGCGCTGCACGCGCAAGCCTCGCTCGGCATTGCCGCGCTGGCGCGCCGCGCCCGTCTGAGCGCCACCAGCGTGATGGTGCTGTCTCCACGCTGGGCGCAGGACGCGGCTTTGCTGAAAGACCTGCCGCAAGCGATCGACGTCGGCCTGCATCTGGACTGGACCAGCGCGTTTGCCGTCGCCTGCGGCCACGGCATGTCGCTGGGCGCGGCGATGCGCAAGGCCGTGCTCGGCGGTTTTGGCCGCGGCGCGGCGGCACAGGCGACGCGCGCCGTGATCGAGCGCCAGCTCGACGCGTTCGAGGCCCGCTGGAAGGCGCCGCCCGACCACGTTGACGGTCACCAGCATGTGCAGCAGTTTGCCGGCATCCGCGAGGCGCTGGTGCGGGCCTTGCATGACCGTTATGGCGGGCCGCATAGGCGCTTGCCCTACCTGAGAATTTCGCGCGCGCCGACCGGACATGCCGACCTGAAAAGCCGGGTGATCGCCGCGATGGGCGCGCCGGCTCTGGAACAAGCCGCGCGCGGTGCCGGCCTGCCGGTCAGCGCCGCCTTGCTCGGGATCTACGATTTTTCCGGTGACCAGGCGCGCTACGGCGCGCTGATGGAAGGATGGCTGTGCGCCGCGCCGCAGCTCAGCATCATCATGTGCCATCCGGCGCAGGGCGCCGGTGATGAGGACGCCATCGCTGCAGCGCGGGTCCGCGAGTTTGAGCACCTCGGCAGCGCTGCCTTCGCGGCGGCGCTGGAGCGCAGCGGCGTTCAACTGGTGCGCGGCCAAGTCGCTGGCCGCTAGAATTCCGCGGTGACTATTCCCCTGACCGAACGCCAGAAGTCCTGGTTGACGCTGACTGTGCTCTGGCTGCTTCTGTTGCTGCTGGCCGCGCTGCGCCCGCTGGCGGTGCCGGACGAAGGACGCTACGGCGAAATCGGCCGCTGGATGCTGGTCAGCGCAGACTGGCTGACGCCGCGCCTGAACGGCAGTCCCTTCTTTCACAAGCCGCCCTTGCTGCACTGGCTGGAGGCCGCGTCGCTGGCGGTGTTCGGAGTCAACGAACTGGCGCTGCGGCTGGTTCCGGCCTCGCATGCAGGCCTGATGCTGGTGTGCCTCTATCTGGCGGGGCGCTCGCTCGCCGGCGAGCAGACGGCGCGCCGTGCGGCCGTCATGCTGGGCGCCAGCCTGAGCTTTCTGATTGGCGGCCAGTATGTGAACCACGACATGCTGGTGGCGACATGGATTGGCGTCGCGATCTGGTGTTTTGCGTTTGCCTTCATGGCCGGTGAAAGGCCTTCGGCCAAGCTGGCACGGCTCGGTTTTGCCGCCTGCGCGCTGGGCATGCTGAGCAAGGGCCTGATCGGCATCGCGCTGCCGGGCATGGTGATCCTGATCTGGCTGGTGTGGACGCGGCAGCTGAAAAAGATCATCCATCTGCCCTGGCTCAGCGGCCTTGCGCTGTTTGGCGCGATTGCGCTGCCATGGTTCGCCGTGGCCTGGCAAAAGTACCCGCAGCTGCTGGACTACATGTTTATCAACCAGCAATTCACCCGCTACACCGCCAGCACCTACAACAATCCGCAGCCCTGGTGGTTCTACCTGGCGGCGCTGTTGCTGCTGCTGTTTCCCTGGGTGTTCTTTGCCTTCGCACGACGCGGCCAGACGGTCGCTGCGCCGCCGGTTGGCAAGGAGTGGATCGCGCTGTGCTGGGTCTGGCTGGTCAGCATCGTGGCGTTCTTTTCGATTCCCAATTCCAAGCTGATCGGCTATGTGCTGCCGGTGGTGCCAGCGCTGGCGCTGCTTGCCGCGCTGGGCTGGCAGCGCAGCATCGCGCATCGGCCGGGCGCCGGCAAGCTTTTTGTCGCGCTGTGCGCGCTCAATGCAGGCATCGCGCTGGCGCTGGTCACGCAGGTCGGCGAGGTCACGCGCAGCGCGCGCACGCAGGACCTGGCCGGCGTGCTGGCCTGTGCCGCCCGGCCCTCGGATACGGTCTACGTGGCGGGCGCCTACCCTTACGATCTGCCGTTCTACGCCCAGACGCGCAAGCCGATGGTGGTGCTGGACGACTGGCCGGTGGTGCGCCAGCAGGCGGGCGACGGCTGGCAGCGCGAACTGTTCGAGGGCGCCGATTTTGATCCTGAGGCCGCCCGCGTGCTGCAGCCGACGCAGGTCCTGTCGACCGCCGGTCAGCAGCCCGGCAACTGGTTTGTCCGACGGATCGGCAACGACATGGTGCTGGACCCGACCGGCTGGGCGCTCTACTACCAGGGCGCCGGCTGGCTGCTGTACCGCTCGGCCAGCGCGTCAGCGGCGAAAGGCCCAGAAACGGCTGAGCAGATAGGTCTGCCCGGCTGCGAAAACCAGCGCCACAAACAGCGCCAGTAGCGACGGCCAGTGCAGCGCGCGCAACAAAAGCATGAAGACGATCTCGTTGCCGGCAAAACCGGCCACCGCGGTGATCGCAAAGCGGGCCAGGCTGGTGCCGACCGAGGTGCGCGCATCCTTGAAGCTGAGCAGCCGGTGGCCGGCAAAGCTGACGAAGAACGCAATGCAGAAGCCCAGCGCATTGGCAAACTCCGGCCACAGATACGGCTCGCTCGCTGTGAAGACAGCCATGTGGGTGACGGCTGCCGCACCGCCAACCACCAGGAACCAGAACGTCGAAGGACTCAAAGCAGTGAGGCTTCCTGCTCGACCGAACGCCGCTGGCCGGCCTCGGGCGCGGCGACGGCCGCCAGGCCGGTGCCGCTGCGCTGGCTGATCAGGTAGGACGGGCGCTGCTTGACTTCTTCGTAGATGCGTCCGACATACTCGGCCAGCACGCCGATCGAGAGCAACTGGATGCCGCTGAAGAACATCATGCCGACCACGATCGTCGCGTAGCCGGGTACTGCAATGCCGGTGAAGAAGTACTCTCCGACGACCCAGACGCCATAGCCCAGGGACAGCGCCGACAGCACCAGCCCGACCAGTGTCAACGCGCGCAGCGGGGTGATCGAAAAGGCCAAAATTCCGGTCAGCGCCAGCGACAGCGAGCCGCGCAGGCCGAAATTGCTGCGACCATCGGCGCGCGGCAGCGGCTCGTAGTCGATCGCCGTGCTGTTGAAGCCGACCCAGGCGTACAAGCCCTTCATGAAACGGTTGCGCTCCGGCAGGCTCCGGAGCGCGTCCACGACCTTTCGGTCCATCAGCCGGAAGTCGCCGGCATTGGCCGGGATCTTCACGCGGCTGCCAAAGTTCACCAATTTGTAGAAAAGCGCGGTCAATCGGACCTGCAGGCCGGATTGGTCGTCGCGGGTCCGCCGCACCGCATACACCACATCCGATCCCTGCTGCCACTTGCGGAACATCTCCGGTAGCAGCGTGACCGGGTGCTGGCCATCCGCATCCATCAGCACAACGACGTCACCGCTGGCGGCGTCGATGCCGGCGGTAAGCGCCGGCTCCTTGCCGAAGTTGCGCGACAGCTTGAGGTAAACCAGCGCCGGGTGCTCGGCGCAAAGGGCCTGCATGACGGTGTCGGTGTCGTCACGGCTGCCGTCGTCGACCACGATCAACTCGATCTGCCCGCTCAGCGATGCGAGGGTCCGCAGGATTTCGGGCACCACCGTAGCCAGATTGCGCGCTTCGTTGAAGGCCGGAACGACGCAGGTGATGGAAGGAGCTGAATTGATACGAATCATGGCCGCATCATGCCAAAAGAAAACTCCGATGGGCAAAACCGGCAGGGTTTTTTTATGGACGGGGGCGGGCGGATGGCGATGGCGTTCAGCGCTTCGCCTCGGAAGTTGCCACCAACACCCGCCCTTGAACGGGGATGACAACAGAATTCCCAGTTACGGCTTTTCGATAATCAACCCGAAAGATGTGCAGCGGTATCCGAACAACTCCAGCCTGAGATGAACCTCCGATGAGTACGGCGGAAGATCCACATGCCGGTCGCCGCGAAGATTGCCCTCTCGAAAATCGAATCCGATGCGCCCGCCCCGCTCTCGAATTCCTTCGGCAATTTCCTCGAGATCCGCGCGTCGAAAGATCACGCTCCCACCGATTCCCATAGTAAGCCAGTCACTGTCAAGGTTGTACTCTGTCGTGTGAACCGCAATACCACCCGGTCGCAAAAAACTGTAGGAATTCCAGATGAATTGCTTGCCCAATTCAATAGAACCAAGGTGCTCGAAGGAGCAAGAGGACCATTGGAAATCGAAGGTGCCAATGTCGTGGGGTATCTTGTTCATGTCGACAGATTGAAACAATACTTGGCGTTGGAAGTCCTCATCCGATATCAGTCCAAGCGTATTCAAAGCCGCCAGGGACGCCGAATGCTGTTTGGTTTCGATCCAACCCGTGTTTTTCGCCTTCTCCAAATCCAAATCCGTGGCGAGGATCTCGCATCCATACGAGGCGAAATAACTGGGAAGCGGCTCCTGACCCACGGCGAACCCCAAGCCGTGCTTGCCGGGAGCCAGCATCCCTCGTTCCTTGAGAGCTTGGGCAATGAAACCCCACTCCCAGTGCTTGCGGTGAAGGTGCGTTGAGCATTTGCCCATTTCCCCGAGGAGATGCTTAAAACTATTCGAGAGAATCTGTTCCTGATTACAGGGACAACTCAACAAACGACCATCCCTCGATACCCCTAGGTACTCGGGATGGGGGTCACTGGCTGGGTCTAGACGAAAGGGTCTCCACAATTTATCCAACTTTCCAAGCCTGTCGGCCCATGCCCTGTCCATATACTGATCTCGTCGCCCCAGGCGATCGCGCAGACCCTTGAGTGAAGACTTGCTGGAAATCATCGGAAGCGACAGAACTGTGTCAATTTCCTCGATTCGGCGGCGAAACAAGTTGCCGATCAAACGCGGATCAAACGTTGCCCTGACATCGGCCTGACCGCGCGCCGCGACTTTGTTACGAAACACGGGGTCATCATAAAGTTTGCGCATCAGTACAGCAGTGTGCTCGACGTCCGGCTCTGCCCAGGTGAACGCGTTTGTATCTGAATAAAGGAATTCGCCGGGTTTGACATCAACCATGTCGTACTTCACCAAACAACTGTTCTGGTCATTCATGAAATCCATGTTGCCTGAATACGCTGTTGCGATTGTTGGCTTGCCCATATACATGCTCTCTGCGAGTCCCAGGCCCAGCCCTTCGGCGCGATGCAAAGAGACATAGCAATCAGCAGTATTCATTAGCGCCAGCACTTCCTGGCGTCGCATTGCCTTGTCGATGAGGTGTATTCGATCGTCGTTGTCGATCTCCTGCCGGAGCAGCGCCATCTCTTTCGGGTACTTTGCCCCATTGATGGATTTGATTATGAGACTTGCATCACATTGATGGTCGGCAAAGGCCGTTCTGAAAGCGCGGATTGTCCCGAGCGGATTCTTGCGAAGAGCGAACGAATTGAAGTCGAAGCTGAACAGAAACAGAAAAGTATCTGGACTCAGGTGCAAAGTCGATCGTGGCAGAGGCTCGGGCACTTCAAGTCGCAACGGTGGAGGGATTCGCTTGATCGGCTTATCCGTCAGGCTCTGCAAGCCGGCGGCGACAAAATCCGATGCAACCCAAATCTCGTCGACAAGATCGAGTGAGTTGTGCCATTCCTTCGGCCATTGTTCGCATTCCCAGAACCAGTATCCGATTCGGTAGCCTCCGGGAATTCGCAACTGCCGGGGGGCGTATTCCTGAAGTGTGTTTGGGGTAAAAAACAGAATGCTCGTTCCAAAGCGGCTTTTATCGTCAAGTTGATCGAGAAAGCTCGAGGCACTTGCCGGATCGCTGGAGTCGGACTTCATATCCCTGACGCTGAAAGGTACGCCTTCATCTTTGGAGAGATTGATGAATGCGCGCATATTTTCGGATAGGCCGAACAGACCTGTTGCCCAACCCACGAAATTCACGCCACCTCTGTCGGGGTGACTGCAATACCCCGCACTGTCAGCGAATGCAGCAGCCTGCCGCAATCGAAGCCAGATCGACGCATCGAGATCAGGCGCGACGCCTTGTTCGAGAGCCAGTGCCCAAGGCAGTAACCCCCAATCGCGAGGGGAGGGCGCCTTGACATTGGTGGCTGAGTCCGTCAAAAGGACTTTGTACGCTGCGCCCAGCAACGGCCGTGCCCCCGCCTTATTGACTTCGAACGCCGACGCCGGTCGCGCCGTCACATCAGCATCTACGATCAGAGGGCTAAAGTGCAGCGCGCAGTGAATCGCAAGCGACCGGATGGAAAATAAGGCTGAATAACCATGTTCACACAGCGATTCAAGTACAGCGCGACGAACATAGATCGTGCCTGCGGTAACATCCTCCTCTTCGAACAAGGCGGAGTCTGGAATCTGGCGACCGTTGAGGCTTAAGTATTGGTCGCGATAGGTCACGTACCCGGACAGCTGCGACATCGAGCTATTGGTGATCACCGATGATCGGGCAAATGCCCAGGACGCCCCCGGTTCGACTTCCAGGGCGCAAAGTGGCTCCAGAAATCCGGCAAGTGGCAATGCATCCGCATTGACGAAGACAATCGAAGTGGACTTGCAGGCGGTCAATATTTCGCGCAACCGAGCCACCAAGGAGCCCGACAAAGGCATACTCTGGACAGAACCAATGTGAGGCATTTGGCGGAATTTGCTCGCAGGCGATTCCGAAGCCATCGCGCCCACCGATGCTTGATCGACAACGACGACGTCATACGAGCGCTCTGGGAAGGAATCCACATACTGCACCGGCGAAAGTGCTGCTCCAATCGTTACCTGTTTCTTGACGAGTCGTGCCCACTCGCATGTTTCCGACATGCGGCGCACAAATATGGCGAGTTGGGCACAGTGCGTCTCAATGTGCCACCCTGACAATTCACAGGCCCGCAAACCCCCGCGCAACGCATCCAGGTATTTCCCATGGTGAAAATCAATGTGCGCCAGGAACTGAATCACTTGAAAATCATCTGGCTTGACTTCGTTCAGCGAGCGAAAACACCTTTCCGCTGCATCAAGGGCTCCTGTTCGTGCCAGATCCTGACCGTGCAACTTGATTGCATTAAATATCCTCACCGCATCCTTCGTCTGCGATGCAAAGGCCGCGAATTCTCTTAAGCGCACTTCCCGCCGGGTCACGTAAGAATCAAAGACATTAGGTGGCGAGGTAAATGCGGAGGCGAGTTCGCCGCGTTCCTGGCTGATAAACCACTTGTTGAGGCCGTCGAAGTACACCTCGATATAGCGCTTGCCAATAAGCTTCTGAGTCCAAATCGCTGACGAGTCAACCTGAGTGGTCGGCTCGGTTGCCTCGATCAGAATGATCCACGGACGAAGATCATCGGAGCGCCAACCCTCCAACACCTCATTTTCAGAACCCTCGGCATCGATTTTGAGCCAGTGTATTTGCTCAAACGTGGATCGTTCATAAACGTCATCGAGCGTTAGGGTATCGACGTCCAATGTCTCGCTTTCGAAACGCCCTTCGATTGCATGACGGCTTGCGATCGACTGCGAAGTGGTGCTCAGTCCGGTGCCAGGAAAGACATGGATTTCGCACTTGCCTCGGTTGTTTGCAACTGCGACCTGCAGCACGACTTCATCAGGGCGATCGCTTCTCAGCAGTGACGCGTATTCAGGCACGGGCTCCACATGAACGCCTCTCCAACCGCGTTCATAAAACGCCCTGCTGACCGAATCGACTTCTGGATGTTGTGCGCCGACATCGATATAGTGCCCCCCCTTCAGATGGCCCAATGCTCGCCAAAGCATCACGTCTTCCAGATTCTGCGCGTACGAAGTGAATTCCATGTGTGTGCTTTTAGAAGATTGGATTTAGAGTGAGATCGACACAGTTTCAGCGCTTAGAATTTTCTCTTTTTGCGGTGCTTTGCATGTCAAACAGGATTTCCGTGATTATTCAGAGTCACAACAGGTCGGAAGGACTCAAGAGAGCATTGTTTTCCTTGCAAATGCAGACGTTCAAGGACTTTGAGGTTGTCATATCTGATGACAGTGATGATAAGCATCAAATACTCGATGTCCTGAATGGTCCTGCAGGTAAAGGGCTAGATATCCACTTCAGGCACACAGAGCCATGCGGAGCAGCGCAATCCATGCGGGAAGCATTCGACCGGACACGGTTTGAATATATCAAGATTCTTCATGACGATGACTGGCTCACTCCACGTTCGTTTGAATGCCAAATGTCTGCACTGAACGGAAATCAGGATACCAATGCCGTTTACGGACGGGCAATGATTTGTTACCCGAATGAAGACAAGATCTTCTTCACCTTTGCAGAAGGGGCCGTCAAAATACCCTCCAGTCAGTGGGTATCAAAGTATGAAGTCAATGGAATTGGCCCTGTTCAGTCACCAGTGACGGCTCTTTACAGACGGCATCAGAGGTTTCGAGTTATGTGGGATGAATTCATAAATCCGAACTTAAGGGAGGCAGCCAGAAAAACAGGTGCAGGAACCGACGTGAGCCTACAGGTAGGAGCCTGTCAGGAGTTTTGTGTTTGAGGCATAGCATGTCAAAAAGGAGCATCTA
>JBMOJJ010000062.1:0-14988 GCA_049315845.1 Rhodoferax sp.
ATCGCGGACGTGCCCGACAGCGCCACGCTGTTCCAGGCCGATCGCATCCATCCGGCGGAGCAAGCCCACCCGATGATGCTGGACAATGTCTGGCCCGAGTTGCGAAGGCTGCTGAAATGAGCCTCGCCACCGTCAGCGCAAGCGATGTGATCGGGCGTCTGCACGAGTTCGACACCGTGATCGACGCCCGCAGCGAAGACGAGTATGCGCTGGACCGCCTTCCCGGCGCGGTCAACTGGCCGACACTCAACAACGAGGAACGGCGCACCATCGGCACCCTGTACGTTCAGGTCAACCCGTTTGAAGCCAGAAAGCGCGGCGCGGCGATCGCGGCGCGCAATATTGCAGCGCATGTCGAGCGCGAGGTCATCACCAGACCGAAAGACTGGAAGCCGCTGGCCTACTGCTGGCGCGGCGGCCAGCGCAGCGGCTCGCTCTCCCTGGTGCTGTCTCAGATCGGCTTTCGCGTCACGCTGCTCGAAGGCGGCTACAAGGCCTTTCGGGCCGCGCTGCTGCTGGACATTCCACGCTTTGTGAGCAAGCTGCACTGGCGCGTGGTCTGCGGCACCACCGGCTCCGGCAAGACCCGGCTGCTGCAGGCGCTGGCCGCCGAGGGCGCGCAGGTGATGGACCTGGAGGCGCTGGCCAATCACCGCAGCTCGGTGCTGGGCGCGATTCCGGGTCTGGCTCAGCCGAGCCAGAAGCGCTTTGACACGCTGATCTGGCAGACGCTGCGCCAGTTCGACCCGGCGCGACCGGTCTTCATCGAGAGCGAAAGCAAGAAGGTGGGCAATGTGGCGCTGCCGCCATCGCTGGTTGAAGCGATGCGCGCCAGCCCCTGCCTGAACCTGGTGCTGCCGGATCACGAGCGCGTCGCGCTGCTGCTGGAGGACTACGACTTTTTTGTGCGCGATGCAGAGCTGTTCTGCGAGCGGCTGCAGGTTCTGACCGCCTTGCTGGGCAAGGCGCTGGTCGGCGAATGGCAGGCATCGGTTCGCGCTGGCGAAATCGAGCCGGTGGTGCGGGAACTGCTCGAGCGACACTATGATCCCGGCTACCAGCAGTCGATGCGGCGCAACTTCCAGCGCTTCGAAGGGGCGACGGTGATATCGCCAAAAGACCGTTCAAGCGCGGCCATGACAATGCTGGCGCAACAATTATCCAAGGAGACAGAATGAAAAAAGCAGCCTATGGGGTCGGATTGATCGTGCTGGCGCTGGCAGCCTACCTGAGCCTGTGGCCGGTGCCGATCGAACCGCTCAGCTGGAACGCGCCGGCAGCGCCGGGCTACGCCGGTCCGCATGCCGCCAACAACCGGCTGGCCGGTCTGAAGATGATCTCGCTTGGCGCAGAGGAAGGACCCGAACACATTGTGCTGGCCAGAGACGGCAAGCTCTATGCGACGGTGGCCAGCGGCAACATCCTGCGCATGAACCCGGACGGCAGCGCGCAGGAGGTGTTCGCCAATACCGGCGGGCGGGTGCTGGGTTTTGACTTCGACGCCAGCGGCAACCTTATCGCCGCCGACGCGATCAAGGGCCTGCTGTCGATCAGCCCGGACAGAAAGGTCAGCCTGCTGACCGACAAGGTAGGCAACGAGCCGATCGCTTATGCCGATGCCGTGATCGTCGCGGCCAATGGCAAGATCTACCTCAGCGACGCTTCAACGCGTTTTGCGCCATCGAAATGGGGCGGCACCTTCGAGGCCAGCGTGCTCGATATTCTGGAGCAGTCGGCGACCGGGCGCATTCTGGAATACGACCCGGCCACGCGAGCCACGCGCATCGTGGCCAGGGGGCTGAGCTTTGCCAATGGCGTGGCGCTGAGCGAAGACCAGCAAACCCTGTTCGTCAACGAGACCGGAAAATACCGGGTCTGGAAGATCTCCACCCAAGCCAGCAATCTGGATGTGGCGCAACCGGGCAAGGATGCCCGCGTGCTTCTTGACAATCTGCCGGGCTATCCGGACAACCTGATGCGCGGGCTGGACGGCAAGATCTGGCTCGGCTTTGCCAAACCCAGAAATCCGACCATCGACAAGCTGGCGACTCAGCCTTTTCTGCGCAAGTTGACGCTGCGTTTGCCGCGCGCGCTGTGGCCGATTCCGAAGGCCTACGGCCATGTGATCGCGTTCAAGGAAAACGGCAAGGTGGTGACGGATTTTCAGGATCCGAGCGGCAGTTACCCGGAGACCACCGCGGTCACGGAAACGCAGGACAGGCTCTATATCCAGAGCCTGCACGCCAAGGGACTGGGCTGGCTGCCGAAGTAGGTTCTAGAGCGGTTGCACCGGCGCGTCGGAAGCTGCTGCTCCGGTCTGGCCGGCGTCATCTTCCTGCGCCGCGCCGCCCTCTGCACCTTCGCCGACCTTGCGCTCGGCCTTGTGCTTGAGTTTTTCCTCTTTCTTCTTCTTCTTGGCCAGTTCTTTCTGACGCTTCTCGTATCCGTAATTGGGTGTAGCCAAAATATGCTTTCAAGTAGTTAGGGGCACTTTAACATTTCACGATCAGCACCCGGCACGCCGGGAAAAATTTTCTTGCTTCAAGCTGCCGCCGCTGGCGCATCCTCGTCCAGCCAGCGGACCGAGCCGCGGTAGGCGTGCCAGCTCGCATGACCGAGCCAGGGCCCGATGACCAGCAAGCCGGCACCCCAGGGCACGAGTGCCGCCAGCACCAGGGCTGTGATCAACGCACCCCAGACCAGCATCACACCGGTGTTGCCAAAAACCACCTGCAGGCTGGTAATGGCGGCGGAAATGGCGTCGGTGTCGCGATCCAGAATCATCGGGATGGAGACCACGGCCACCGCAAAGACGAGGCCGGCAAACGCGCCGCCAACCAGCAGATAGACCAGCAGGAATTCCCAGTTCGCGGGGTTGAAAACAGCCTCTATCACGCCGGTCGTGGACGGCATGCCGGTGTTGAAGAACACCGCAAACACCACCAGCGAGGCGCGGCCCCACAGCAACTCCAGAACAATCAGCACCAGCACCAGCATGCCCATGCTGCGCAGATGCGCGCGCCAGCAGGTCAGCGATGCGCCAAGTTCGGGCACCAGTCCCTGCTCGCGCCGTCGGCTGACCTCGTACAGACCCAGCGCCAGGAACGGCCCCACCAGCAGGCAACCCGAGGCGATCGACATCGCGTACTCGGGTCTGCTGCGAAAAATGGCGCCCAGCACCAGCGCCATCAGCCAGAAGCAGACACCATAGAAAATGCCGATGCCCTTGGTGGCAGCCAAATCACGGCCGCCCAGCACCAGCCAGCGAAACGGGTCACGCAGACCCAATTTGACGATCTCCTTGGACGGCTCTTCGGATGGCGGCGGCAGATAAGGAGCGGAGGCTGTATCCATGGGCGCCAGACTACACGGCTTGCAAGCCCGTGACCATTCAGGAAAACACTGACTCAGTCGGCAAAAACCTGCAGCGCCTGCTCCAGGTCGGCCTGCAGGTCTGCCACGGCCTCCAGACCGATCGAAAACCGCACCAGCGTGCCCTGCTGGAGGTGGGTCGGCCAGCTGCCGCGCATGCTGCTCAGGTCGTAGGGAACGACCAGGCTCATAGGCCCGCCCCAGCTGTAGCCAATGCCAAACAGTTTGAGCCGGTCGCAGAACGCATCGACCCGGGACTGGCTGCAATGCAGCGGGAAGATGACGCTGAACAGCCCCGCAGCTCCGCCAAAGCCGGCCTTGCACAGCGCGCGCCAATGTGCGTGCCCTGGCGAATCCGGCAACGCCGGATGCAGCACCTGGGAGAATTCGGGGCGGCTCTGGCACCATGCCGCCAGCGCCCGCGTTGCCTCGTCGTGCGCCCGGTAGCGCAGCGCCAGGCTGGGCAGCGCGCGCAGCACCGCCTCGGCGTCGTTGGCGCCGACGCCAGACCCCATGCGCATGTGGGTCAGCTTGAGCTTCATGTGCAAGGCCGGGTCACGCGTGATGACGCTGCCCATCAGCACGTCGCCGCCGCCACTCGGGTATTTGGTCAGCGCATGCACCGAGATATCGACGCCCAGCGCAGGGCTTGAGCCCGGCAGCAGGTCGAACGGCGCAAAGGCCAGCCCGGCGCCCCAGGTATTGTCCAGCGCGCAGCAGACACCGCGCGCGTTGCAGATGCGCACCATCTCGCACAGATCGGGAAATTCAAGTGTCACAGATCCGGCCGCCTCGAGCCAGACCAGACGGGTCCTGTCGCCGATCTTGGCCGCCAGGTCCTGCGGATCCATCGGATCGAAATAGCGATGATCGATGCCCCAGGCCGCGAGTTCACCCTGAGCCAGCGCCTTGTTGGGACCGTAGGCGTTGTCCGGAATCAGCACCTCGTCACCGCTGCGCAGCAGCGACAGCGCAACGTTGGCGATCGCCGCCAGCCCGCTCGGCAGCAACAGGCATTGCAGCCCGCCCTCGAGCGTGCAGAGCCGCTCTTCCAGCGTGTAGGTGGTCGGCGTGCCGTGCAGGCCGTAGGTGTAGGCGGTCTTGTCTTTCCAGTCAAATCCTCGCATTGCCGCAACGTTGGGAAACAGCACGGTCGAGGCCTTGAACACGCCTGGTTGCGGCGCGGCAAAGCCGCCGGGCGGCAGATAAGGATGGTGGATCAGTGCCGTCGAGACTTCGGTCATGATGAAACTGCGTTCAAACGCTCCATTTTTGAATCAGCTGCTGTGGACGCAGCGAGTCATAGCCTTCGAACGGCTGGTGGATCCAGGGGTTGGTGGGCAGGAATTCGACCGAGTAGTCGGCCTGGAAGGTGGATACGCCCTTGGTCCAGAGCACCGCGCTGCGCAGTTCGGTGATCGGCGGGTAGTTGTTCCTGAGCTGGCTGATCACCGCCCGCAGCGTGTGGCCGGAGTCCGCCAGGTCATCGACCAGCAAGACCTTGCCGGCGATCTCGCCCTTGGGCGTGGTAATGAAGCGCGCAATGTCCAGCACGCCCTGCACGGTGCCGGCGTCCGAGCGGTAGGAACTGGTCGACATGATGGCCAGCGGCTTGTCGAAGACGCGCGACAGGATGTCGCCAGGACGCATTCCACCACGCGCCAGACAGAGGATGGTGTCAAAATTCCAGCCCGACTGGAAGATCTTGATCGCCAGTTTTTCGATCAGGTTGTGGTATTCGTCGTAGCTGACATACAGGTGTTTGCCGTCTTCGGTCAACATGGTTTTGCTCCTGGGTCAATCGATCAGATAGGGATGGCGCATCAGGATGGTCTGCTCGCGGTCGGGCCCGGTCGAGACCATGTGGATCGGCACGCCGGTGACCTGTTCGATGCGCTGCAGGTACAGGCGCGCGTTGGTCGGCAGGCTCTCGAAGCGGGTCATGCCCACGGTGCTGTCGCTCCAGCCGGCCATGGTCTCGTAGACCGGCTTGCAGCGCTCGATGTCATCGGCGCCCATCGGCAGGATGTCGACCATCTCGCCGTCGAGCTCATAGCCGGTGCACAGCAGCAGTTCCGACAGCCCGTCGAGCACGTCGAGCTTGGTGATGCACAGGCCCGACAGGCCGTTGACCTGCGCGCTGCGCTTGAGCAGCGCCGCATCGAACCAGCCGCAGCGCCGGCTGCGCCCGGTGGTGACGCCTGTTTCGGCGCCGACCGTGCTCATGTGGTAGCCCGGTGTGCCCGGCACCTGCCATTGCAGTTCGGTCGGAAACGGCCCGCCGCCGACGCGCGTGCAGTAGGCCTTGGTGATGCCCAGGATGTAGTGCAGCAGCCCAGGCCCGACGCCTGCGCCGGCAGCCGCGTTGCCGGCCACGCAGTTGCTCGACGTCACATAGGGGTAGGTGCCGTGGTCAACATCGAGCAGCGTGCCCTGCGCGCCTTCGAACAGCAGGTTGGCGCCTTTCAGATGCGCGTCATTGAGCTCGCGCGAGACGTCGGCCATCATCGGCCTGAGCAGCGCTGCGTGCTGCATCGCCTCGTCAAACACCGGTTGAAACAGGACCTTGCCGTCGGTCATGTAGGGCGCCAGCGTCGGACCAAAATCAAAGGCGGCCGATCCCAGATAGCTGGTCAGCACATGGTTGTGCAGATCGAGCAGTTCCCGCAGCTTCGATGCAAAGCGTTCTGGGAACTTCAGATCCTGCACCCGCAGCGCCCGGCGCGCGATCTTGTCCTCGTAGGCCGGGCCAATGCCGCGCCCGGTGGTGCCGATCTTGGCGTTGCCGCCCTTCTCGCGGGCCGCTTCACGGGCGACGTCGATCGCCGCATGAAAGGGCAGGATCAGCGGGCAGAGTTCGCTCACGCGCAGGCGCGAGCGAACTTCGACGCCGGCCTTCTCCAGCCCCGCCATTTCATCGAACAGCTTGGCCACCGACAGCACAACGCCGTTGCCGATATAGCATTTAACGCCGACGCGCATGATGCCGCTGGGAATCAGGTGCAGCGCCGTCTTGACGCCATTGATCACCAGCGTGTGACCGGCGTTGTGCCCGCCCTGAAAGCGCACCACCCCCTGCGCGCTCTCGGTCAGCCAGTCAACCAGCTTGCCTTTGCCCTCGTCGCCCCACTGGGTACCCACGACAACGACGTTACGTCCTTTTGTTGCAGTCATTTCATTTCTTTTCAAACAGCTTGCACGACCCACTGCCCCGCGACCTGAACCAGCTCGCGATCACAATGGAACTCTTCAACTTCACTCTCGTGTCCCGGCAGCACGCAGACCACGGTCTCGCCGCGAGCGCGCAGCGCCCCGATGGCGGCTCGCAGATCAGGAACCTCGCGCCACGGCGCGCGTATCGCCGCCCGCAGCGGCGGCGCGGCCAGCACGCCGACCAGCGCCTTGACGTCGAGGCTGAACCCTGCCGCCGGACGGTTTCGACCAAACACGGCGCCGACCTCGTCGTAGCGCCCGCCACGCACCAGCGCATCGCTGGCGCCCCGGGCGTAGATGGAAAACCTGGCGCCGGTGTAATAGGCGTAGCCGCGCAGGTCGGCCAGGTCGAAGGTGACGCTGGCGTCGTCGAGCTGGCGCGCCAGCCATTGCAGGTTCTGCAGCGCTTCGCGCACAGCCGGCCAGGGCGACAGCACCTTGCCGGCTTCGATCAGGACCTTTTCATCCCCGTACAGTTGGAGCAGTTCCAGCAAACCCTGCCGTGACGCCGGCGGAAAATTCCGGATCAGCGCAGACAGGCCGCTGGCATCCTTGGCGGCCAGCGCAGCGTGCACCTGGGCAAGCAATTGCGCGTCCGGCGCGACACCGTCGAGCAGCGCCTTGACGATACGGGCGTCTGCCATATCGACGCTCGGCGACTGCACCTTGGCAGCCTTCAGGCAGTCAAGCGCGAGTTGCAGCACCTCGAGGTCCGCCTCGAGCCCGGTGTGGCCATAGATTTCAGCACCGAACTGCAAAGGCTCGCGGGTCGCGTGCGGGCCAGCCGGTCGCGTGTGCAGCACCGGGCCGCAGTAGCACAGGCGGGTCACGCCCTGGCGGTTGAGCAGATGGGCGTCGATGCGCGCCACCTGGGGTGTGCTGTCGGCGCGCAGGCCCATCATGCGTCCGGACAACTGATCGACCAGTTTGAAAGTCTGCAGGTCAAGCGCTCCGCCAGAGCCGCTCAGCAGCGATTCGAGATGCTCCAGCAGCGGAGGCATGACCAGTTCGTAGCCATAGCAACGCGCGATGTCCAGCAGATCCCGGCGAAGTTCTTCGATGTGCCTGGCTTCAGACGGCAAGACATCGGCAATGTGATCCGGCAGGACCCAGGCAGACATGTGAATAGGGGTTGCTGTTAAAAGCCAGATTTTACCGGGCTAAAGCGCCGGAAACGGCTATAGCAGCAAGCAAATCAGCAGCACGCCAGCCGATATGCTGCACATTCCAAAAAAACGAAGCTGGCCGTCGTTGAGCCGCAGCACCTGGGCGAACATGCGGCGCCATCCGCCGGGCGACAAGAACGGAAAGATGCCCTCGATCACCAGAACGAGGGCAAGGGCGAGCCAGAAGCTTTCGCCGTCCAACTGCTATTTCTTGCCGTGAGTGGGCGGCGACGCGGAACTCGCGCTGCCGCGGAACACCTTGAAGAACTCGGAGGACGACGGATCCACCACCAGCACATCGCTCTTTTTGCCAAAGCTGGCCTTGTAGGCATCCAGACTGCGGTAAAACTGGGCGAACTGCGGATCTCGACCGAACGCTTCGGCATAGATGCGCGCGGCTTCGGCATCGCCTTCACCCTTGATCTTCTGTGCGTCGCGGTAGGCGTTGGCCACCGCCACTTCGCGCTGGCGATCGGCGTCGGCCCTGATTTTTTCACCTTCCGCAGCGCCGGTCGAGCGCAATTCGTTCGCAACCCGCTTGCGCTCTGCCTCCATCCGACGGTACACAGACTCGGTGATGGTGTCCACATAGTCGGCGCGCGTGATGCGCACATCGACCACGTCGACGCCCCAGGGCTTGCTGCCCTTGACCTTTTCGAGCACCTCGGCCTTGACATCGGCCGTGATCGCCTCACGCTTGGTCGCCAGCAGTTCCTTCACGGTGCGCTTGTTGATCTCTTCCTGAAAGGCGTTGCGCACCACGCGATTGAGTTGGTTGGCGCCCTCGGTCTCGGTCAGGCCGACATTGCGGATGTACTCCGTCGGCTCCGAAATGCGCCAGCGCACATACCAGTCGATCACGACGCGCTGCTTCTCGGCCGTGAGCATCGGTTCCGTATCGCTGGTTTCCAGCGTCAGCAGGCGCTTGTCGATGTACGAGACGTTCTGAAACGGCGGCGGCAGCTTGAAGTTCAAACCCGGTTCGGTGATCACTTCCTTGATCTGCCCGAGCGCATAGACGACGCCAAACTGCCTTTGATCGACCACAAAAAGTGTGGAGCTGGCCAGCGCGAACACGACCAGCAGCGTTGAAAAAATAAAACCTAGCCTGTTCATGGGGGGCTCCTAGCGTGTATCGCGTTCACGGGTGCGACCGGCATCCCGCACGCGCGCATCAGGGGTCGGAATGGGCACGGTGGTCGACGGCAGGACCGCCGTGGCCGGCGCGGCAGCAGCGGCGGCGCCGTCGGCACCCTGCCCGCTCATCTGCATGATCTTGTCAAGCGGCAGGTACAACAGGTTGGAACCCTGCTTGGAATCAACCATGACCTTGGTCACGTTGCTGTAGATCTGCTGCATCGCGTCGAGGTACATCCGGTCGCGCGTGACCTGGGGCGCCTTCTGATACTCCGCCAGCACCGACTTGAAGCGCTGCGCATCACCCAGCGCCTGCGCCACGATCCTGGCCTTGTAGGCATCGGCTTCGGCTTTCAGGCGCGAAGCAGAGCCGACGGCCCGCGGCACCACGTCGTTGGCATAGGCCTGCGCCTCGTTCTTGGCGCGCTCGCGTTCCTGCCCGGCCTTGAGCACATCGTCGAACGCGGCCTGCACCTGTTCTGGCGGGCGCACGCCGCCCTGCTGCAGATTGATGCCGACCACTTCGATGCCCACCTTGTAGCGATCGAGGATCTTCTGCATCAGGGTCCGCACGCGGGGCGCAATCTGGTCACGCTCCTCGGACAGCGCACTGTCCATGCGCATCTTGCCGACCACTTCGCGCACCGCGGTCTCAGCCGCCTGCACCACGGCTTCGCCGGGATTCTTGCTTTCGAAAAGGAATGCGCGCGCGTCGCTCAACCGGTACTGGACGGCGAACTTGATCTCGACAATGTTCTCGTCCTCGGTCAGCATCGCCGACTCTCGCAGTCCGGTGGCCTTGATCACCGTGTCGCGCCCGACATCGACCGAGCGTATCTGGGTCACAAAGATCAGTTCATGGCGTTGAATCGGATAAGGCAGCCGCCAGTTGAAGCCAGCGCCGACAGAAGAACGGTATTTCCCGAACTGGGTGATGACGGCCTGCTGGCCTTCCTGGACGATGAAAAAGCCGGTGCCCAGCCAGATCAGCAGGACCACGCCAACGATCAGCCCGATGCCGATGCCGGCACTCTTCATGTCGGGCTGGAAACCCCCGCCCGACGCGCCCCCGCCGCCTGCAGCGCCGCGACCGGCGTTCTTCAGCCCGCCAAACAGGCCGCCCAACCTGCGATTGAACTCGCGCCACAACTCGTCGAGATCAGGCGGGCCCTGGTTTCCAGGGCGCTTGGGGCCGCGCTCATTGCCGCCTTTGACCGGTGTGCTGGGCGCGTCTTCTTCGCGCGGCGCCTCGGGTTCTGCCTTGGCGTCCCCGGAAGGCTTGTCGTCGCTGCGGCCCCAGCGCGAATCGTTCAGGTTGAAGACACCCCGGAACCGATCTTGCAGTTGAGCCCAGCCGAGGCTGCGTAAATGGAGTTTCATCTCATCTTCTCTTGTGTATCGTTATCGGATTGTGCCCAATCAGGAGGCAGCCTCGTGACTTTGCACAAAATAATCCCCACCCTTGACCGGCGAAATGCCTTTGCCCACAATGCGCGCCAGTTCCGTACGCAAACCCGCCACACCCTCACCGGTCAGCGCGCTCAGGAATACCCTTGGCGTCTGTACGCCCGCCAGATCGAACGTGTCCTGCAGTTGCAGTGGGCGGCGCCCGAATTCAAGGGCATCAAGCTTGTTGAACACCAGAACCTGGGGAATCGCCGCGGCGCCGATCTCGGCCAGCACCCGCTGCACTTCGGCGATCTGTTCGACAAAGCGGGGGCTGGCCGCATCGACCACGTGCAGCAGCAGGTCGGCGTCCACCGCTTCCTGCAAGGTGGCCTGGAATGCGTCAATCAGCCCGTGCGGCAGATCGCGAATAAAGCCGACCGTGTCGGAAAGCGAGACCGAGCGTCCGGCCTCTCCCAGGTAAAGCTGTCGGGTGGTCGTGTCGAGCGTGGCAAACAATTGATCGGCCGCGTAGGCGCGAGCCTTGACCAGCGCATTGAACAGGCTTGTCTTGCCAGCGTTGGTGTAGCCCACCAGGGAAATATTGAAGGCGTCGCGCCGCTCGCGCTGACGGCGTTGCGTCTGGCGCTGGCGCTTGACCTTTTGCAGCCGCTCCTTGATCTTCTTGATGTTGTCGCCAATCATCCGTCGGTCCAATTCGATCTGGGTTTCACCCGGACCACCGCGCAGGCCGATGCCACCGCTTTGGCGCTCCAGGTGCGACCAGCGGCGTACCAGACGGGTGCTCAGGTACTGCAGGCGGGCCAATTCGACCTGAAGCTTTCCTTCATGGCTGCGCGCCCGCTGCCCGAAGATCTCCAGGATCAGCAGCGTCCGGTCGTTGACCGGAAGTTCCAGATGGCGCTCCAGATTGCGCTGCTGCGCGGGACTCAGACTTTGATCAAAGAGCACCTCGAGCGCGCCAAGCTGGGTCGCGAGCAACTTGATTTCATCGGCCTTGCCGCTGCCCACGAAGAGCGCCGGATCAGGCGCGCGCCGCTTGCAGGTCACCCGGGCAACCGGGTTCAATCCGGCGGTCTGGGCCAGCAAGCCCAGTTCGGCCAGTTCAGCATCGAAATCAGGCAACCCAAAGTCCACGCCGACCAGGATGGTCGGCGCCGGCGAACGATCAGGCGGCGGCAGGTTCGTCACCCTCGCCAGTGGCAAAATTCACGGCTCGGCCCGGCACGATCGTGGAGATTGCATGCTTGTAAACCATTTGGGTGACCGTATTGCGCAGCAATACAACGTACTGGTCAAAGGATTCAATCTGACCTTGCAGCTTGATTCCATTGACCAAATAAATGGAGACCGGTACATGTTCCCGACGCAAGGCGTTGAGAAACGGGTCCTGGAGTAACTGACCTTTGTTGTTCACGATATTCTCCGTGTTCAAAAAATGATAAGAGGGTGACGATACCACAGCCGGGCGATGTCCCGGGATGTCGGCAGATAAACCTGCAGTAAAGTTCAACTCGCGACTGCCGTCGGTCCAGCGCCAGGCCGCCTCAGGTCTTGTCGGTGTAGGGGTTGCTCGATGTCTTGAACTCGATCCGCAGCGGCGTGCCGACCAGATCGAACTCCTTGCGAAACCGGCCTTCCAGAAATCGCTTGTAGGCGTCGGTCACATGCTCGAGCGAATTGCCATGAATCACGATCACCGGCGGATTCATGCCGCCCTGGTGCGCGTAGCGCAATTTCGGGCGAAACATGCCAGATCGCTTGGGACTCTGGAATTGCACGGCTTCGAGCAGCAGTCGGGTCAGAACCGGCGTTGACATCTTGCAATTGGCCGCCTTGTAGGCCTGCACGATGGACGCCCAGAGAGGTCCTAGCCCCTGCCTCTTGGTGGCCGATATCAGGTGCATGGCGGCGAATTTCAGGAACGGCAAACGGGTTTCGATCGAGCGCTTGACCAGTTCCCGCTGATACTCGTCGATTGCGTCCCACTTGTTCACCGCCAGCACCACCGCACGGCCATTTTCCAGGATGTAGCCGGCGATGTGGGCATCCTGATCGGTAACCCCCTGGGTGGCATCGATCAGCAACAGCACCACGTTGGCCGATTCGATCGCCTGCAGCGTCTTGACGACCGAAAACTTCTCGATCGCCTCGAAGACTTTTCCACGGCGCCGCAGTCCGGCCGTGTCGACCAGTTCAAATTTCTGGCCATTGCGCTCGAAAGGCACTGAAATCGCGTCGCGCGTCGTTCCGGGCAGATCGAACGCAACCAGCCGCTCTTCGCCGAGCCAGGTGTTGATCAGCGTGGATTTGCCTGCGTTCGGGCGTCCGGCGACCGCCAGCTTGATGACGCCCAACTCGCGCTCATCCTGCAGTTCATCGGGCTCTTCGAGGTGCAGAGGCGCCAGCGCCATTTCCAGCATGTCCTGGATACCCTGGCCGTGCGCGGCGGAAATTGCATGCACCTGCCCCAGACCCAATTCGAAAAACTCGACCAGTTGTGCCCCGGCAAGCATCCCTTCCGCCTTGTTCGCGACCAGCACCGAGGGCTTGCCCAGGCGGCGCAGGTATTTTGCAATCTCATGGTCCTGCGCCGACACCCCCTCGCGCGCATCGACGACGAAGATGACGACATCCGCCTCGGCGACCGCCTGGCGCGTCTGTTTGGCCATCTCCTTGAAAATTCCACTCGCCGCATCGGGCTCGAAGCCACCGGTGTCGATGACGATGAACTCGTGTTTTCCCTGCCTGCCGTTGCCGTAATGACGGTCGCGGGTCAAGCCGGCGAAATCAGCAACAATCGCATCGCGCGATTTAGTCAGTCGATTGAAAAGCGTAGATTTGCCGACATTGGGACGGCCGACCAGGGCCAGGACAGGTTTCATCAGCGGCTGTCCGGCGCCTACTCGGGTCTGAAACCGAATATACCGCCGCGCTGGCTCACCACGACCAGTGTTCCGCCGGCCAGCACCGGAGCGGCGGCAAGCGCCGATCCGTCGGTTCCAATCCGGGTCAGCGGCGAGCCGTCCTCGCGCGACAGCCAATGGACCTGCCCACTCTCGTCGCCGACGATGACCGAGCGTCCGACCGACAGCGGCGCCGACAGCGCGCGATAGCGAAGGCTCTCCGAGACCCAGGCACGTTCGCCGTCGCCACGGCGCCAGCTCACGATCCTGCCGTCGCTCTCGACACCGAAAACAAACTTGTCGTCCCCGTGCACGCCAACCGACCCATTGGCCGGCTTGCTCCACAGCAGGTTGCCGCGCGCGGTATCGACACAACCCACGGTGGTCTGAAAGGCGCGCGCGCAAATAACATTCCCATCGCGACTGGCGCGTCCGACCAGGTCGACCAGCCGCTCGATATCGTTGGTGCCACGGGGTGTGGCGATCGCAGCTTCCCAGCGAATCGAGCCATTGGACGGATTGATCCCGACCAGCCGCCCGCCCATGCCCGTCACCAACGTGTCGCCAACGGCCATCAGCACACCGGCCTGGCGCAGCACCAGCGCTTCGCCCGGACGTTGCTGATTCCAGAGCTTGCGCCCGGAAACCGCATCAAAGGCCATCACCGAGCGATCCGCGGCCAGCAGGAAGACACGTCCGCCCGCCACCAGCGGGGCGGTGAAAGACGGCGCCGGCAGTCTTTCACGCCATGCCTCGCGCGCACCGTCTAGCACCACCAGCTGATTGGCGCGCGTCACGACGGCTGAGAACCTTCCGTCGCTGCCGACCCCGGCGGCAATCCGCTCGCCGACACTGGCGCGCCAGCGCTCGGCGCCGGTAGCGGCATCGAGCGCGGCAACCACACCGTCAGAACCGGCAACGGTGACCGTATTGGCGTTGACCTTGATATCCAGGGGAAAGTCGAGCGCTCCAATATTGCCGGTCCAAGCCAGACGCACCGGTAGCAGACTGGCATTTGGTGCCAGTTCGGCCGGCTTGGGCTTGTCCGGTCCGCTCGAGCAGGCCGCAAGCACGCCCAGCACAACAAGGACCAGGGCCAGCCTGGCGGTCAATGTCGAGCCTGATGCGGACTTCACTTCTTGCCTTCCAGAACCGGCACATCGCCGCCCTGCGGATCGACGCCCAGCGAGTTCAATTTCACTTCCACCAGACGCCGGTATTCGGCGCGTTCCTCGAAATTCTTGTAGGCCTTGCGATACTCGGCGACGGCTTCGGACTTCTTGCCCTGCAGCAGCAGGATGTCGCCCTTGCGGTCGGCCACCAGCGCGTCGAAATTGGCCGGGAAAGCGCCGCCCAACTGCTTGAGCGCCTCGTCAAAAGCCTTGGAATCCACCAGCAGGCCGGCCAGTCGCAACTTTGCCAGCGCCTGATAGCCGGGGTCGGACGCATTTTCCGCGACCCAACTCAAAGCGCTCTTGGCGCCTTCGACATTGCCAGCACTGTAGTGCTGCTTGGCCACCAGCAGACCGGCTTGCTGCGCGTAGGTGGTCGAGCCAAAACGGCCCTTGATATCGGCGAAAACGCGGTCGATCTTGGCCGCGTCGGCGGATTGCACAACGCGCTCCACCTCGTCGTACATCGCGGCGGACTGGGCTGATTGGCCACGCTGCCAGTACTGGTAGAAATTCCAGCTTGCAAACGCACCCAGCACCACGATCAGGGTCCAACTTATCGCGTTGCCGTATTGCTTCCAAAAATGCTTGAGCTGGTCGAGTTGCTCTTGTTCT
>JBMOJJ010000063.1:0-14952 GCA_049315845.1 Rhodoferax sp.
CCCTGGCCCTTCTTGGTCACCACATGCAGGAACTGGGGGCCCTTGAGGTGCTTGATGTTCTCCAGCGTGGGAATCAGCGAATTCAGGTCATGCCCGTCGATCGGGCCGATGTAGTTGAAACCGAATTTTTCGAACAGTGTGGCCGGCACCACCATGCCTTTGGCGTGCTCCTCCAGGCGCTTGGCAAGCTCAAACAGCGGCGGTGCTCCCTTCAGAACGGTCTTGCCGGCGTTCTTGGCGGTCGCATAGAACTGGCCGCTCAAGAGCTTGGCCAGATAGCGATTGAGCGCCCCAACCGGGGGGCTGATGCTCATGTCATTGTCATTGAGGATGACCAGCAGGTTGGCATCGGCCACGCCGGCGTTGTTGAGCGCCTCGAACGCCATGCCGGCGGTCAGGGCTCCGTCACCAATCACGGCGGTCACATGCCGGTCCTCGCCCTTGATCTTGGCCGCCAGCGCCATGCCCAACGCCGCCGAAATGGACGTGCTTGAATGCGCGGTGCCAAAGTCATCGTATTCGCTTTCGCCGCGCTGCGGAAAGCCGCTCAAACCGCCGAACTGGCGCAGCGAGCCCATGCGCTCACGTCGTCCGGTCAGTATCTTGTGGGGGTAGGTCTGGTGACCGACATCCCAGATGATGCGATCATGGGGCGTATTGAACACGTAATGCAGTGCAACCGTGAGTTCCACCGTACCCAGGTTGGAACTCAAATGCCCGCCGGTTTTCGACACGCTGTCCAGCAAATACGCACGCAGTTCACCAGCCACGACGTCGAGTTGGGCACGCGGCAAATGTCGCAGATCGGCGGGGTCGTTGATGGTTCGAAGCAATGGATACAGCTTGTTCGGCATAGGCGACTTGTTATTTTTGACTATCAATGCATCTCACATGAGGACGGATAACATGTTAATGGATACCCCGACGTGACATCCCTTGTGGCTTCAGCTTGAACGATTCACCACCATATTGGCCAGGCCCTGAAGCGCAAGCGTATCGGACAAACCACTTTGTCCCAGCGCCGTCAGCGCCGTCCCGAGCAATTCCTGGGCATAGCTGGCCGAGCGTTCCAGACCGAGCACCGAAACGTAGGTAGGCTTGTCCTGGCTGGCATCCTTGCCCGCCGTCTTGCCCAGCGTAGCAGAGTCGGCGGTGACATCCAGAATATCGTCCACCACCTGGAACGCCAATCCTATCGCAGCGCCGTAGCCATTCAGCGCGACCAGAGCCGGCGCTGCAACAGTGCCAAAGACCGCCCCCATCATGACACTCGCCTGCAGCAATGCACCGGTCTTCAGCCGGTGCATTTCACGCAGCTGGCTCTCGGTCAGCCTGGCCCCGACACTGGCCAGGTCGATCGCCTGACCACCCGCCATGCCGGCACTGCCGGCCGCGCGCGCCAGCAGACGGCACAGACGCGCCTGCTGCGCCTCCGGCATGCCGGCATCGGGGGTCAGCAACTCAAACGCCAGAGCCTGCAACGCGTCACCCGCCAATAGCGCCTGGGCCTCGCCAAATTTGACATGCACAGTAGGCTTGCCCCGGCGCAGCACATCATTGTCCATGCACGGCATGTCGTCATGGACCAGCGAATAGGCGTGAATCAGTTCGACAGCACAGGCTGCGCGAAGAACTGGCTCCCCGCAAGGCAGCGCCGCCTGCCTGTCCCGCGGCGCTGATTCCCGCGCTTCACTGGCAACCGCCTCGCGGGTCGCAAGCAGCAGCAAAGGACGCAAGCGCTTGCCGCCGTCAAGCACAGCGTAGCGCATGGCTTCGATCAGTTCGGCAGGTGCGCCGTGACCCACATTGGCAGGTGCGCTGACGCTCACCCAGCGCTCCAGAGCCTGCTCCACACTCTCAAGGTGCCGGGCGCTCCAGCCGCCAAGGTCAAAGGCATCCGCAGGGTTCAATCGGCCGTCCATGTCTTGAGCGCCCCCTGATCCAGCACCTTGATCTGGGCTTCGACGGCCTCCAGCCGATCGCGACAAAATTTGAGCAGTTCGGCGCCTCGCTGGTACTGTGCGAGAAGTTGTTCCAGCGGCAGCGCGCCCGCTTCCAGACGGGCCAGCAGTTGCTCCAGCTCAGCCAGAGCGATTTCAAAAGTAGCCGGCTTGGACACAGCGGTGCGGGAGGCAGAGGACATACGGAAGCGGGACCCGGAAATTCGATAGCGCGATTTTAGGCGCTGCAGCGCAGCGTGCCCCGGATCGGCGGGTCAGCGCGCTCAACATTGAGCGAATCGCACTAAATCAGGTCTCAGCAGTCGATGCCGACGACCCGGCGGGTACAATCCCACTCCTCTCGCCAGTTCAGGCTGGTTTCCATTAAAACGCGCATTGGCGCATCTCCCTGTGGGGAGTCTTTAGGTCAGGACACCAATGTCTGATTTAAGTCTTCAACTGCAGCCGGCCACTGGCCAACTACCAGTTTCAAGCTATTTTGACGAATCGCTCTACCGCCGCGAGCTGGAAGCGATTTTCCGGCAAGGGCCGCGTTACGTCGGACACAGCCTGAGTGTGCCCAACGCAGGCGACTATTGCACCCTCGCGCAGGAGGGAGACGGACGCGCGCTGGTACGCACCGCCAGCGGTGTCGAACTGGTCTCCAACGTCTGCCGCCACCGGCAGGCGGTGATGCTCAAGGGCCGAGGTTCACTCGGAACCACGCATCCGGGCGCCACGGCCGGCAATATCGTGTGCCCGCTGCATCGCTGGACCTACAGTGGCAGCGCAAACAAGCCTCTGGGCACTCTGCTGGGCGCGCCGCATTTTCCGAGCGACCCGTGCCTGAATCTGAACAACTACAAGCTGCGCGAGTGGAACGGCCTTTTGTTCGAAGACAACGGGCGGGACATCGACGCCGATCTGGCCGCAATGGGTCCGCGCGCCGATCTGGATTTCACCGGCTACGTGCTCGACCGCGTGGAGTTGCACGAGTGCAATTACAACTGGAAGACCTTCATCGAGGTCTACCTCGAAGATTATCATGTCGGGCCTTTTCACCCGGGGCTGGGCAGCGTGGTCACCTGCGATGACCTGCGCTGGGAGTTCAAGGAACACTATTCGGTCCAGACGGTGGGCGCGGCGACGCAGACCCGGCGCGCCGGCACGCCGGTCTATCAACGCTGGCAGGATGCGCTGCGCGCCTACCGCGGCGGCGAACCCAGCAAGTACGGGGCGATCTGGCTCACCTACTACCCGCACATCATGGTCGAGTGGTACCCGCATGTGCTGACTGTCTCCACGCTTCACCCCCGCGGCGTGAACAAGACCCTCAACATGGTCGAGTTCTATTACCCGGAAGAAATACAGGCGTTTGAGCGCGAATTTGTGGAGGCGCAGCAGGCGGCCTACATGGAGACCTGCATCGAAGACGACGAGATCGGCGAACGCATGGACGCCGGGCGCCGGGCACTGCTGGAACGTGGCGACAACGAAGTCGGCCCCTACCAGAGCCCGATGGAAGACGGCATGCAGCACTTTCACGATTGGTACCGCTGCCAGATCAAGTCCTGAGCTCATGCAAGCTCTATGGATGGTTCTCGGCTCCTTTTTCTTTGCCACGATGGCCGTTGGCATCAAGGTCGCCTCCGGCGATTTCAGCACCTTTGAACTGATCTTCTATCGCGGGGTGATCAGCGTGATCTTCATGGCGCTGGTGTTGCGCACCCGGCGCACTTCCTTGAGGACCAGCGTTCCGATGATGCACACCTGGCGCAGCATCATCGGCGTGCTGTCGCTGGGTTTATGGTTCTATGCCATCGCCCATTTGCCATTGGCCACCGCGATGACGCTGAACTACATGAGCGGCGTCTGGGTCGCGGCCTTCATTGTCGGCGGCGCCGTGCTCTATGGCCGCACCGAGCGCCAGGGTCCGTTGATGGCCACCGTACTGGCCGGTTTCGCCGGCGTCGTGATGATGCTGCGCCCGACACTGGAACAGAACCAGCTGTTCGCCGGTCTGATGGGCCTGCTCTCCGGGCTCGGCGCCGCCCTCGCCTATATGCAGGTGACCGCGTTGGGAAAGGTCGGCGAGCCGGAAGGACGGACCGTGTTCTATTTTTCGCTCGCTTCCGCCATCACCGGACTGGTCGGCACATTCTTTACCGGCCTGAGCTCCTGGACGTCGGTCAGCTGGCAGGCTCTGGCCTGGCTGGTGCCGATCGGCGTGCTGGCCTCTTTGGGCCAGTGGTGCATGACCAGAGCCTACAGCCGGGGTTCGACCTTGCTGGTCGCCAATCTGCAGTACTCGGGCATCGTGTTTGCCGCCTTCTACAGTCTTTTGCTGTTTGGCGACAGCATTCCCCTGATCGGATGGGCCGGAATGGCGCTGATCGTGCTCAGCGGTCTGGCGGCCACGGTGCTGCGCACCCGGATCCTGCCCGATACGCCGGCAGAAGTACACTGACTGCCAACCAGCCAAACACCTTTCAAGAAAGCACAACGGATGTACCGCACCCTGATTTCCGCTCAGCAACTCCGCGAACTGCAGGCCCGCGGCCAGCCCTGCATGGTGTTTGATTGCAGCTTCGAACTGATGCAGCCCGGAGCCGGTGATCAGCAATACCAGCAGTCCCACATTCCGGGCGCCGTCCGGGCAGATCTGGACCGGCACCTGAGCGCTGCCAAGGCGGCGAGCGACGCCGCTTCGGGCGGGCGCCACCCGCTGCCCTCGCGCGAATCGTTTACCGCCTGGCTCGGCAGCACAGGCTTTGAGAACAGCATGCAGGCGGTTGTCTACGATCGCCAGGGCGTCAATTACAGCGGTCGCCTGTGGTGGATGCTGAAATGGGCGGGTCATGAAGAGGCGGCGGTGCTCGATGGCGGCCTGCAGGCATGGCTGGCCAGTGGTGGCGCGGTTGAAAGCGGCATCAGCGTGCCCTATCCAGCGACCCGTTTCTCTCTGGGTGAGGCCAGGACGGTGCTGGTGAATACAGAAGCGGTCGCCGGCAAACTGGGACGCATCACCCAGACCGTGATCGACGCGCGTGGACTTCCCCGCTTCAAGGGCGAGATCGAACCGTTGGACCCGGTTGCCGGGCATATTCCCGGCGCCTTGAACCGTCCCTTTGGACAGAACCTGGACGCACAGGGCAAGTTCAAGCCTGCAGCCCAACTCAAGGCTGAATTCTTATCCTTGCTGGCCCAGCGCGACCCTGCCACCGTGGTCCACCACTGCGGCAGCGGGGTCAGCGCGGTCCCCAACATCATCGCGATGGAACTGGCTGGCCTGGGACGTAGCGCACTGTATGCGGGCAGCTGGAGCGAGTGGTGCAGCGATCCGGCGCGGCCGGTTGCCCGGGGTTGACTGCCCGTCCAGCAGCCGAGCAGAGCGCCAAGCCGCTGCCGCAACCGGGGTCGGTCGCAGCGGTCTTGCGCTGCCGGTGATCAGTGGGAATGTGACAGGCGGCTGACGAAGGTCACCATGGCAATGCCGACCATCAACCAGGCGACTTGCGCCATAGTCTCCCGCGCCGTCAGTCGCTTCTGCAGTTGCGGAATCAGATCGGCCAGCGCCACGTAGACGAAGCTGCTGCTGGCAACGACGAGAAAATACGGCAGGTGAGCGCGCAACTGCTCGACCAGCCAGTAGCCCAGCAGCCCCCCCATGCAGGTCACGGCCCCCGCCAGTGTCACTTTGACCAAGGCTGCACGCCGGTTGCTGGTGCCGGTTCGCAGCACCATCAGATCGCCCATGTGGTGAGGCACTTCGTGCGCCATCACTGCCAGCGACGCAATCGCGCCCAATCGGATGTCGGCCACAAAGGCCGATGCAATCAACACCCCGTCGCCAAAGCAGTGCACACTGTCGCCGGTCAGCACGGCCCAGGTTCCGGCGCCAGGCGCGGGGCTGTGGGAATGGAGTTTGTGCTCGCCTTCAGGATGCTGGTGGTGCTCATGGCCGTGGTGCCAGAGTTCTGCCTTGTCCAGCAGAAAGAAGAAGACCAGACCCACCAGCAAGGCCATGAAAAGCGCGTCGGGGCCGGTCTGGCTCTCGAACGCTTCCGGCAACAAGTGCATGAAAGCGGTGGCCAGCAGAGCCCCGGCTGCCAGGCTGAGCATGTGCTGCGTATAGCGCTCCAGCACGCCAAAGCTCAACAACGCGGCCAGCCAGACACTGCCAATGCCGGCGGTCAGGGTACCCACCACAATCGCCACCAAAATCATGTTCAAAACCGCCAATCCCATTGTCAACACAGGCTGGATCTTAGCAACCGCGCTGCGCAGGGTCGCGCAATGCCCGCTGCGGCGCCAGCATTGCCGCATAAGCTCATTGCCGGAAGTCATCAAGGCTCAGAGACAATTGAGCCATGAATTCTGATCCCTGCAACCCGCACAAGGCTCCAACGGGCACGCAAGGCCCGGTGCCGAAAAAGGCCGGCCGCTGCACTCTGGTCGGTGCCGGACCGGGCGACCCGGAGCTGTTGACCGTCAAGGCCGTGAAGGCGATTGCGGCGGCCACGTTGCTGCTGGTCGATGACCTGGTCAGCCAGCAGGTCCTCGCGCTGGCCCCGGCGGCCGCCCGCATCGTTCATGTCGGCAAACGCGCAGGCTGCCGTTCGACTGACCAGGCCTTCATTGAAAAGCTGATGATCCACGCCGTGCGCGACGGAGAAACCGTGGTTCGCCTGAAGGGCGGCGATCCATTCCTGTTTGGTCGCGGCGGCGAGGAACTGGACCACCTGAATGCGGCCGGCATCGACGTCGAAGTGGTCAACGGAATCACCTCCGGTCTGGCCGCGGTCACCAGCCTCGGCGTGCCCCTGACGCACCGTGAGCATGCGCACGGCGTGCTGTTCGTCGCGGGTCATGCCAGGCCCGGCACCGATGGCACGGACTGGAAGACGCTGGCCAGCACCGCCCACAGCGCCAGGCTGACGCTGGTCATCTACATGGGAGTGGGCAGCGCCCGCACCATTCAGCAGGAGCTGCTTTGCGGCCTGCCGGCTCAGACGCCGGTCGCAGTGATTCAAAATGCCACTTTGACAAATCAGCGCCATGCGGTCTGCACACTGGGGCAGCTGCAGCGCACGATTGAACGCCAGCAGCTGGCCAGTCCGAGCGTGATCGTGGTCGGCGATGTGCTGCGGGGCCTGGCCGCAGCGCAGCTGGCGCCGGCAGCGGCATTGCGCAGCGCCTGCTAGGCGCCGGCGGGTCTATCGGGTCACAATCGCAAAATTGCCCGGCGCCTTGTCGATCAGCGCGAAGAAGCGCAGCAGGTCGACCCGGCTTCCGCTGACTTTCAGCTCATCGCCGAGCAGCGTGTCCTTCACGCCCGCAGTGCCGGCCATCATCTTGATGAAGATGCCCTTGGTCAGCGTCAGCGTGGCGTTGGCATCTGCCTCCGGCGCGGCCTTCTTGAAGTGCAGCACCGCGTTTTCGATCCACAGCACGAACGATTCATGGGTGTCCGACAGCACCAGGTTGACCTTGATGTCCTTGCCCTCGGCCGCCGGGCCGTCCAGACCGGCGGCCATCGCCTCCAGGAAACGCTCGATCGGGGTCTGATCCAGCAAGTCGATCACGCCGGCCCGATCCAGGCTCTTGGTCGGCGGCCCCTTGCGCAGTTCGGAGGCGGCCATCAGGTAGCTGTTGCGCCAGGTTGCGGCCTCGGCCACGTAGGCCATCTGCTCGTAGCAGCGCGCCAGCAATTCCTTCGCGCCCTTGTGGTCAGGCGCGCCAAAGACCGCATGGTTCAGCAGTTCGGCAGCCCAGCGGTAGTCGCCCTTGTCGAACGCGCTCTGCGCCGCCGCGACCGCCTTGTCGGCGCCGCCTATCAGTTCCAGATAGCGTTGGGCCGATTCCTGCGGCGCCAGCGGATCGAGGTTGACCGGGTTGCCATCGTAGGCGCCGAGGTAGAGCTGGTAAACCGCCTTGACGTTGTGGCGCAGATCGCCGTAGTAGCCGCGCACGCCGAAATAGGAACCCAGCGACTTGGGCAGCTTGACCCTGTCGGCAATCTCGCGCGGCGTGTAGCCGGCATTCATCAACCGCACGGTCTGGTCGTGCGTGTACTTGTAGACATCGCGGTGCTTGGTGATGAATTCGTTGATGCGCGCCTTGCCCCAGACAGGCCAGTTGTGCTGGCCGAAATAGACCTCGGTGTCACCGAGTTGGTCCAGCGCCTGCTGCATGTAGCCGGCCCAGCGCAGCGCGTCGCGCACCTTGGCGCCGCGCACCGGCAGCAGGTTGTGCATGGTTTGCGCCAGGTTCTCTGCGCCGCCGTAAGCCTTCTTCTCGGGGATCGTGAAGGTCAGCTCGGCCGGCGCCTCGGCTCCGGGCACGTTGTGGAAAACGAAACGCAGGCCGTCGAGCGTGATCTCCTGCGACGGCTGATTGACGATCAGCGTCGGCTGCAGGATGCCGACGCTGCCGGCCGCCACCGCCTTGCCCAGGCCGGTGTCCACCATGCCCTTGGGCGACTGTTCCAGATCCTTGCCAAACTGGTAGAACGCGCGCCGGAACATCGCCGGTCCGGCCATCACGTTCTCGCTCGTCGCCTCTTCGACGAAGCCTTCGGATGCGACCACAGGAATCTTGCGCTCGGCCACCTCCCGGGCCGAGATCACGCCGAGCGCGCCGCCAAAATGGTCCAGGTGGCTGTGCGTGAAGATGATCGCCGACACCGGCCGGTCGCCCAGATGCTTGCGTGCAAAGGCCAGCGCGGCGGCGGCGGTCTCGCGGCAGGTCAGCGTGTCGACCACGATCCAGCCGGTCTTGCCCTCGATCAGCGTCATGTTGGCAATGTCGAAGCCGCGCACCTGGTAGATGCCGTCGCTGACCTTGAACAGCCCATTCTGCGCATTCAGGATCGCGTGTCGCCACAGGCTCGGATTGACGGTCGGCGGCGCCTTGCCCTGGACGAAGCTGAAGGCGTCGAAGTCGATCTGTACGCTGCCGTCGGCCGCCAGGATCTTGCCGGTCGGCCGCGCGATCAAGCCGCGTTTGGCATCCTCAAAATCCTGCGGGTCATCGAGTTTCAGTTCACTCGCCAACTGATCATTCGCTTTGAGCGTGGTGGCGGACGCGTCGCCCGCCACGGCGCCGCCGTGCTCACTCCTGCCGCAGCCGCTGACCATGGCCAACGAGGACAGCAGCAGCGCGCCCAGTAACATCTCTCTCATCGTTGTGTCTCCAATCGATTGTTTCTGCCGGTTTGATGTCACCTTATCAGATCCGCGCATTCCCGCTCATCCGGAGAACCCGAACCAGCAACTAAACTGTGCCGATGCAGATGTTTGATGTCCTTGTCATCGGCGCCGGAGCGGCCGGCCTTTTTTGCGCCGGCCAGGCGGGACAGCGCGGACTCAAGGTGCTGCTGCTCGATCACAGCGCAAAGGTGGCTGAAAAAATCAGGATCTCTGGCGGCGGCCGCTGCAACTTCACCAATCTGAACACCACGGCGGCGAACTTCCTCGGCAACAACCCGAATTTCTGCCGCTCGGCGCTGTCACGCTTTACACCGCGCCACTTCACGGAACTGCTGCAGCGCCATGGCGTGGCTTTCCACGAGAAGCACAAAGGCCAGCTGTTTTGCGACCACTCGGCCGACGACATCATCCGCGTGTTGCTGAGTGAATGCGATGCCGGGCACGTGACGCGCTGGCAACCCTGCGCCGTCACGAGCATGGTCTCGACCGCTGCGGCTTGCGCAGCGGACAGCCGTTATGCGATCGAGACCGATCGCGGCACGGTTCAAGCCCGCAGCGTGGTGATCGCCAGCGGCGGGCTGTCGATTCCGAAGATCGGCGCCAGCGATTTTGGCTACCGGATCGCGCGCCAGTTTGGCCTTGGTGTTGTGGAACCTCGCCCGGCCCTGGTCCCGCTGACCTTTGACAGTGCGAGTTGGGCGCCCTACGCCGAACTCGCCGGTCTTTCTCTGCCGGTGCAGATCACGGTCGGCGAGCGAAAGGAGAAGGCCGTCTTTCTGGAGGATCTGCTGTTCACCCATCGGGGGCTGAGCGGCCCCGCCGTGCTGCAGATATCAAGCTACTGGCGAATCGGCCAGCCGATCCGGATCAACCTGGCGCCCGACCTTGACGTGCTGCAGACCCTGTCCGAGGCCAAGTCCGTTTCCCGCAGGCTGATCGCCAATGAACTTGCCAGGCAATTGCCGTCACGCCTGGTCGATACCTGGGTCCGGCAGGACGGCGCTGACGGCCATCAATGGCAGCGCCCGGTCAATGAGGCGTCGGACAAATCGCTGGCGGCGTTGTCGCAGCGCCTGTCGCGCTGGGAACTGACGCCCAGCGGTACCGAGGGCTACAGCAAGGCCGAAGTCACTGCAGGCGGCGTCGACACCCGTGATTTGTCGTCCCAGACGCTGGAATCAAGGCAGGCAGGCCTGTATTTCATTGGCGAGGTGGTGGACGTGACCGGCTGGCTGGGAGGCTACAACTTCCAGTGGGCCTGGGCCAGCGCGCACGCCTGCGCCGAGGGTCTGGCGCGCCAACTGCTGCCAGACTTGTCAACGGCCTCCAAACCCCAGCCATAAGAACGCTATAATTTAGCGCTTTGCTGGCAAACCCCCGCTGCCTGATCAACTTTATAGCGGGGAAAATCGCACGATATCCGTCAAATGGCCCGATCTTCCTTTGGCTGAAGTCTGCATATTTTGGACAACATTACTTAATGACAACCATCCGTGTAAAAGAGAACGAACCTTTTGACGTAGCGCTGCGTCGCTTCAAGCGCACCATCGAAAAATTAGGCCTTTTGACTGACTTGCGCGCCCGCGAGTTCTACGAAAAGCCAACCGCCGAGCGCAAGCGCAAGAAGGCGGCAGCGGTCAAGCGCAACTACAAGCGCATCCGCGCCATGCAGTTGCCCAAGAAGATGTACTGAACCTGCGTCCTTGCGGGACAGACCGCGGTCAGGCTTGCCCGACCCGTTCGGCTCCTGGTTGATCAAGGCCCAAAACAAGCTCGCCGGGGACGCTCAGGCGGGCTTTTTTCATGTCGGAACGAATTTCACAAGGAGCACTTCCAATGTCACTCAAAGAACAGGTCACAGAAGACATGAAGGCCGCGATGCGCGCCAGGGACAGCGAACGCCTGGGCACCATCCGTCTGTTGCTGGCCGCGGCCAAACAGAAGGAAGTGGACGAGCGCGTGGTGCTCGACGATGTCGCTATGGTGGCCATCATCGACAAGATGATCAAGCAGCGCAAGGACTCGGTCGCGGCCTTCACCCAGGCCCAGCGCATGGACCTCGCCGACAAGGAGTCGGCCGAGATCAAGGTGCTGCAAGCCTACCTGCCGCAGCGCCTGAGCGCCGAGGAATTGAGCGCCGCCGTGCGCGCCATCGTGGCCGAACTTGGCGCCGAATTGGGTCGCGATGCGGGACCGGGCGAGATGGGCAAGGTGATGGGTCTGGTCAAGACGCGCCTGGCCGGCAAGGCCGATATGGGGCAGGTCTCGGCTGCCGTCAAGGCCGCGCTGACCCGCTAGACCGCCTCGCGGCCGGCGGCTCAGCTGCCGGCCACTTTCATCCGGTCCAGCAGGATCGAACCCACCGTCTTGGCGCCGTAGTTGTAGGCATCGGCCCCCACCGCCTGGATCCCCTTCAGCATGGCCTTCATATTGCCTGCAATCGTGATCTCATGGACCGGATAGGCAATGCGGCCCTTCTCCACCCAGAAGCCGCTGGCGCCCCGCGAGTAGTCGCCGGTCACGTAATTCACGCCGCTGCCCATCAGCTCGGTCACAAACAGGCCGGTGCCAAGTTTTTCCAGCATCGCGTCCAGATCGTCGCTGGCGCGCGTCAGGCGCGAGCTCAGGGTCAGGTTGTGCGAGCCGCCGGCATTGCCGGTGGTTTTCATGCCAAGTTTGCGGGCCGAATAGCTACTCAGAAAATAGCCCTGGACACGGCCGGCATTGACGACCTGGCGCGCCTTCACCTGGACGCCCTCGTCATCGAACGGCGAACTGCCCTTGCCGCGTTTGACAAACGGGTCTTCCATGATGTCGATGTGCCTGGCCATCACCTGCTTGCCCAGAGAATCAAGCAGGAAGGAACTCTTGCGGTACAGCGAACCGCCGCTGATCGCCTGCACCAGACTCCCCAGCAGGCCGGCGGCCAGCGGCGACTCGAACAGGACCGAACACTCCCGCGTCGAGATCTTGCGTGAATTCAGCCGGCTCAGCGCCCTCTCGGCGGCATAGCGCCCGACCGCTTCCGGCGCCGCCAGCTCACTGGCGTCACGCATCGAGCTGTACCAGGCATCGCGCTGCATGTCGTCGCCGCGGCCGGCAATCGGCGACACCGACAGCGAGTGGCGCGAACTGGCGTAGCCTCCTCGAAAGCCCCGTGTGTGGGCGCTGAAAAAATGCGACTGCTGCGCCGACACGCTGGCGCCTTCGCTGTTGCAGATGCGCTTGTCGGTCTGAAGCGCTGCCGCCTCGCAGCTCATCGCCAGTCGCGCCGCCTCCTCGCTGTCGATGGCCCAGGGGTGGAACAGATCCAGGTCGGTCCGCTGCGTCGCGGGGGCCGCGATGTCCTGCGCGTCCGGCAGCGCCGCAAACGGATCTTCCGCAGTAAAACGGGCAATATCGTAGGCGGCCTGGACGGTCTGCTCGATCGCCACTCTGGAAAAGTCGGAGGTGCTTGCGTTGCCGCGGCGATGCCCCAGATAAACCGTCACGCCCAGGGATTTGTCGCGATTGCGTTCCACATTTTCCAGTTCACCCTTGCGCACCGAAACGCTCAGGCCGCAGCCCTCGGAGGCCTCCGCGCCGGCGTCGGTGGCGCCAAGTTTGCCGGCATGTGCCAGAGCCAGGTCGACCAGTTCCTCAAAAAATGGCCTGCTGTAGCTGAAGCCATCGGCGGCGGCGGGACGGATGGCGGCAGGGCTTGGGGTGGTAATGGGTTTCTTCATGGCGGAGGCTATGATACTTGGCTATGTCACGCAAACTGAAAAAAGGCTATTTTGTCCGCGGCGAGTTTGTCGCCGAGGGCAGCGAACGCGATCTGGAGCTCAAGCGCGAACTCAAGGGGACGGACGAGCAAAGCCGTACCGACCTCAAACGCGAGAGCTCTGAACTGCAGAAGCTCGGTGAAGACCTGTTGACGCTTCGCGCCGACCTGATGGCCAGACTGGCCCTGAGCGAAAAGCTCAAGGACGCGGTGCTGGAGGCCAGGCGCATCACCAATTTCGAAGGCAAACGCCGCCAGATGCAGTTCATCGGCAAGCTGATGCGACAGGTCGATCCGGCCACACTGCAGACCGTGCGCGCCGCGCTGACTGAACAGAACAGCGGTTCGGCGCACGACAACCTCGTGCTGCACATGGCAGAGACCTGGCGGGAGCGGCTGATCGGCGCCGAGGACGCGCTCGGCGAGTGGCTGGCCAAGTGCCCGGACACCGATGTGCAGCAGTTGCGCGCGCTGGTCCGCCAGGCCAGGAAGGACGCCACGCCCGAGAAGCCCGGCGCTGCGGTGCGCCACGGCCGGGCTTACCGGGAGATCTTCCTGCTTGTGCGAGAGCAGCTGATGCACGAAAACGAAGCGGGCCACACAGCATGAACAAAGCAACCGTCCCGGTATTGGACCCGGTCAGGATCGGCATCGTCTCCATCAGCGACCGTGCTTCCAGTGGCGTCTACCTGGACAAGGGTCTTCCAGCCCTGCAGGACTGGCTCAGCCGGGCGCTGATGAACCCGATCCAATTCGAGCCCCGGCTCATTGCCGACGAGCAGGCAGCCATCAGCGCCACGCTGATTGAACTGGTCGACGCCGGTTGCGCGCTGGTCCTGACCACCGGCGGCACCGGCCCGGCCAGGCGCGACGTCACGCCCGAGGCCACGCTGGCGGTGGCGCACAAGGAGATGCCGGGCTTTGGCGAGCAGATGCGCAGCATCAGCCTGAAGTTCGTGCCGACCGCCATCCTGTCAAGGCAGGTGGCCGTGATTCGCGATCAAACCCTGATCATCAACCTGCCGGGCCAGCCCAAATCAATTCAGGAGACCCTCGAAGGCCTGCGCGCAGCCAGCGGAGAGTCCGTCGTCGCCGGCATCTTTGCGGCCGTGCCCTATTGCATCGACCTGATTGGCGGACCCTATCTGCAAACCCATGACGAGGTCTGCAAGGCGTTCCGGCCCAAGTCGGCGATCCGACCCGCGCGCTTGCCCGACTGAGTTATTTGCCCACCAGCTGATTGAGCCGTTCGGCCTCGAAGTGCTCGCTGCGAGCCGCATCGCCAGGCACACAATCGGGCTCATGCCGCTGAGCGGTCAGTCTGTCAATGGTTTGCCACAGCATGGCAATCTGGTGTTCCTGTGAGGCCGCGTTGTCGATCAAGCCGCGCATGGCCTGGCTCAGGGGGTCGTCATTCTGCGTCACGCCGTAGGCTGAAAAACCCATCTTGGAGGCCGCCTCCTCGCGCTTGACGTCGAGGTCGGCATGAATAATGCGGGCCGGGTTGCCGACCGCTGTAGCGCCGGCCGGCACCGGTTTCGTGACCACGGCGTTGCCCCCCACTTTGGCGCCATCACCCACCGTAAATCCGCCCAACACCTGCGCCCCTGCACCGACCACCACATTGCGCCCCAGCGTCGGGTGTCGTTTGGCACCCTTGTAGAGCGAGGTGCCGCCGAGCGTGACGCCCTGGTAGATGGTGCAGCCGTCACCGATTTCGGCGGTCTCCCCGACCACCACGCCCATCGCGTGGTCAAAGAAGACCCGTTCTCCGATCCGGGCACCGGGATGGATCTCGATGCCGGTCAAAAAGCGCGCGATGTGCGAGATAAAGCGACCCAGCCATTTCAAGCCACGCTGCCAGCACCAGTGCGCGGGTCGGTGCAGCATCAGCGCGTGCAAGCCCGGGTAACAGGTCAGGACCTCCCAACGACTGCGCGCCGCCGGGTCGCGGTCGAGGATGCACTGGATATCGGAGCGTAATCGCGAAAACATGGGGCGAGTCTAATCCTTCAGAGGTGAATTGACGCTCTGATCC
>JBMOJJ010000383.1:0-3341 GCA_049315845.1 Rhodoferax sp.
GCGGCATTGCTGAAATCATCAATGTGCCGGGCCATGTGAACGTCGACTTTGAAGATGTGCGCACGGTGATGGGCGAGCCTGGCAAGGCCATGATGGGCACCGCCATCGCGGCGGGGCCGGACCGGGCCCGGATCGCGGCCGAGCAGGCGGTGGCCTGTCCGCTGCTTGAAGGCATCGACCTCTCTGGCGCCAAGGGCGTGCTGGTGCTGATCACTGCTGCCAAAGGCTCGCTGAAGCTCAGCGAGTCCCGGCTGGCGATGAACACCATCCGCGCCTACGCCTCGCCCGATGCCCATGTGATCTACGGCACCGCCTACGACGATGAACTCGGCGACCAGATCCGCGTCACCGTTGTGGCCACCGGGCTGAGCCGCCAGGGACGCGGCAAGACCACCATTTCGGTGGTGCCCAGCGTCGGTTTGCGCACCGGCACCGACAATGTTCCGTTTCAGGTCCCGGCGTTCAACCCGTCCGTCAATGGCGTGCAGTCGAACGCCGCTTCGACCGTTGGTGGCGCCCAGCCGGACTATCAGTCGATGGCGACGCCCAGTGTCTGGCGGCGCGACCGCAGCCAGGCCGCCGCCAAGGTCGATGCGCTGGCATCCGGGGGCATGGACGACTTCGAGATACCGGCCTTCCTGAGAAAGCAGGCAGACTAGTAAAATGGGCCGGTGCTCAAGCAAAGAACCCTCAAATCCCTGACCCGTGCGGTGGGCGTCGGCCTGCACAGCGGGCAGCGGGTGGAGCTGACGCTGCGTCCGGCACAGCCCGATACCGGGATTGTGTTCAGGCGCGTCGATCTGCCGGACCCGGTGGAGATTGTGGCGTCGGCCACCGCGGTGTCGGACACCCGGCTGGCATCGACGCTGTCGCGCGGTGACGCCAAGGTGCACACGGTTGAGCATCTGATGTCGGCCTGCGCCGGCCTGGGCGTCGACAACATGTACGTCGATATCAATGCGGAGGAGATGCCGATTCTGGACGGTTCGGCGGCTTCCTTTGTGTTCCTGCTGCAAAGTGCCGGCATCGAGTTTCAAAACGCGCCAAGGCGCTTCATCCGCGTGCTCAAACCGGTGTCGGTGCAGGACGGCTCCGGGGCGTCGGCCAAATGGGCGCGGCTTGAGCCCTACCATGGCTTCAAGCTCAGTTTCGAAATCGACTTTGACCATCCGGCGGTGGACAGCACAGGCCAGCGGGTCGTGTTCGACATGAGCACCGGGTCCTACTCGAAAGACATCGCGCGTGCCCGTACCTTTGGTTTTACCAAGGATGTGGAGATGATGCGGGCCAATGGCCTGGCGCTCGGCGGCGGTATGGACAATGCGATCGTGATGGACGATTACAAGGTGCTCAATTCCGACGGTCTGCGCTATGACGACGAGTTCGTCAAGCACAAGATTCTGGACGCCATGGGCGACCTCTATCTGATCGGCAAGCCGCTGCTGGCCAGCTACAGCGCCTTTCGCTCCGGCCACGCGCTGAACAACAGCCTGCTGCGCGAGCTGTTGGCACGCACCGATGCCTGGGAAGTGATCAGCTTCGAGGATGAAAAACTGGCTCCCGGGGGCTTCGCGCAACTGGCCAGGGCCTGGTGACCATGCTGCTTTTTCGCTGGCTCATCCTTCTGCTGCTGCTGGGCGCCGCGGTCTCATTCGCGTTCTATGCAGGCACCGGGGACGCTCGTTTCAAGCGCTATGGCCTGCTCACACTCAAATGGGTGCTGTTTGCCGGCCTCGGTTTTTTTGCCGTGCTGATTCTGGAGCGGCTGGGCTGACTCAGCGGGTGATCACGACCTTCTGGTAGAGCCCGCCAAAATAGGTTTTCTTCTCCACCCGGGCCGGTTCGGCCTGGGCTGGCAGCCAGCTGGTGATCTCGTTGCGCCACAGGTCCATGGCAAACGGTTCGAGCGTGGTCAGGATCGGCACCATCAGGTAGCGAAACGGGCTCCATCCAAGCGGTCGGTGGTAGTCCACGAAGATCAGCTTGCCGCCGGGTTTCGTGATGCGCAGGGCTTCGGCAACGGTCTTGCGTCGCACCTCTTCGGGCTGCTCATGCAGCAGGAAGAAAACCACCACCGCGTCGCGGCTGGCATCCTCGAATTGCATGTTGGTCGAGTCCTGCCGCAGCACCGTCACCTGGCGCGCATTCTTCAGCTTGGCATGCAGGTTCTTGATCTGGACCGGCGCCACGTCGATCACGTCGAGATGACCCTGCGGCCCCAGCCGGTTCACAAGATGCTCGGTAAAGTTGCCGTAGACGCAGGCCACCTGCAGGATGTTGCCGTTGGTCGAACCGCTCAACTCCTGCAGGGCAGCATCGCGCAGACGGGCAAAGTTGCCCCACAGGATCAGGTTGACCAGCCACTGGCGCTCGAACACGCGGACCGCGTTCGGATGGACATAGGCCCACCAATAGGTCTTCTCCAGATACTCCGGCACCGGAACCGGTGCAAAGGGTGACTCGGCGCTGACGCTTGCGGATTCTTTGGGACTCAAGACTAACCTCAAAAAAATGCCCCCGACGGGGGCATCCAGCCTGAAATAGGATGGGTTTCGATTTCGATGTTAATCGATATCAGTCAGATGCGCAGAAGGGACAGCGCGACTGAAACCGTGCCGGCGGCGGCCACCAGATAAACCACCACCGCGACCACCGAGTCATTGCGCACGCCGAAGTCATACACCGTCACGCGCAGACGGTGCGCCGCATGCCACAGGAACAGCGTGATCACGCCCATCAGGAACAACTTGCCGAACCAGTGCGCGGCAAACGCGTGCAGGCGCGCGTAGCTCAGCAGGTCGGGTGCGTGGTTGATCGAGAGCAGCAGGAACAGCAGCACCAGCACCGGCGCCAGAAAGGCGGCCAGCGTGCCGCCGGCGGCAAACAGGCTCCAGAAGATCGGTTTATTCGACTTAGCCATGGTTACATCACTCCTGCAAAAAACAAGACCACCAGCGTGGCGATGGCCCACACCGCGTAGTGAGCACCAACAATGTATTTGCCGTCCAGAAATTCCTCACCGGTTTGCACCGGCATTGCCTTGGGCGTCACGTTGAACCAGTTGGTGGCGTTGTAGACCGCGAAGAACAGGATCACGGCCATTGCCAGAAAGCTCCAGGGGCCTTTCAGGGCCGCAATGAAGGAGTCGTAGGCGGCCTGCCCCTTGGACAGACGCTCCAGCGTGCACACCAGCAGCAGGGCGAAGGCGCCGATGAAGATGCAGGTCACCTCGCGCGACATGTAGCGCAGATAACGCGGGTGCTTGAAGTACCAGCTGGTCTTGGAAACCTCGCGAACAAAAGGTTTGCGGCTCATTTTGCGCCTCCGGGTAACAGATGTTC
>JBMOJJ010000384.1:0-3332 GCA_049315845.1 Rhodoferax sp.
CAATGTCTGAAATTTTCCTTCAGCTATGGAGTCCGTTTTTCAGGGGCAAGTTCAAACCTCGTTCGGCACCAACAGCGTCGATTGTGTCACCTGATCCGCGATCCAGCGATAGGTCACTTCGAGCCCGCTGTGCAGCGACGCAGACGGTCCCCAGCCAAGCATCTGGCGGATCAGCCTATTGTCTGAGGTGCGTCCACGCACACCGGTCGGTCCGGAAATATGACGGATCGAAATTCGCTTGCCCGCAATGCGTGCGATCATTTCCACCAACTGGTTTATCGAGATCAGCTCCGCCGAACCGACATTCAGAGGTATTTGACAATCCGATCGCATCAGCAACATCGTTGCCTTCACGCACTCGTCGACATAGAGAAAGCTTCGCGATTGAATGCCATCACCCCAGACTTCGATTTCGCCACCATCAGGACACAGTGACACCTTGCGACAAAGAGCCGCCGGTGCCTTCTCCCGACCACCTTGCCACGTTCCCTCGGGGCCAAAGACGTTGTGATAACGAGCAATGCGGCAGGCCAGACCGTGGTTGCGCGCGTACGCAAGATAAAGTCGCTCTGCGAACAATTTTTCCCACCCATATTCGCTGTCGGGTTCTGCCGGGTAGGCTGTCGCTTCAGCGCAAGTCGGACTATCCGGGTCCTGCTGATTGAACAATGGGTAGACGCAAGCTGACGACGAGAAGAAGATTCTCCCCACACCCGCCATACGACAGGCTTCCAGCATGTTGAGGTTGACAAGCGCCGAATTGCGCATGACGCTCGCATCGTTGTCGCCGCTGAAGAGATACCCCGCACCGCCCATGTCGGCCGCCAACTGGTAAACCTCATCAAAGCACTGGTCCACGCAGCCTTGTGCGCTGGCGGCATCCCGCAGGTCGGCCAGCACGAAATCGTCGGCAGGACTATTGGAAAATCCGGGACATTTCTGGTCAACTCCGCGCACCCACATACCCTCGCGCTTGAGCGCGCGAACCAGGTGGTGGCCTATAAAGCCACCAGCACCACAGACGAGCGCCGTCCTCATGCTGAACCAACTTGCATTTCGATCCAGGCGGCAAGACGATCAGTACCATTTTCGGCTCGCCATGCACGGGCTGCTGATCGGGCGCGCGCGAAGTGGGCAGGAAAATCGCTCTCTGCTTCGTCAACGGCCTCCAGGATCCCGTCAAGGGAGAATTCGTGGAAAAAGATGCCGCTCCCGAAACGGGCCATGACCTCTGCCGGCAGACAACCCGAAGGCGCAATGATTGGAACCCCTGTGGCGACGCACTCGCTCATCACCCCGGAAAAACTTTCCACATAGGCCTCCCAGCGTGAAGGCCAGATCACCAGGTCGCAGCGTGCGATCTCGGCCGCAAAGTCCGCAATGTACTGCAACACCTCCACATTCGGGTGTGTGGCCTTGCCCTGAATAGAACCACTGCTGTCCTGCACAACGACCTGGAACCCGCGCTGGACAAGCGCCGCCACCAGCTGCGGCACGAGAGCAAGCCCGCGGGAGGCGCGCTGATGACCGAAGAATCCGATGCGCCGCAGCACGGAGGGCTGGCGATCGTTGTCAGCGCCATCATGCGGACAGGGTATTCGTGCAACGTCGAGTCCGGGCGAGAAGCTCTGGTAGGCCCGACAAAGCACCTGATCGTAGGCGCCGACAATAATCGAATTTTTCTCCTGCACCGCTCGCCGGGCCGAGCGGGCCCAGCTGCGCGCTCCGATCGCGTGGGGAAAGCGCGGCGTCCACCACAGACCGCCCAGTTGCCGAGCGGAACCTGCTTTCGACAGGGCTGCTGCAAATTGATAGGGTGCCATGGTCGGCCAGACCCAAAGGTCCGAGACCGGCACCTGAGCAAGATCGGCTGCGGTTGCGTTTGCCATTTGCTCATAGGCATCCATCGGTGCTTGGTCATGAGGAAGCGCCGCATAGGTCGGGACGCGAAATGTCGATCGCAACGCCATGCCGGCTGCATCGGCCATCTCCCGAAGGCGTGGATCTGGATTGGCATAGCCATGCACCTGCACGTCATGTCCGAGACGCTCGAGCGCACGGGCAATTCGGAGATCGAGATCGAAATGGTGCCCCTGGGTCGACGCAAGGCCAGGATCAAGGAGAGTAATCTTCACGAGTTGAGGGCTCCGTGCCTCGGGATCATCGAGATCTGAAGGTTTGTTGACCAGAATGACTGGCTGCTGCAGGTCTGAGCGATTTGGCAGTTGTTGAACGTGGTAAGTTTAGCTGGCTCGTGATCGGCGTCGCCAATACCTGAGTCGGTGTTGCGAATGGACGTGCCCTTGGGTGCGCCCCGTGGCTGCGAACCGCAATCACCCCCCCAAAAACGCAAAACCCCACGAAGAACGCAGGGTCTGCAATTTGCCACATTGCTGCGGCTTTGGTCGTCACGTTACCGTAACGTAGGCCGGGCGAAACAGCACCGGCTGATGGATGGAGTTGGTGTGATCTTTGTCTATAAGTGCCACCTTTCTCAAGCAATACTGTCGAAACAATATGAGTCGAATCAAATTGCCATACAACATCACTATAGGCAAACTCAGAAAAATTGCAAGTCAAAAAATCAGTACAAAGGCACCCAGCAAGAAACTTTACAAAACACCCGCTGCACACCATGGAATTCGCCCGCAAAATGACCAGGCAGATATTCGTCAAGACCTTGGCTGGAAAGACCATTTCCCTTGAGGTCGAAGGGTCCGATTCCATTCAAAGCGTAAAGCAGAGTATTCAGGACAAAGAAGGCACACCGCCTGATCAGCAGCGACCGTACTTTAAGGGCAACCTGTTGCAGGACAACCGCACCCTTGCCGATTGGGTGGCCCCTTCGGGTCTGGCATTTCGAGAGGACCGCCAGCGAATGGGCTCGGGAGAATAAAGGTGGTCTTGCAAGGCTTTACGATCACCGAATTCCGTTAATCAAGCGCTTTGAAAGGACTCGTGTCACGAACAACAAAGGCGAACTGATTCGCAAATTCGTCGCTGCCGTGCTGATCTGCGTCAGCTCAGGCACTGCACTCGCCGATGACATCATTAAAGGCATTGAGCAAGCGTTGGCCCAAGCCCAACAGGACAAGAAGGGTGTCACGCTGTACGTGCAGGGCCAGACGATTGGCGGCGGCGTGGTGCGTATTGAACCAGGCAAGTGGGTTGAACTGCGCAGTCAGCAGTTTGGCCGCATCATCGTGCGCCTGGATCGGATTGACGGATTGGCGCATTCCTGACTCGTCGCAAAGCCATTCAGTCATTGCCTGCGGACGGAACCTGTCCTGAATTTTGTGTTTGAGGCATAAATATGACTTTCAGGAGCATTT
>JBMOJJ010000385.1:0-3312 GCA_049315845.1 Rhodoferax sp.
GCTTGTGCGTCGCCAGGGCGTCGAGGTCGCGCCGGATCGTGATCTTGGAGACGCCGAACTCGGCTGACAACTCGTCGGCCGAGACGCTTTGCCGTTGCGACAGCATCTCCAGGATTTTTTTGTGGCGGTAGTTCGACAACTTCATCGGCGCATTCTGGCTTGATTCGCTCATGGGTCTTGTCATTCAATTACTTCAGCAGCGCGCGCAGCGCCGGCGCAGTCAGCGCCTGGTAGAGCGCGTGCGACTGTTGGCGACGCTCGGCATAGACCTGGGCGTTCGCGGGGTTCGGTTGATAGCTGACAGAGGTGTGGCCGCTGTGGGCACAGGCAAACGCCGCCGGGTAACTGGTTTCAAGCCCGACCGCGACGGCCGCGGCAATCCAGGCGCCCAGCGAAGTGGCTTCGTTGCCGGCGAAGCGCAATACCCGGCGCTCAAAGACATCGCTCTGAATCTGGTTGAACAGGTCCGACTTGCTCATGCCGCCGGCCACGCTGACCGATTGAACCGTGCCGCACAGGTTTTCCACCAGTTCCAGACTGGCTTTCATCTCGATGGCGATGCCTTCGAGGATCGCGCGCGCCATCTCGCCGCGTGAGGTGTTCAGGCCAAGGTTGAAGAAAACGCCCCTGGCGTCGGGGTCCCAATAGGGCGATCCGCTGCCCTTGAAATGGGGCAACAGCAGCAGGCCGTTCGAGCCGGCGGGGGCCAGTGCTGCTGCTTCGTTCAGTGCTTCGAAAGTGCTGCCCGGTGCGGAGCCGGGTTTGCAGAGCGACTCGTTGAACCAGCGGTAGATCGCGCCGGATGTCAGCACCGACGCCTCGACGATGTAGGCATCGGGAAGCGCCGACACATTGCACGCCAGTCGCATGCCGGCATCAAGCGCCGGTTTGTCGCTGTGCCCGATCAGGTAGGACCCGGTGCCGGTGTTGGATACTGCGCGCTCGGCGGAAAAAAGCCCCAGTCCGAGCGCCGCGCACTGCTGATCGCCAGCGGCCGACACCACAGGCAGGCCGGCGCGCAGACCTGCCGCGCTGGCCGCCGCCGGCGTCAATCCGCCCACCACCGAGCCGGGCGCGACCAGCTCGCACAGCATGTCGCGGGGGATCTCGAACAGTGCAAGCAGGTCGGCATCCCAACAGCGCTGCTCCAGGTTGAGCAGATTGGTGCGGCTCGCGAAGCTGTGATCGGTGACGAACCGACCGGTCAGTCCATAAAGCAACCAATCCTGAATGCCGAGCAGTTTTCGGGTCTGACGCCAGATCTCAGGCTGATGCCGGCGCAGCCAGTGCATCTTGATGGCGGAAAAGACCGGTGAGATCTTCAGCCCGGTCTTGCGGTAGACCAGCGGATTGCAGTCGTCCATCGCCTGCGCCATCGCGGCGCTGCGCCGGTCCTGCCACATGATGGCCGGATGCAGCGGAGCACCGTCGCTGCCGACCGGTATCACCGAGGAGCGCGATGCGGTCACGGCCACGCACAAAGGCTGCAGGCCCTGGGCGTCGGCTGCCGCAGCGCAGTTCTTCAACGCCTGCAGCACCAGCGTGTGCCAGGCCAGCGGGTCCTGCTCGACTTTTCCGTCGTTGAAGTAGGTCGGAAGGTTCTCGCGCTGGTCCCGGTGGAGCACATGGCCGGACGCATCGTAAAGGGTTGCCCTGCTGCTGGTCGTGCCGACATCGACGGTGATGATTGCCTTCATGCCCACCTTGACGAACATTTCGTAAGTTCAATTGTAGAGCGGCAAGCGATCAATCCCGCCTCCTTTCGGTTCCCGTTCTGGATAGAATGAATCAAATTGGCAACTTTGCAAATCACTTGAATCATTTTGATCGTTTAAGAGGGCTGCCCGTGAAGATCGAAAAACGTTCCCTGACCGCGATGAACCGCTGCTACTCGACCAGTTGCATCGAGGTCGATGGCGAGCCCCGCATCCTGCTGGCGACCGAGGGCGAAGGCCCTTGTCTGGCCTGGACCGGGGCCGATTTCAGCGCTTCGCACAAGGTCTGGGACGGGCCCGGCGGCACCATGTCGATGGTGCCGATTGCCGGCACCAATGGCGAGTTTCTGGCGGTCCAGAAGTTCTTCAAGATGTTCCAGTGGGAAGAGGCCAAGATCGTTCATGTGCGACCCCTGCCCGATGGCGGCTACGAGGTGACCGACCTGCTCCATCTCCCCTACATCCACCGCTTTGACCTGTTGACGGTCGGCGACCGGCACTATTTCATCGGCTGCACCCTGGCGACGACCAAACAATCGAAGGAAGACTGGTCGGATCCCGGAAAAATCTGGGTTGGCGAGTACACCGGAAAAGGTCCGCTGCAGGTCCGGGTTCTGAAGGACGGATTGAGCCGCAACCACGGCTACAGCAGGCTTGGAAGAGGCGCAGGCGTGACCAGCCTGGTGACCTGCGATCAGGGCGCTTTCGAGGTCACTCCGCCGAACGGTCCCGATGCCGACTGGAGCATCCGGCAGTTCATGGACTGGCCGATCAGTGACATTTCGGCGGTCGACATCGATGGCGACGGCGAACTCGAATTCGCCACCATTGAGCCGTTCCATGGCTCGTATTTCAGGATCTACAAGAAGATCGACGGCCGGTTCACCAAGGTATTCGAACACCGGGAAGTCTCGGAGTTCTATCACGTGGTGGTCGGCAGCACGCTGGCCGGCGTCCCGGTCTTCATCGGCGGCTGCCGCCGCGGCAGGCAGCAGCTTTTCTACGTCCGCGCTTCAAGTACGCAGCCGCTTGAGTTCCAGGTCGAGATCATTGAGGAGGGAGTAGGCCCGAGCAATGTTTACGTCCGGCACGAGGCGGGCCGCGACATCATTGTGGCGGCGAACCGGGAGAAGGCCGAGGCCGCGTTGTACTTCGTCACTTAGCCGGCGCTTGCCAGGTTCCGGATGGCTTAATGAGCCGAATGTTGATCTTGGACAACAAAAAGCGACAAAAGATCAAAATGATTCTTTACGTGGCAAATAGTTTTCATATCATGCGAAACAATTTGGAATATTGGATCGAAATGACCGTTTGCCGCTGATCTACATCGGTGCCACGCCAGGCGGTCAACAGGAGCAAAGCATGGCAAAAGTCGATGAAGTCAGCAAGGAATCATGGGTCCTGAGCACCTTTCCGCAATGGGGAACCTGGCTCAACGAAGAGATCGAGCGCGAAGCGGTCAAGCCCGGCACTTTCGCGATGTGGTGGCTGGCCTGCACCGGGATCTGGCTCAAGACCGAGGGCAATACCAACATCTGCGTTGACCTCTGGTGCGGCACCGGCAAGCGCTCCATGAAGAACCCGCTGATGGACCCGC
>JBMOJJ010000064.1:0-14781 GCA_049315845.1 Rhodoferax sp.
GTCAGGCCGAGGCGATCGAGCATTTTCGCCACACGAAGGCCTTTGCGCACTGGCATCCGCAGGTGCTGCAGGACCACATCGCGCACGGCACCCATGATCAGGGCAGCGGCGCCGAGATAAAGCGCGTGCTCAGCTTTGACCGCGCTGTCGAGACCGCGATCTACAACACGCTGCCCGACAATCTGGACCGCTTGCTGCAGCGCCACCCGCTCAAATGCCAGGTCGCCTTCGTCGGCGGAACGCATTCGGTGGAAATGAAACAGGTCGGCATGGCGATGACCGAGCGCATCGCTCGCGGACGCGTCATGATGCTCGAGGGCAGCCACCTGTTTCCGATGGAAAAGCCGCTTGCCTGCGCCGCCGCAATCGAGGCTGCGCTGCTAGGCCTGCTGTGACCGGACCCCGCTGTATCGCTGCCCGACTTCCTTCATCAAGACCTCGACCAGGACCCGGGCAAAATCCTCGGTTCTGTTTTTCTGCGAGGCGCCACTGAGGTTGCGCCTCAGGCCGTCGATCCATGCCTTGACCGCCACCGGATGCTCCTGCAGGAAGACGAAGGCCAGATCGCCGATGTCCAGCAGTTTTTTTGCATCCCGGCGGTCGCTCGCAATGCCGACAGCGCCATCGGCTCTCAGGACGACCCTGGCATAGGGACTGGCGAGCACTTGCGGGTCATCATTGAGCAGATGCCAGAGCGTGCCGGACAGGTTCTGAACCACCCCGTCCCAATTGGCCGATTCGGCTCTGCTGCCAAACAAATTTTGAAAAATCATGAAGATACCCTCCCTGCGATCTTGCTTTGCGCTTGTTATTGCTTGTCATTATGAGCATTTTTTCGCGCGCGGGAACAAATTTCTCGGCCCCATGGGGCGTGGAATTGACCGGCCGTGATTCACGGCGTTGACAGGTCGGCGGCGCAGCGCCTAGGCGTCAGGAGGTCAAGCGGCCCAGGTCACGCTGCCGTTCCAGGCGGTGGCCAGCACCAGCAGGCCAAACAGGATGCGGTAGTAGGCAAAGCCGGCGAAGCTGTGCGTGGCGATATAGCGCAGCAGCCAGCGGATGCAGAGCCAGGCGCTGAGGAAGGACACGAACAGCCCGACCGCGAACAGCGGCACGTCGGCCAGCGACAGCAGCGCGCGCTCCTTGTACAGGCTGTAGACGCCGGCGCCGATCAAGGTCGGGATCGCCAGATAGAACGAGAAATCGGTCGCCGCCTTTCGGCTCAGCCCCAACAGCATGCCGCCGATGATGGTGGCGCCGCTGCGGCTGGTGCCGGGCACCATCGCCAGGCACTGGGCCAAACCGACCTTCAGGGCATCGAGCGGCGTCATCTGCTCGACCTCCTGGATCCGCGCCAGCGACGGTTGCTTCAACTGCCGCCGCTCGGCCCAAAGGATGACGAAACCGCCGAGGATGAAGGTGCTGGCGACGACCACCGGCGTGAACAGGTGCGCCTTGATCGCCTTGCCGAACAGCAGGCCCAGTAGGACGGCCGGAACGAAGGCGATCAGCACATTGAGGGCAAAGCGCTGCGCCTGTTTTTCGCTTGGCAGGGCAACCACGGTGTCGCGGATCTTCTGCCAGTAGACCAGGATCACCGCAAAGATCGCGCCGGTCTGTATCGCGATGTCGAACACCTTGCCTTTTTCATCGTCAAAGCCGAGCAGCGCCCCGGCCAGGATCAGATGCCCGGTCGATGAAACGGGCAGGAATTCGGTCAGCCCCTCGACCACGCCCATGATGGCGGCCTTGATCAGCAATGCAATATCCAACAGGTACTCCAGGAATCATCAGCCCATTCTATTCATAGCGCAGGGCCTGAATCGGCAGCAGGCGCGAGGCGCGCCGCGCCGGGTAGAAGCCAAAAAAAACACCGACAAAGGCCGAAAAACCGACCGCCAGCAGGATCGAGTTGAAGCTCATGCTGACCTGCCAGCCTGCGAACTGCCCGACCGCCCAGGTCGCCACAGCGCCCAGCGCCACGCCGATCGCGCCGCCGATCAGCGACAGCGTGATCGCCTCGATCAGGAACTGGGCCAGGATGTCGCGGCCGCGCGCGCCGACCGCCATGCGCAGGCCGATCTCGCGCGTGCGCTCGGTCACGCTCACCAGCATGATGTTCATGATGCCGATGCCGCCGATGATCAGGCTGATGCCGGCCACCGCCGCCAGCAGCAGGGTCATGATCCGGCTCGATGCCTCCTGCGCCTGCAGGATCTCGGTCAGGTTGCGCACCGAAAACGGATCCTCGGCGCCGGGCTGCACCTTGAAGCGCTGGCGCAGCAGGTCCTTGATGTTGTCCTCGGCCACCTTCATGCTCTGGCCCTCGCGCACCTTGACACTGATAGTGCCGACGCGCTTGAGCTTGCCCGCGGTACCGCCCTGGATCCGGTTGCGGTAAGTGGAAATTGGCACGATCACCACATCGTCCTGGTCCTGGCCCATCGAGTTCTGCCCCTTCTTGGACAACACGCCGATGATGGTGACCGGAATCTTCTTGACACGGATCACCTGGTCGAGCGGGTCGGCATCGCCAAACAGCTCGCGCGCGACGGTCTGGCCGACGATCGCGACCTTGGCCGAGCCCTGGATGTCGGCGGCGTCGAAGCCGCGCCCGTCCTCCACCGGCCACTCGCGCGCCTCCAGGTAGTCGTTGGTGGTGCCAAAGATCGAGGTGCTCCAGTTCGTGTTGCCCGCGACCACCTGCGCTCCGGTGCGCGAACTCGGCGCCGCCACCTGCACCTCGGGCACCTCGCGGCTGATCGCGGCTGCGTCGTCCTCGGTCAGGCCCTGCCCGGTCTGGGCCCCCAGGCGCACGCCGCCGGCAGTGACGCCGCCCGGGATCACCAGCATGATGTTGGAGCCCAGGCCCTTCATCTGCTCCTGCACACGCTGCGTCGCGCCGCTGCCGACCGCGATCATGGTGATGACCGCAGCGACGCCGATGATGATGCCGAGCATGGTCAGGATCGAGCGCAGCGTGTTGGCCGCCAGCGCGCGCAGCGCAATGCGAAACGGGGCCAGGAAGTTCATGCTGCGCCGGCCCCCGAGGCGGCCATCTTGCCGCCTGGCTGGCGCACATCCTCGACGATCTGCCCGTCCCGGAACACCAGCTTGCGCCGGGCCCAGCCGGCAATATCGCTCTCGTGCGTGACGATGATCACCGTCATGCCCTGCCCATTGAGTTCGGTCAGCAGCCGCATGATGTCCTCGCTGGTCCGGGTGTCGAGCGCACCAGTCGGCTCGTCGGCCAGGATCAACTGCGGCTTGTTGACCAGCGCGCGGGCAATCGCGACCCGCTGCTGCTGCCCGCCCGACAACTCGGACGGCGTGTGATCTCCGCGCTCGCCGAGACCGACGCGCTCCAGCGCCAGGCGCGCGCGCTGCCTGCGCTCGGCCGCCTTGACACCGGCGTACACCATGGGCAGTTCCACATTCTCCAGCGCGCTGGTGCGCGCCAGCAGGTTGAACTGCTGAAAGACAAAGCCGATACGCCGGTTGCGGATCGACGCCAGCTGATCCTGCGCCATCGCCTCGACCTCCTCGCCGGCCAGCCGGTATTCACCGCTGCTGGGCAGGTCCAGGCAACCCAGGATGTTCATCAGCGTCGATTTGCCCGATCCCGAGGCTCCCATGATTGCCACGAAATCACCTTCTGCGATGTCGAGCGAGACACCGCGCAAGGCGTGCACCGTCTGCACGCCCATGGTGTAGGTCTTGACCAGATCGCGTGCTTCGATCAACGGTCCGGTCGATGTCGCCGCCGCGCCGGGCCGCCCCAAGCAAGGCACGGTCCCCTCGGGGGGCAGCGCAGCACACGAAGTGGCAAGCGTGGGGGCCATATCTTTAGAACGGCATCCGCGGGCCGCTGCCCGACGGCCTGGCCTGTCCGGTGGCGGCGCCCGGCGTAACGGTTCCGACGATCACCAGCGCGCCCTCCTTGAGCACAGCGGCTTCCGGCGAACCGGGGTCGACCAGCAATTCGGTGCTGCTGCCATCGGTGATCCCGAGCCGCACGTTGTAGGCGCGTGGCTCGCCCTCCGGCCCCAGCAGATAAATGCGCCCACGCGAACTCTGCCGACCCGCCGCCTGCGCCACCAGCGCCGCGTACTTGGGCTTCTGCTCGGGCGTCAGCAGGTCGCCGATGCGGGCGCGTATATCGGCGGCGATGCGCTCACGCGCCTTGGTCCGCTCCTCCGGAGCGAGCTCGCGCAGCGTCATGAACTTGGAGCGCGACTCCGCGTAGATCGCGTCCACCTTCTCCACCTGGGCCGGACTGAGCGCGAGCTCGGCGACGACACGGTTGCGAAACTCGCTGGCCGGATTGCCAGCGGCCGGCGGCGCGGCGCCCGCCGTTTCGGCAGAGCGCGCCGGACTCGCTGCAGAAGCCGGCACCGCCGGCGCCTTGGCCTTGCCGGCGGGTGCAGCGGCGATACCGGTAGACGCCGGTTGCGCCACTGGCGGCGCAACGCCCGGCTGCATCTGCTGGTACTTCTGGCGTTGCTCAGGCGTCAGCATGCGGCTGATCTGGTCGCGCATCTCGCCGCTGATCTTCTCGCGCGCCGCAGCGCGCGCATCGTCCGGCAGATCCCGCAGCGCCATGAATCTGGGGCGCAGTTCGGCGTTGATCGCATCGAGCTGCGCCTGCTGCCCGGCGCTTAGCTGCAGTTCCGCCACCAGCCGCTCGCGCAAGGCCGCAAAACCGCCGCCGGCCGCGGGCTGGGCCAGCGCCTGGCCGACCCATTGCCAGCCAACGGCCTGCCCGCTGACCGCACCCGACGCCCGCGACGCCGGCGCCGACGCAGCGCCAGTCGGTTCGACGCCCGCAATCCGCACACGCAGCGCCGCGTTGGGTACCTTCAGCACGTTCTCGCGCGACTCCACCACAACCCGCACATTGGCCGTCATGCCCGGGAGCAGCCGGCCACCGGCGTTGGAGAACGCAACCACCGCGACATAGGTCACCACATTGGCGACGTTCTGCGCCGCCTTGCGCACCTGGCTGACCTGGCCGTCGAAGGTCTGGCCCGGGAAGGCATCGACCGTGAACGTGGCCTTCTGGCCGGACCGGATACGCCCGACGTCGGACTCGTCGATGCTGGCATCGACCTGCATGTCCTGCAGGTTCTGGGCAATCACAAACAGCTCCGGCGATTGCAGGCTGGCCGCAACCGTCTGGCCCTTCTCGATCGCGCGCTTGATCACGATGCCGTTGACCGGCGACGTGATCCGGGTCCTGGCCAGGTCGATGTGCGCCTGCGCCAGCGCCGCCTCGCGCTGCGCCACATTGGCCCGTGCGCTCTTGATCTGCGCCTCGGTGACGCCAAGCTGCGCCTGCGCCGACTTCAGCGCCTCGGTCGATGTGTTGACAAGCGCGCGCGCCTTGTCGGCCTCGCTCTGGGTGATGAACTGTTTCTCGACCAGGCTCTGTTTGCGGTCCAGGTCGCGCTGGGCTTCGACCAGGTCGACCTGGGCACGCGAGACGCTGGCCCTGCTGGCGGCCGAATTGGCCTGCGCGGTCAGCACGGTGGCAAGCGCCGCATCGACGTCGGCCTGCGCAGAGCGGACCCGGTACTCGAAGGTTTCGGGGTCTATCACCGCGATCAGCTGGCCGGCCTTGACCTCGGAGTTGAAGTCCACGTACAGGTCCTTGATCTGGCCCGACACCTGGGTACCCACCGACACCTGCGTCACCGGGTTGACGGCGCCGCTGGCCGACACCGTCGCCAGCAAGGGGCCACGCTCTATTTTGGCGCTGCGGTACTGCACCGCGTCGGCGCCGCCGCGCTGGCTCCACCACCAGCCGGCGCCTCCCGCCAGCAGCGCCAGACCCAATGCAGCCGCAATCCAGTAAGTCTTTTTCATCGGCTCATTGTAGAAAGACCGATGCATCGCTTCGTTTCCGCCTGGTAAAGAGGCCAGACGACTGAAAAGTCAGAGCCGTGGTTCAATACGGGTCCTTAACGCGATCGCAGTCCTCATGAAAATAACGCTTGCTATGGGCACTGCCTTGCTGCTCACCGCGCTGTCAGCGCAGGCCCAGGAAACCGCACTTCCGCTTTGGGAGGTTGGCTTGGCCGCAGGCCTGGCGGCGACCCCGTCCTACCCGGCTTCGGCTGAACGCGCCTCGCGCGCGCTGATGCTGCCTTATCTGGTCTACCGCGGCAAGGTGCTTCGCGCCGACCGCGACGGTGTCGGTGCGCGCCTGCTGTACAGCCGCGATGTCGAATTCGACATCGGGTTGGCCGCCTCGCTGCCATCGCGCGCCACCGACAGCATCGCGCGCCAGGGCATGGACGATCTGGGCACGCTGATCGAAGTCGGTCCGCGGCTCAAATGGACGCTGGCGCGGCCGGCGCAACACAGCCAGCTGAAAATCGAGTTGCCGCTGCGAGCCGTGTTCGAGTTCAACAGCGGCGTCAAGCGCCAGGGCCTGGTGTTCGAGCCCGAGCTGAAATACGAAACACATGACGCGAGCGACGATTGGAGGCTCAACGCCAGCGCCAGTCTGGTGCTGGGCGACCAAAGTCTGAACAACTTCTTCTATGCGGTCAGGCCGGAATTTGCGACCGCTGCGCGCGCTGCCTACGACGCAAGAGCCGGGCTAATCGCCAAGCGCCTTTCGCTGAGCACATCGAAGAAGCTGAACCCCGATCTGCGTCTGTTCGGTTTTGTCCGTTTCGAGAGCTACGCAGGCGCCGCCAACGAGGGCAGTCCGCTGTACCTGAAGTCGAGCGCCACGTCGGTCGGCATGGCGCTGACCTGGACCCTCGGGCGCTCCGAGCGGCTTGCCCAGGATTAGGTTCGCTGCTACTTTCAACCCGCCATGACGCCCCCCGCAAGCCCTCAGCTCACCACTGCCGCGACACCCGAGGCGGCGGTCGGAAGGCCGCTGGCGACCGAGCCATCGCTGGTCTTTCTCAGGTTCTCGATGCTCGCGCTGGCGCTCGGATCGCTTGCAGCCGTGCTCGGCCTGCGCATCGTCGCGCCGGATCAAATGGTGCGCTCGCTGGCGCCGCTTCTGGTGTTCCTGCTGGTGCTGGCAGCGCGCCACCTGATGCTGCGCGGCAAAATTCTGGCCAGCAAGTACCTTCTCGCGTTCGGCGTCTGGCTGACAGTCGCGCTCACCGCCTACTTCACCGGCGGCGTGCGCGCGCCAGCCGTCATCGCCTTCCCACTGATCATCCTGGGCACCGCCTGGATGATAGACACGCGCGCCGCGACGGCCTTGGCCGCCCTGACCGTGTCACTCACGGCGGCGCTGCTGTGGGCCCAGTCATCGGGCCTGCTGCCAGAGTTCCTGTCCTCGTCGCCGCTGCTGTACGCGAGCGACCAGGTCGTCATCTACATCGTCTCGATCGTGCTGGCGGTCTCGCTGGTGCGCGCCTACAGGGGCCGCGTCGATGAACTTGACAGGGCAGGACAAACGCTGCGCCAGCGCGGCACCGAGCTCCAGGCGAGCAAGGCTGAACTGCAAAGGGCGCTGGCGGTCGCCAAGGCAGGCAGCTGGGTTTACGAACTGCCGAGCGACAGGATGCGTTTGTCGGTCGAGACCTGCCGCATTTTTGGCCTGCGTGAGGGCACATCGGGAAGCCGCGACAGCTATCTGCAGCTGGTTCATCCTGATGACCGCAGTGCGGTCGACCATGCCTGGCAGTCGGCGCTGCGGGGCGGCGATTTTGACCATGAGCACCGGATTCAGGTCGGCGATGCGGTGCGCTGGATCAGGCAAAGGGCCGAAATGGAATTGGGCGCAGACGGCACGGTCATCAGCGCGGTTGGCGTGACGCAGGACATCACCGAGCGCAAGCAGGCCGAGAGCGCGCTGCGCGCGCGCGACGAGCGTTTCCAGCTGCTGTTCAACCGCGCCAGCGAGGGCATCCTTGTGCTGCTGCCCGGCGGCACGATCGTCACGGTCAACGAGTCTTTCGCGCGCATGCATGGCTACACGGCGCAGGAGATGCAGGCGTTGACGCTGAAGGATCTGGACACGCCCCAGACGCTGCCCTTCCTGGCGCAGCGGATAAAGCGCATCCTGGCCGGCGAAACAATGACTTTCGAGGTCGAGCACTATCACAAGGACGGTCATGTGGTGCCGCTGGAGGTGACCTCGAGCCTGATCGTATCGGACGGCGAACCGCTGATCCAGGCCTTTCACCGCGACATCAGCGAACGCAGGAAGGCGCAAAGCGAGATCAACAGCCTGGCCTTCTATGACCCGCTGACCAAGCTGCCCAACCGCCGCCTGCTGCTGGACCGGTTGACGCAGGTCTTGGTCGCCAGCGCGCGGCATTTTGGAAGAAGCGCCTTGCTGTTTGTCGATCTGGACGACTTCAAGACGCTCAACGACAGCCGCGGCCACCTGCAGGGTGACGCGTTGCTGGTCCGCGTGGCCGAGCGCCTGCTCCAATGTGCGCGCGCGGGCGACACGGTGGCCCGGCTCGGCAGCGACGAGTTTGTGGTGCTTCTCGAGAACCTGAGCAGGAGCGTGCTCGATGCCGAAGCGCAGACCGAGGCGATGGCGGAGAAGATGCTGGCAGCGCTGGGGCAGGACTATCAGCTCGACGGCGGCCCGCACCACAGCACGAGCAGCATCGGCATCACGCTGTTTGGCGGCACTGCGACGGAACGCAGCGAGGAGCCCCTGAAGCGCGCGGAGCTGGCGATGTACCAGGCCAAGGCCGCCGGCCGCAATGCCATGCGCTTCTTCGACCCGCAGATGCAGGTCGACCTCACCAACCGGGTCGCGCTGGAGGCGGACTTGCGCGAGGCTGTTGCAGAAAAGCAGTTCGTGCTCTTCTACCAGTCCCAGGTGATCGGCACAGGGCGCGTCACCGGTGTCGAAGTGCTGCTGCGCTGGCAGCACCCGCGCCGTGGACTGGTGACGCCGGCCGACTTCATCCGGCTGGCGGAAGCAACCGGCCTGATTCTGCCGCTTGGGCAGTGGGTGCTGGAAACAGCCTGCCATCGGCTCGCCCTGTGGGCGACCCGGCCCGAGCTGGCGCACCTGACGCTGGCGGTCAATGTCAGCGCCCGCCAGTTCCAGCAGAAGGATTTTGTGCAGCAGGTGCTGAACGCACTCGAGCAAACCGGAGCCAACCCGAAGCGTTTGAAGCTGGAACTGACCGAGAGCATGCTGGTGCAGGATATCGAGGGCATGATCGTCAAGATGGGCACGCTCAAGATCAGGGGCGTCAGCTTTTCACTCGATGATTTCGGCACCGGCTACTCGTCGCTGTCCTATCTGAAGCGCCTGCCGCTCGATCAGCTCAAGATCGACCAGGGCTTTATCCGGAACATCGTCACCGATTCGAACGATGCCGCCATCGCCCGGATGGTGGTCGCGCTGGCCGACAGTCTGGGCCTGTCAGTGATCGCAGAAGGCGTCGAACTGGAGGCGCAGCGGGATTTTCTGGCCGGCCTGGGCTGTCACGCCTACCAGGGATATCTGTTCAGCCGGCCGCTACCGGTCGAGGTCTTCGAGGCCAAACTGCAGCAAGCCTGAGGTCCAGCGGGTGGGATTGGCGCCCTGTGGCGGCGATTCGCGTCCTTTTTCCCGCGCTTCGTCGCATCGCGCTCGCCAGCGGCGCCGATGCACGGCACAGTCCAGCCATCGACCCATCAACCAGGAACATCACCATGCTCATGCAGATCATCACCAACACGCCACACTGGGTCTGGGCGCTGCTTGCGTCCCTGCTCTGGCTCGGCCTGAGCCAGGCCCTTCCCCGCAGCGCCTCGCTCAAACGCATCACGATCATGCCGGTGGCGATGACCGGCCTGTCGCTTTACGGCACGGTCGCTGCGTTCGGGGCAGAGCCGCAAGTGCTGCTGCTTTGGCTCACCGCTGCCAGCCTGATGGTCGTGCTGCTGATGCAGCGTTCACCGTCTGAAGCGATTCGCTACGATCCGGCAACGCGGCGCTTTGCCATGCCTGGCAGCTGGGTTCCGCTGCTGCTGATCATGGGTCTGTTCGCAACCAAGTACGTGGTCGGCGCCACCAGCGCGATGCAGCCTGGGCTGGCGCACGAGGCCGGCTTCAGCCTCGGCTTTACCCTGCTGTACGGCGCCTTCAGCGGCGTCTTCCTGGCCCGCGCCGCAGGGCTCTGGCGTATCGCCCTGCAACTGGAGTCATCGCCGCGCACTATAGTGGCACGGTGATCCAGGTCCAACACCATCACACCTTCTGTCTTTTTCCGAGGAGCTATCGATGAATCCTGCAATGACGCCCGAAGACATTGAACGCCTGGCACGCAGACGTGCCTCGCGCAAGATGGGCTGGTACATCCACGCCTTTGTCTATATCGCCGTGAACATCGGGCTGGCGCTGCTATCGAGTTTCAGCGGCCGGCACTGGGCGCTGTTTCCGGCGCTCGGCTGGGGCCTGGGCTTGCTGATCCACGGTCTGGTGGTGTTCGTCGCGCCGCCGGGCAGCGGCTTTCGCGAACGGCTGGTGCAGCAGGAGCGCGAACGTCTGCAACAGCAGATCGGCAAGCAGTAGCGGGCATGAAGGCAGCAAGCGCCAGCCACTGGACCACGGTCGCGCTGCTGCAGCGCGGCCTGCCGGTGCTGACCGGCAACACCGTGATCGCGCTCGGTCTGACAGCCTTTGGGGACGGAGATTTTGGCGCCAACCTGGTCTACTCGCACTGCATAGGCATCTGCACCTGGCTGCTGATCGAAGCCTCTCAGTTCGGGCTGATGCGAGACCCGAAGCGGCAATGGCGGCGCCTGTACCTGATCGTCCCGCTGTGTGTGACGGCAGGCTACGCCGCAGGTCTTTACCTGGCGGCGCGACTGCTCAGCCATCAGACGAACGGCATCTGGTCGGAGCACCCGCGACTGATGCTGGGCTATCTGCTGCTGAGCTTGCTGGCCGGCGGCGCGCTGACCTATTACTTCATGAGCCGCGAGCAACTGGCGTCGGCCAGCGAAGCGATGGCCCTTGCCAGCGCCCAGACCGAAGCCGCGCAGCGCCACGCGGCAGAATCCAAGCTGCTGCTGCTGCAAAGCCAGCTCGAGCCGCACATGCTGTTCAACACGCTGGCCAACCTGCGCGCGCTGATCAACACCGACCCGGGCGCAGCGACCGCCATGCTGGACCGGCTCATTGCCTACCTGCGCGCCACACTGAACGCATCGCGCGCCACCACGCACCCGCTGCAGATGGAATTCGACCGCCTGCGCGACTATCTGGAACTGCTCAAGGTGCGGATGGGGCCGCGCCTGCGCTACACGCTGGAACTGCCGCCAGAACTGGCACAGGTTCCGATGCCGCCGCTGCTGCTGCAGCCGCTGGTGGAAAACGCGATCAAGCACGGCCTCGAACCCAAGGTGGAGGGCGGCGGTGTCACGGTGCAAGCCAGGGCTGCGGGCGCACACTTGATCCTCGAAGTCAGTGACACCGGCATCGGCTTCGATCCATCCCAGACCGATACCGAGAGCCCCGACAATCGATTTGGCCTGGCGCAGGTGCGCGAACGCATCGCAGCAGCCTCTGGCGAGAGTGGCCGGCTCGAGTTGGCGTCCAGCCCCGGCAGTGGCAGCGTCATCCGTGTTCATCTGCCGTTATCGATCGGCAACAGCTGACGAGAGGAGCTTTCAAATGCAATGGGACGCGATCGTGATCGGATCCGGCATCGGCGGGCTGAGCGCCGCGGCCGCGCTGGCGCGCTGCGAAAAGCGTGTACTGGTGCTGGAGCAGCATTTTGTGCTGGGCGGCATGACGCAGACTTTTGAGCGCCAGGGTTTTCGCTTCGCCACCGGCTTGCATTACATCGGCGGCGTCGGCCCGCAAGCGGGCGCTGCCGGCAGCTTTGGCCGCCTGCTCGGCTGGCTCGGCGACGGCAGCCTTCGCTTTGCCGCGCTGCCGACCGGGTTCGATTGCGTGCGCCTGCGCGACGACGCACTGCCGCAGCGCGAGTTCCGCTTCACCTTTGGCGCGCCCGAATCCGACGACATCGCGCGGCTCAAGGCGCTGTTCCCGCAGGACGCGGCAGCACTGGACCGCTACGCGAACGATTGCAGGCAGGCCAGCCGCGCGGCGCGGCAGATGTTTGCGCTGCACGGCCTGCCCAAGCCAGTCGGCGCGGTGATCGGATGGCTGCGCGGCTCGGCCCTGCGCAAGGCCGCGCAGACCACGCTGGCGCAGGCGCTGGCAGACATCCGGGACCCGACGCTGCGCAAGCTGCTGGGTGCGCGCGGCGGCGATTACGGCCTGACGCCGGCCGAGGCGCCGCTGATGCTGCACGCGACCGTGATGGGCAGCTACCGCCACGGCGCCTGGTACCCGGTCGGCGGCCCGCAGCGCTTTGCCCAGAGCCTGGGCGCCACCGTGCGCGCGGCCGGCGGCGAACTGCGCACCTGCGCCGCGGTCAGCGGAATTCTGGTGGAAAAAGGTCGCGCCTGCGGCGTGCGGCTTCAATCCGGCGAGATCGAGTCCGCGCCGGCGGTGGTCTCGGCGATGGGTGCATTCAATACCGCTGCTGCGCTGCCGGCAGAGACGGCGCCGGACTGGCAGGCCCGCATCCGGCGCATGAAGGCCAGCGGCAGCTACCTGGCCCTGTTCATCGGCTTCGAAGGCGACATCCGCAGCGCCGGCATCGACGGCGCCAATCACTGGATCTATGAATCAGCGTCCGGCCCCGATGCGCTCGAATGGTCGGACCCGACCGACACCGACGCGCCGTCGATCTTCGTGTCGTTCGGCTCGCTGAACGACCCGGCGCACGTCGGCGGCCACACGGCCGAACTGCTCGCGCCATGCAGCTGGGATGTCTTTTCTCAATGGCAGGATTCGCGCCTGGGCGCGCGACCGGAAGACTATGAAGCGACCAAGTCGTGGATCGCACAGCGCCTGCTGGCCCAGTTCAAGCGCCTGTTCCCGGCGCTGGCCGAGCGCGTGCTGTTCCACGAACTCGCGACGCCGCTTTCGCATGCCGCTTATGCCAACGCACCGCTGGGCGCGATGTACGGCCTGCGCATGACGGCCGAACGCCTGCTCGATCCGGCCCTGCATGCGCGCACGCCGGTGCCCGGCCTGTACCTGGCCGGACAGGACGTGGCCAGCCTGGGCATCCAGGGCGCCGCCATGGGTGGCTTCATGGCCGCGGCCTCGATCGAGCCGCGCCTGTGGAAGCAGCTGTCGCGATGAAGCACACCGCACCGACCGCGCTGATCGCCGAGGACGAACCGCTGCTGGCCAGCGCGCTGCAGACGGAACTGGCGCAGGCCTGGCCCGAACTGCAGGTGCTGGCGCTGGTCGGCGACGGCGCGTCGGCCGTTGCCAAGGCCTTGCAGTTCCAGCCCGATGTGCTGTTCTTCGATATCCGGATGCCGGGCTTGAGCGGGCTGGACGCCGCCGCCGAGCTGGCCGACCGCTGGCACAGCGAGGCGGCACCGGGCGCGCCTTTTCCGGCGCTGGTTTTCGTGACCGCCTACGACCAGTACGCGATGGCGGCTTTCGAGGCGCAGGCGATCGACTACCTGCTGAAACCGGTGCAGGCCGGGCGCCTGCAGAAAACGGTCGCCAGGTTGCAGCGGCTGCTGGCCAGCCAGACACCGGCCGGCGTCAATTTCGAAACCACGCTGCAGCAGTTGCGCGGACTGCTGGGCCCGAACGCGCCGTCTGCGGCGGCTCCGTTGAAGATGATCCAGGCCAGCGTCGGCAGCACGATTCGCATGCTGCCGATCGCCGACGTGGTCTATTTCGAAGCGGCCGACAAGTATCTGCGGGTGATCAGCGCCGAGCGCGAGTACCTGATCCGCACGCCGCTGAAGGAACTGCTGCCGCAGCTCGACGTCGATGTGTTCTGGCAGATCCACCGCGGCACCGTGGTCAACTCCACCTGCATCGAGGCTGTAACGCGCGACGAGGCCGGCAAGCTGAGCCTGTCACTGCGCGGGCGGTCGGAGAAGCTGCCGGTGAGCCGGCTCTACGTGCACCTGTTCAAGGCGATGTGAGGCAGCGCCGTGACGCGGCGGCGGCTCCAATGCTCACAGGCCAAAACTTTGATTGCCGTCGGCTCGAAAGCGGCTCCCGAGCCAGTAGCGCGTTGCCGGGTGCAGGCAGCGCACCACCGTGATCGGAAGGCCACGGCTCCAGGTGCGCCGGGTCAGCAGCAGGCACGGCTCTGACGCCAGCATCGAAAGCTGCTCGGCCTGTTCGGCGCTCGGCAGCACGGCGTCGACCAGGTGCTCGATCTGGTCGAACGGCACATGGCGCACCAGGTACTCGCTGGGTGGCGTGCTGCTCAGGTCCTGGCTCGGAAAATCCGGCACCGCGCGCGGGTTGACGTAGCGATCTTCCAACTGCACCGGCGTGCCATCCTCCAGATGCAGACAGACGCTGTGGAATACCGATCCGCCGGCACGCAGATCAAGCCAGGCCGCCTCATCCGAGGACGCCGCGATGCGCTCCACCAGCAGCAGCCGGTAGCCCCAGTCATGGCCGCGCGCCCGGATGTCGCTGGCAATGTTGGCGATTTGCAGCAGGGTCGATTGCGGCTTGTTCTCAGCGACAAAGCTGCCAACGCCGGCCTGCCGGACGATCCGCCCTTGTTCCACCAACTCACGCAAGGCGCGATTGATCGTCATGCGCGAGATGCCGAACTGCGCCACCAGTTCGTGATCCGAGGGCAGTTTGTGGCCGGCACCCCACGAGCCGTCCTGAATCTTGCCGATGACATGGGCCTTGACTTGTTCATACAGCGCCAAGCCCTGCACAAGGTCGGCGCTTGCACCGGCTCGGCTGAGGCGCTGGGCTGGCGTGGCGTTGGCTCC
>JBMOJJ010000386.1:0-3300 GCA_049315845.1 Rhodoferax sp.
ACCAGGGCTATCTGTTTAGCAAGCCGCTGCCGGTAGCGGAGTTTGAGGCGTTCGTGAAGCGCGGGTGAGGCCTCTTCTGCGACTGCTTTGAGAGCGACCCGTTCTGAAAGTCCACCGGCGGGTAGGTGTCTAGATCAGCCCGTCAGGACCCGCCGACGGTGATTCATTGGAGTTGGGCAACTGTCAGCACTATTTGTTCATATCACCGATGTGTCACTTTTCACCTCCGATGGTGGAATAATGATCACAGCAATGATCGATGTGCCACATGAGCCGCTATAACCAGCCCCCCCGCAAACTGCTGGTGAGCCTATGAGCGAGACCCACTCGCTGCGTAAGCAGGCCGAAAAGACCTTTCTGGCCAACCCCGCTTGGGTGTCAGAACAACTCGACAAGCTGACGCCTGAGCTGGCAAAAGATGCACTGCACGAGTTGCGAGTGCATCAGATCGAGTTGGAGATGCAGAACGAGGAATTGCGCCGATCACAGGCCGAACTCGACACCTCGCAGGCACGTTATTTCGATTTTTACGACATGGCCCCGGTGGGTTACTGCACCGTCAGCGGCAGTGGGTTGATCCTGCAAGTCAACCTGACCGCCGCTGCCTTGTTCGGCATTGAGCGCAAAGAGTTGACTGGAAAGCCAATCATCGACTTCATCGTGCCGGACGATCAGGACATCTACTATTTGATGCGGATGCAGATCCAGAGCAAGGCTGAGGTGCAGTCCTGCGATTTGCGAATGCTAAGGCGCGACGAGTTGCCATTTTTGGCACATCTGGTCACCATGGCCGTGCCGGACGACGGCACCGGGCAAAGCCTTCGGATCGTGCTTACCGACAGCACCAAGCTGAAACTGGCCGAGTTGGCGCTGCGTGACTCCAATGCCTATCTTGAAAACCTGATCAACTATGCCAACGCGCCAATCATCGTGTGGGACACGCAGCTGCACATCACACGCTTCAATCACGCTTTTGAATTACTGAGTGGGCGCCATGAGGCTGATGTCATCGGGCTCCCGTTGACTGTGCTGTTTCCCCCTGAATTCGCGCAAGAGTCTATGGCACTGATTCGCCAGACCTTGACCGGCGAGCGTTGGAGCCACGTGGAGATCGATATACAGCATCAGGACCAGTCGATACACAAGGTGCAATGGAATTCGGCGACCATCTATGCGCCCGATGGTCAGACAGTGCAGTCCGTCATCGCTCAAGGGCAGGACATCACCGAGAAAGTTCAGGCGCAGGAGGAGGTCAAACGCTATATTGCCGAACTTCAAACCGCCTTCATGGGGGCGGTGGAGGTAGCCACCCAGGTGACCGAGATACGCGATCCCTACACCGCGGGTCACGAGCGGCGTGTAGCCGCCATCGCAGTAGCCATTGGCAGTGAACTCGGGCTTGATGCCCGTCAGCAAGAAGGATTGAATGTTGCGGGTCATCTGCACGACATTGGCAAAATTGGTATTCCGGCAGAAATTCTGACCAGACCGGGCAAGTTGAAACCGCTTGAATACCAGTTGATTCAGGGCCATGTGCAGTTCGGCTATGAAATTTTGAATCAAGTTAAGTTTCCGTGGACGATCGCGGAGATTGTCTTGCAGCACCATGAGCGCATGGACGGCAGCGGCTATCCGCAGGGTTTGAAAGGGGATGCCATCCAGCTCAATGCACGCATCATTGGCGTGGCTGATGTGGTCGAGGCCATGTCTTCGTCCCGACCCTACCGCCCTGCGTTCGGCGTTGCGGCTGCATTGAGCGAAATCGAGCGCGGACGTGGGTCACTCTTTGACGCCACTGTGGTGGACGCCTGCCTGCACTTGTTCCGCGAAAAAGGGTATGCGATTCCGGATTAGCACGGGCACTGTGATCAGTGGGCTGGATGCTCTATTTGGCTTGGGTTTTGAGTCCTGCGGTTCGACTGCAATGGGGCCAACTGCGGGTCTTGATGGACTCGCGGCGATTGGCTTAGTGTCTCTTGTTGACGGTGGTGACAGGGGGAGTGAAGCTGATGAGGTTGCGTCCGTCCAGACAGTAGTGGCCAATCGGCTCGGGTACGCCCGGTCTGTCGCTGAATTTGCCCGATCTGTCTCGCAGTGACGCAGTCTGTCGCAACGGGATTGAAATCCAGATCAAGCCCTCCTACATTCTCTTCAACGGGCCGCAGTGGCCTCAAACTGGAGAGAACAAATGAACATGAATCGCACAACCCGCTTTGCCGGACTTCTCATTGCCGTGCTGATGACGGTCGCCATCAACGGCGCGATGTTGTTGACGTTCGACTCTGTCGCCCAGGAAGGGCATGCCCGCAATGGTCAGGCTCAAACCGTCGTGACGCTGGACGCGGCCAACGTCGTGGCGCATCGGTCATAAGCCCGGTGAAGACGCTGCTCATGCTGGTCGGTTGGTGCATCCTGTTTGTGCTGTGCTGGCCGCTGGCCCTGCTGTCACTGGTGTTCTGGCCCATCGTCTGGCTGGTCTCGATCCCGTTGAAGCTGATCGGTATCAGCATTGGCGCGGTGTTGGCCTTGGTCAAGAGCATTCTGTTCCTGCCGGCGAGGATGCTTGGCTATCGGGGGTAGTGTGGCTGCGCGCTCTCAGTTCGGATTCGTCAGTCGTTCTGCCACGATTGGAACCAGCCGATAGCCACCAGCCCAACAGGTGTAAAGTTCCGCTGACACTTACTCCAAGGGATCGCCATGCATGCCAATCGAATCTGGTTTACTGCGCTTTTTGCCGTCGTGCTTGTTGCACAGCCGGCCATGGCTCAAAACAAGGCTGCCATGTCCAAGTCAGTCACTGAGTTCAGTAAGCTGTCGGCGGGGTTTTCGGCCAGCTTGTCCGAGCTTTCCAAGCGCTCGGCCACGGCCTCACCCAACGACAAAGACATGCTCAAGCTGGTCATTAGCCAGCTCAGTATTGCGAACGCCACCGTCGAAGGCGTGCTCGATCTGGGTGAAGTGGCTGCCGAAGTACGCGATGCTGGCGATCTGGCTATTGTCAAGAAACACCTGGCCGCCCGCTGCGCCTCGCTGAAATCAATGTCGGAAGCGACAGCAAAATATGTTGATAGCGTGGCATCGAACATTGCAGCAGTCGCCACTGCAGCTGAAGTCACGAAGTCACGCGAGCTATTGCTGCAAATGGGACAGCATTCACTTTGCAGCCCGAAGCCAGGCAAGGCGTGATTGGCAAAGTACTGTAGTTGGCGGGAAGCGAAACTGATACGACGCCCAGCAGCATGACACAGCAGCACATGACATTGGCGAACTTTCGGTGTGGGGTCTTCATGGAGTGCTCCT